>CAYOXF010000027.1:0-63083 GCA_964407845.1 uncultured Acidobacteriaceae bacterium | reverse complement strand
ACGTAGCCGGACCAAACCTGGCAGGGAGCCTGACCAGCCTTGGTCTGATTGATGAGTATCGACTCTACATCCACCCTATCGTGCTTGGCCGTGGCCAGCCATTCTTCGTCGGCCCACGGCCGCGGCTCCGCCTTGTGGCCAGCGAACGAATTGGCGAGGACGTGATTAGGCTGACGTACGTTCCTGCTTAATCGCGCGACTCGCCCGACGGACTGCGCCGATTCGTCAGGCCCACTTTGGATCGAAACCCGAATTTCAAACTGAGACACTACCGGGTGCCACGGTTCCTTGCTACATTTTTCATTGCCGTGCTACATTTTTCGTCTGAATTAGCCTTCAGAACACGTCGATAAAATCGGGCGGAAATCGAAATTCCGATAAGTGCTTTGTTTCTTGTGTCCGAACAAGGCGATGCAAGGCCGTACAAGGCTCCGCAATCAATGGTTCGAATCCCACCCTCTCCGCCAATGTTTAGACGATCAAGAACAGCAATAAACATCCGGTCTACTCTAGCTTCCGCACAAGGATACTCGGCTCATCTTTTGGAACGGTAATCGGGCCACCCACGCCAAGGGCATTACGTTCAATTCAGGGTTCGTCTCAGACGTCTGATTTGTGCTACCCCGACGTAGATCATCAACGCACTCACTACTGCGCCGCTGATTGTAGGTGCCCACGCGTGGTGTGAGATGCCATTGACGAGGCCGATTGGGAACAGTACCAAGAGCACGCCGATCCACACTTTGGCAGCGACAATGCTTCGTTGCTGTCCTGTACTGAGAGGCCCAGCGATTGCCCCGACAGCTTCGCCAATCGCCTGCCGAGGAACGCCAGTAGAGCACACATGGCGACGGCCCAAACCAACATGCCAATTGCTTGCTCGCGCGGCGAAATAATTCCATGCACAAGGGCCATCGTCAGCAGAAATAGAGAGACAAAACCGACGATGAAATATAGCAGTAGGCTGATTACGAAATGCTTTTTCATTTGTAAGCGCGCCCACGAGGCGGCAGGTTCGTTTTCCCAGTATAGTCCCGCTCCCGTTGCTTCTGGTTGAGACCTTATCTGTGTTACAGGTGTTACATTCGAGTGGGTCAATTAGGCATTTGTGCCCCTGCGATTTTGGCGGCTTGTTTCCTAATTCCGGCAATCCCTGTGTTTCCTTCAATTTTGCACCTGCCTGCGCTAACCTACGCTAACCCAAGCGTAAATGGTTAAAATCCCACCCTTTCCGCCATGTTAATGCGTCGTTGATTCCGTTCCGCCAGACGGCCCGACCAACCAGCGTGGGTCTGGGGCTTGACATCTACTACTACTCTGTGGTATATACTACACTGTGGTTGAGTTCATAGAATCGCGGTCTTTTACTCGGCGTCTCGGGGAGCTAACTGGACACCAAGCCGACGAGGTACTACAAGAGATACAGGACGATCTTCTCAAGAACCCAAATAGCGGAGATTTGGTGCGCGGGCTAGGGGGAGTTCGAAAAGCACGGGCGGCAGACCCGATTCGTGGAAAGGGCAAACGCGGCGGATATCGATACATGCATCTATACTTGGAGCATAAGGGTCACATTCATTTACTTTTTTTATTTGGCAAAGATGAGCAAGAAGACCTGACCAATGATGAGCGAAGAGTGATTCGTCAGATGGTCGTAGAATTGAAAAAGGAGTAGGACATGGCAAAAAAGACTAAAGTGCGAATTTTTGATGATTTGCGCCAATCGTTGACGGATGCTTTGGCTTACGAACGCGGAGAGAAGGTAGATCTGCGCGTTTCGAAGCTCGCCGCTCCACCAAAACCGATGACGCCCGCCGAGATTCGTCGCATTCGAGAGAACCTACATGCGAGTCAAGCCGTGTTCGCGACCTTTCTGTGCGTTAGTCCAAAAGCTATACAAAGCTGGGAACAAGGAATCCGAAAGCCACAGAGTACGGCGCTTCGACTCCTCACTCTTGCGAAGAAACGGCCAGCAGTTCTATTAGACGCGAAACGTTAACGAGGATAGCGTAGCACGCTCGGCTAAATGAGCTCCGCTTGAGGATGCGGTAGTGCGAGATGGTTCGGCTCATCATCGTTGAAATTATTTTTCTCATCGGCACGAGACGCGGATGCGGCGGCCCGCAGTGCGCGATTCCTCAGTTCCCGACAACTTGTGCCTGAGCTTAGAAAGTTCTCCATGCAGTGATGTTTTGCTACTCCGTGCTACTGAATCGGCGTGATTTTCTGCCCGTTTCCAGGCTACAAGCCTTGCTGCAGCAATGAACAAGGGGCCATCGAACACCCTTGCGATCGACGAGAAAGACATTTCTCCTAGCGTTGACAGTCTTTCTCTGGGATTCTGAGTCAGCGCAGCGGTACGGTGACCTCCGGGTCGCACTTGAGCGCGAGGGTCAACTCTTGGGGAGCTTGGATATGATGATTGCCGCCCACGCTCTTTCGCTGGGGCTGGTTCTCGTGTCGAGCGATATGACGTTCAAGCGGATCAAGCACCTGAAGATGGAAGACTGGGCGAAATAAATTGGCAACGTTACGAGGGCTGAACTGAAAGAGCTCTTCAACTGTGTTACAGGTGTTACATTCGGAAGGGTCAATTAGGCATTTCCACGTCCGCTATTTTGCAGGCTTATTTCCTAATTGTCGCAACTCCTGTGTTTCCGTCGTTTTTCACCTACCTATGCTAACCTACGCTAACCCAAGCGAACACGGTTAAAATCCCACCCTCTCCGCCATTTTACTTTTCCCGCCTATTTGACTGCTTTGGTACAGGTCTGACAATTTTAGCCATGAATTCCGGATGAGACCGCCCACTTTCGGGACTATCCGCACCGTGTGTTCGAAATCGCTTCTACGCTCACGGAGCCGTCAATGACAGTCGCAATTCGGATGCGAGCAACAAAAATCACCACGGGAACTGGCAGCCCGATCCTACAGGTGATTGGCAGTACGTCACGATTCCGGAAGGTTTCGGAATCGTGAGGGAGGGCCAGATGGGAAGCTGCTGTATCGGTTCAAGAAAATCGCGCTGCAGGCAGGCTTGAACTGCAGTCACTGCAAAACGACCTGGCTGGGGAAGCCGGTAACCTGTGCCACTCATCCTGTCTGCAAGAAACACTATCTACATCGACTTCGCAAGACGGCGGCTACGCGGTGGCTCCGTGACGGTCAGATTGACCCGATGACGATCATGGGGCTGCTCGGCCACCAGGACTTAAAGACAACGATGATCTACTTGTCGGATGAAATGCCGCCAGATATTCGCGAGAAAATTGAGCGGTCCCAACGGCGAAAGACAGTGGCCTAACGCTAGCGACCAATCTTCCTCGAGAGAGCGGGAGTCATTCCGCCTTCTTTTTTGAATCGCACCTCGATACGCTTCAATACCTTCTGCTGTTCGGGTGTACTGGCCATCAGAAACCGATACCACCTGGCAAGCAGCTCCCGGTTGGCTGCGTCCACGTCTTTTAGCGTCGGAAACTTCATTTTTTGCACCCTAGCAGCCTTTGCGTTGCGCTGGCAAGTGTCGCACATTGACGGCTCGGTTTGCTCTGTTTCGGGGCATAACTTCGTTCTTGCTGACTAATCGGGCATTGATCGCGATTCTGTCTGAACCAGACCACCTTATCCAATCAGCAACGTGGCGTGGAAATACAGCGCCCTTTTCTGGTCGTCGAGAGAAAATCGGGTATCGAGGCAAGGGCATCATCCCTGAGCTTCCAGGAGAATCCCCTGGCATTCAGGGCCGTTCTCTCGCACTCCGAGGACCTGGAGAAATCCCATGTGGAAATCTCGCTTAGGTGAAAAATCGTGGTCGGTTGCACCGAAGGCAAAAAAAGTCGCTGGAGCGTTCTGTTCTTTATTGGGCCTCGCTCTCTGTCCTCAGGTGGCGTTTGCGCAACAGGGGGCGCAGCCAGCACCGGCGAGGGTTGGCGTGCTTGGCGTGCCCGCGGAAAAAGCCGCGCTGCCGCAAATCCCACCGGGTTCGCGTCCTCCAGACCAAGTGTTTCCTGCAATCAACAGCTGGGCTCTTGGGGCGCTCGCGTTTAGCGCCGATGGCCAGTGGCTCGCTTCGGGTGGATATGGCGATACGGTTATGGTCTGGAACGCAGCAACGGGAGCCGAGCAGAGCCGACTTTCGCGGCCAGAGGCACCGAATACAGTGGTAAAGCTGGCGTTCAGCCCCGACGGAACTCATCTCGCGGAACTCCGCGACAACGGAAGAGTCACGATTTGGGATTTCCAAAAAGCGACAGTCGTCTCTTCAACGAAGCTCCGCAGCGGAGCGGGAGCGCTGCTTGTCTATGGTCCAGACGGAAAAACATGGACAACGAGCGGGACGGTGCCAGAAGGTTCAACAGTTCCTATCGAGGTCCGTGACGCCGCCAGCGGAAAAATCCTTCGGACCATTCCGACGAAATGGTACGGAATTATAGGGCTGGTCATCACAAAAGATGGAATGCTCGTGGCATCCGGGCTAACTGAGGACGAACAGGACCCACAGGGTACGGTGGAGGAGTGGGAGCTGGCTACCGGAAAGCTGGTGAAGAGTTCGCCGGTGTTCGACGTAGTCGGTCCTGTTAGCGCGGATGGGCAGTGGATGGCAAGTACGCCTCCCGAAAGCTCTCTGACACGCAGCGTATGGGTGACAAACCTCACGAATCTCC
The DNA here is from genome assembly GCA_964407845.1 of uncultured Acidobacteriaceae bacterium. Taxonomy (GTDB): domain Bacteria; phylum Acidobacteriota; class Terriglobia; order Acidiferrales; family UBA7541; genus Palsa-295. The sequence goes on along the minus strand of CAYOXF010000027.1, from coordinate 58,419 downwards.
AGGTGAAATGGACCTTTCCGCAGCAAGATGCCGAATACGTCTTTTTCAGTCCAGATGCACAGGAGATTGCGGTTACGGGCCGCGGCTCTACACGCGGATTGAGCTTGTGGTCAGTCGTTACCGGAGCCGCAATCAGCAGTGTGCATGGTGAGCAGGACTTGGTCAATTCGATCGGGTTGACGACCGTCGCATTCAGCCCGGATGGGAAGCAAGTTGCGGCCGCGGGGTATCCGTTGAATTCCGTCAAGATTCTGGAGGTTGCCACAGGGCGGGAGGTTCGTGAATTCGCCGCCCAGCCTTGGCCGCAAGCCATAGTCATGAGTCGGGATGGGCGATGGCTAGTGTGCGCGGCTCCGGGAGTGACAGTGCGGAATCCTGCGAATGGGAAGATCGTGACCACGCTTACGAACGAAGACGCGGATACGCTGGTGTTCAGCCCAGACGGACGCTGGCTGGCGGCTAATCCCGGTGTGTTTCCCAGCCCCGGCAGTTCGCTAGTGGTTTGGGACACGAGGACGTGGGCCGTCGCGGCCAGCGTCAAGCCGGAGAGAGATCCTCGTAGAGGCGCGCCGGTGCAGTGGATAGCGTTTGGCGGCGGTGATACGGCGCAAACTAAACTGGGATACGCGCAATCGCTGAAATTTGCGGCGGACGGGAAGACGCAGACCGTTTGGTATGGTGCTTTTCAGTTAGCGATCAGCCCGGACGGGAAGCTTGTTGCCGAGCCGGGGCAGCAGGCGGTGGGGAACGTCGAGATCTGGGACGCGAACACGGGGCGAAAACTGCAGACCTTTGCGGCGCATAAGATGGTCACTAACTCGCTCGCGTTCAGCCGAGATGGCCGGTGGCTGCTGACGACCGGGCAGGAATCGCAAAGGGTGCCCGTAGATCTTCACACTTTTAGCGGAACAACCGAGTACAGAGTCAAACTATGGGATGTCGCCACGTGGAAGGAACGCGCGTCTGTTTCTTATCCGCAGATGCTAGCGTTTAGCGGCGTTTTATCTCCCGACGGGAAACGGATTGCTGTTGAAAGATCTTGGGGATTTATTGACTTGTTGGATGTGGACAGCGGGACCACCGCGGGTTCGCTTGCGGCAGTCATTGCGCCGTCACATTGGGGCCCCATATTTGGCAAGAGTAATCTGGCGTTCAGCGCCGACGGGAGTTTGTTGTTTGAGGGTGCGTTCAAGAGCGGCATCTACGTCTGGAAACTGCCGGTCCACTGATTCTAGATAGTAAGGTCATGACGCTATTAGCATGGGCATTTGGACATGTGGGGGAAATGACCCCGAAACACTCGGCGACGAGTTTCTCGCACGCGGAAGATGACGCCGGAATCGTGGCGCCAGATTAACAGGCAATCCGGAAGTTCTGTCGACGGGGAAGTCAAGAGAAAACCGAGGCGGCCAGAATTCGGCTTTGGGGACTCGAGACATGTATGAGATGGGTTGTAGCGTATGTAAAAGTCGCGGCCTGGGGCGATTTCGGTCTCGTCAAATACTTCCCGCACGCTGCAATTGTCGCCGCTTCTTTTGTCTCTTCAAGCGATATTGCTTCCGACGGTAGGCCGGCTGGCGGCTAGGATACTTCTTGCCTTTGGTGCGAGCCTGTTTGGCCATAGCCTTTTTCCGCGCCAAGTGTTTTGCTCTGCAACCCTCCTCTTCTGAGCGGTCGCAGAATTTAGTGTTTCGCTTCCAAACCACCATATAGCGCTTACAGCCGGCACAGCGATGGCAACGCCAGTGGTCTTTCCTCAGGAAGTCCAGCGCACGATGGAATACCCAATTGTGCATGTCAAGGTGATCTTCCCAGGTGGGATATTCCTTCTCCCTAATAATTCTTGAAGCGAGCAGGTTGCTGATCTCGATCAGAGCGTCGGCCTCCAGCTGCAGCGTAGCCCACACCAAACGGCCTCATTCCCAAATTACGTAAGATCAAGGAGATGCGGGCCTTCTCACCGTCCCACACCTTCCTACACCGTCCTACACCAAGAATATTTGAATCCCACCCTCTCCGCCATTTTTTCCGGTCCGGCCTGGACACATTCGTGGCATCCATGTTCCAATCGTGCCGGATACGCCGGCACGTTCAATCTCGCTTATCCTTGCTCCGAGATGTTCTGATTTTGGCGCTCTAGGATGGATCGAAAACCTTCAAAGTCTTCCGAGCGGAAGCAAATAACGACTTCCACCGACCAAAATCTCCGACATTCTCTGTTACGAGCGTGGCGCCTAACTGAACAGCCTCCACCGCGATCAGCAAATCGCGAAAATGATGGACAAAGTCGATTTGTCCGAAGACGCTTCGCGCACGACGTAGCAGGATTCCTGTCGCTATCCATGATGCTGCACTCGGTGACGAGAAGTGACCCAAGGCGCCGTGCGCCTGGCAAAGCTCGTCCAAGACGCGCTTCTCACGAAGATTATGCGTGCCGGCATAAAGTTCCGCGGCCACAACAGCAGTCAAAATTGTCCGCTGGAAAACCCGCGCGTCGTCGCCTAGCCAGAAGTAGTTTTCGCCTCGGCTGAACCGAATGTAAATGCCCGTATCGAAGAGGAGAGGACCGGGGGGCAGAGTACTCATGCATTATTTTTTGCGGTAGCGCGCCCGAAGACATCCTCAGAACCGCCAAGCTTTCTCAGGGTTCGCAGCGCCGCGAGCCCCGCTTCCACAGAGAGCCGCTCGTCGATAGTTCTGCGCACCGCTTCAGAATTGCTGCGTGATTTGAGGGCCTTGCGAAGCCGGCGAATTTTGCTAACCTCAAGCAAAAGATTGGTGCGCGTTAATGCTGCTTTGCTCATTCGAATCTCCAGTGTGTATGTTCAGTCTAAATTATACACAACTTCCCCTCTGACCTGCAAGGTGCGATGCTGGATAAGCAATTTAGAGGCCGTAGTTAACGCCTTAAGCCCATTTATCGGCGATCAATTTCTTGTTCGAAAGGAGACGGCAACCAATAGCTCGTTGCGCGTGATACCGTGATACAGAAAGGGAGTCAATTAAGGAGTTTTGGAAATTGCGACGACCCGCATGGATATTGGGGTTTGACCACTATCCGCCTAATTCCGTGAAAACCGAGGGCCCTAGCACACTGAACCTTTCACAGCCTCTCGCAGCCTCTCGTGGATTCGCCACGCACGGTATCCCACCCTCTCCGCCATATCTTGTCACTATGTTGGATAGATAAAGGACGGCTCAAAAACCGAACTAGACAAGTCGAAATACTCTGGCGGGGTCTGTCTTGAAGAAGGGTCCTACCAGGCGATCCTCCGAATTCCGGCGACGGCATCGAAATGACGGTCACGGGTAAGCAGTGGCAATGAATGCTGGCGGCAAAGGGCTGCGATCCAGACATCATTGGACGGAATGGGCGTTCCTGCTCTCTTCAACTCCGAACGAATGGCCGCGTACGGCACGGTAGTCCGTTCATCGATATCGAGGATCAGAAACTTCGGTAGATACTCCGTCAACCATTCTTCGTAGCGCTTTTGCTCGCGAGACAGCGAAATCCCGTACCGATACTCGCCCAAAACGATAACGGGGATCGCAACCCGGTTGGCTTTACGAAGTATGGATTCGAGTGCTGATTCGCCTTCGGCCAGGGCTGAAACCCCATTGGTGTCCAGGATCACAATCGATCCTCGGGCTCGATTTGTTCAAACTCTTCTTCGATGATGCGGTTGATTCGGGCCGTTTCCTTGCGCAGATGCCGAAGCTTGCCGAAAGCTATCATCCAGGGCTTATCCTCGGTCTTGGTATTGGCGGCTAGTTTGTCTTCAACGGCTTCGGTGACGAACTGGCGCAGCGGAATGCCTTGTTCTGCGGCCTTCGACTTCGCGCGACGGAAGATTGGGTCGGGAATTTCGAGTGTCGTCTTCATAAGCCGTATCCTCCCATATTTATGGGACCACGACAAGACATGATTGCATGCAGAGGACCGATGTTCTACCCGCTGAGCCAGGTAACAAAGTGCTGCTTCTTGTTGCTACTGAATTCCGCGGAATTAGCCGAGTTTCACTCGCCTCCAACCCCTTTGGGCACAATGGTCAACATGGAGCTAAATTTAATATTTTCTGAGGATTGGAGGACGGTAGCACCACAAGGCGGTGCAGAGCGAGGCAAGGTTCAGCAACTATGCCTAGAATCCCACCCTCTCCGCCATTCCGAGTTTCCGAGTGGCCGACCATCCGCCCAGAGACTTTGGTTGTGGGTGTAATCGCGATTTTGCAACAGCTAGCGCTCAGATTGCCCTCTTGACCAATGGGACTTTGTGGGGCTATCAACATTGCCATGACTCCAGAGCTCCAGAGTGCCCTTAAGCGCCACATGCAGTGGTTCGGCTCCTACAAGAAGTCCGGAGAATTAGTGAAGGTTCAAGTTTGGCTAATCGTCAACGGGGGACAGATTGAATTTCTGACTGGCAAGAACTCCTACAAAGTGAGGCGATTGCGCAGGAACTCACGGGCGATCTGCTACGTCGGAAGTAACCATGGCCCCGCAGTCGCTGGAACAGCACAGATCGTTTCGGAGAAGGCCGAGCTGTCACGAGTGTACCGGGCTTATTGGAAAACGCACCCTCTGTTCATGTTGTTGGGTATCGGGCTGCGAATTTGGATCGCGATGTTACTCGGCAATCGTGTTGTGGTGCGGGTCAATCCGGATGAACCGAACCCGCTGGCGGGGTTCAGTGAGTGAAACGCCGCAACTGGCCCTTCTCGGCCACCCCCCGCGCTCCGCTTTCTTTCAGGACGAGCTGGAGAGTATGGCGAAGAACATAGGATGGAGCACGGTCAGCAACACGGGCATCACAGATTGGCAGCCGGAACTTGAGATGGTGAGCAAGGTGGTTTATGACCGAACGACAGGGGAGAAAGAGATTCTGTTAGGCCACAAGGTGCTCAAGACTTCCCCGTTTCAATCCATTGGAGTGATCATCTGAGATCGGCATAAACAAAGTCCCGGGCTATGAAGGATGATCCACGGTCGCGGGGAGCCAGAGAGCTTTTATCCGTCTCCGCGATACGAAGCTGCGGCACAACGCGGCGCCGAAATCTCGGTCCCCTGTGCGCTTGACGAGTTTCGTGACGTTGACTGCTTCGGTGAGGCGAACTACGATAAGGCCCCGTGCCCGGACCCGATCCCTTCATCACTGTTTCCCACTACCGCATCGTCGGGTCACCGGGGCACGCGCAGTCTTGGCTGAAGTCCGATTTGCACGAGTCTCGGATGACGCAAACAAAAACGACAATCTTCTTCGTATGAGGTGATTTGGCAATGTCCAGTCCTTGTCATTCTCTCACTGGGCCCTGGAATCGGAGCAGAACCATCCTGATTACCGTTGCCGCTGCGATGGCGCTGGTGACTGGGCTGCCCGCGCGCGCGCAGACTTCCAAGCATCCTCTGGACGGTCTCACCGCTTCCGAGCATTGGACAGTTTATGAAGTCCTGCAAGCCTCCGGCAAAGTCGACGCCAAGACGCGTTATCCCACCATTTGCCTCAAGGAGCCGCCCAAGGAAGAAGTCCTCGCCTGGAAACCCGGTGAGCCCATGCGCCGCGAAGCCTTTGTCGTCGTCATGCAAGGGCCACGGACATTCGAAGCTGTCGTGGATGTGAATCTCAAGAAGCTCGTCTCCTGGACAGAAGTGAAAGGCGTGCAGCCGAATTCCCCGGAAGAAGAGAACAACGAGATTGACGAGTCCGTGAAAGATAACAAAGAGGTGCAAGCAGCACTGAAAAAGAGAGGTATCACGGATCTCGGCACCGTCTTGTGCTTCGGCTATGGAACGGGCTACTTCGCTACCCCCGAAGAGCAGGGAAGACGCCTCTTTCGCTCCATGTGTTTCCAGCAGTTTGGTCCGTTGCACGATTTTGCCCCCATCGAAGGGCTCACCATTTTGTGGGACGGCAACGAAAAGAAAGTCCTGCGCGTGATCGACACAGGCGTTGTTCCCTTACCGCACCCAGAAGGCAATTACGACCTCGCCTCCATCAGCCCGCTGCGCGCGACTCCACCTCCCCTCAATGTCGACCAGCCCTTCGGCCCCTCCTTCCGCCTCGACGGTCAATCCGTCTCCTGGGAAAAATGGAACTTCCATTTTCGCATCGACCGCCGCGTCGGCTTGGTCCTCACCAACGTCGCCTATCACGATGGCGACCGTTTGCGCTCCATTCTCTACGAGGGATCGCTTTCAGAAATGTTTGTTCCCTACATGGACCCCAGCGAAGGCTGGTTTGCCCGTTCCTTCTTTGACGCCGGTGAGTATGCCGACGGATTTTCCAGTTCGCTCGAACCCGGCGACGATTGCCCCGAGAATGCCGTTTATTTCGATCAGGCCTTCGCCAACTGGAAGGGCCTTCCTCGCTTGCGCCCGCGCGCGGCTTGCCTGTTCGAGCAGCCCTCCGGCTACATGGCTTGGCGACACGGCGGCGAAACAGTCGAGAGCCGCAAAATGCGCGACCTCGTGTTGCGCACCATCGGCGTCTTCGGCAACTACGATTACGTCCTCGACTGGATTTTCCAGCAGAACGGAACCATGCGCGTCCGCGTCGGTGCCACCGGCTTTGACGAAACAAAAGCGGTCAAGAGCCGCACCGCTGCCGAAGATTCAGATGGACAAGACGGCCTCTATGGCCGCTTCATTGCCGAAAATACCGTGGCCGTCGACCACGACCACTTCTTCTGCTTCCGCCTCGATTTTGATATCGACGGTACAGCGAATAGTTTTGTCAGAGACAAATTGCAGATGAAGCGATTGCCGCCCCCGAGTCTACGCAAGAGCCTGTGGGTCGCTGAGCCCGAAATCGCCAAGACCGAAGAGCAAGCCAAAATTCAGATGAACATGGAGCATCCCGAAATCTGGCGCGTCATCAATCCGAGTGTGAAGAATTCGCTAGGCTATCCGGTCGGCTACGAATTGATGGGCGGCGAAAACGCCATGTCCCTGCTCGTTCCCGAAGATTATCCCCAAAAGCGCGCTGGCTTCACCGATTATCAGCTTTGGGTGACTCCCTATCGCGACAACGAGCGTTACGCCGCTGGCGACTATCCTATGCAAAGCAAGGGAGGAGACGGCTTACCCGCTTGGACCAAGGCTAATCGTGCTATCGAGAACACCGACATCGTCCTCTGGTACACCATTGGTTTTCACCATGTACCGCACGCAGAGGATTGGCCGGTCATGCCCACCGTCTGGCATGAGTTCGAGTTGAGGCCCGTGAATTTCTTCGACCGTAACCCCGCCCTCGACTTGCCCGACTAATTCTGGTCTCTCGGGTCGCCTTGTTCTTAAAAGCCCACAAGCAAAGAGCGTCTCTCCCGCATTCCCTAAAAACCGAGGGCCTTAGCACACTGAACCTTTTCACAGCCTCTTGAACATCTCGTGAATTAGCCATGCATTGTATCCCACCCGCTTCGCCAACTTTTCTGATGTGCAAGTACCACCCGAGTTTTACGCGGCGTACTGCCGAGTTCAGTCCAGCCTTAAAATCCTGAATGAGCAGCGCGGCTCATGCCGTAGCACGGCCGAACACCGTCGCTTCTTAGCCCAGCAGGCTCGCGGTTGTACAGAGCAACCGTCTGTGGTACAGGTTCGACATTGAACCGGTGGTCTGGCACAGGAGTCTTCGGTGGGAGGAAACCTCATGAGACTGAAAGATTCTGCAGGCCGCAGGGGATTTATGAAAACAGCCGCGTTTTCGGTAGGGCTTGCCGGTTTTCAAATGCCATCGGAATTCGCGATTGCCGCAGCCGACGCGAACATAAACATCATTGGGCCGAAGCCAGGATACTCGCCGTACGTCGGGACAATCGTATCCATGCTGACATGGATACAGACCGCCGTGATCAGCCCTGTGACGGGCATGACGAGGGAAGACCTGGATTACCTCTTTGACGCTCGTGCGAACAGTATTGGGGCGCTGCTGTTGCATCTAGCAGCAACAGAAACTTACTACCAAATGAATACTTTTGGGGGAATGAAATGGGGCAGTTGGCCAGATGCCGTCAAAGAAAAATGGGACCCGGCCATGAATCTGGGAGACGCTGGGCGCAAGATTATCAAAGGGCATGACCTCGACTATTATTTGAACGCTCTCGAGGAGGCTCGCGAGAAATCACTCGCTGAGTTTCGCAAGCGCGACGATGCCTGGCTTATGGCCGTTGACCAGGACTGGTTCTGGGGACCGACAAACAACTATTGCAAGTGGTTCCATGTTTGTGAGCATGAGTCGCACCACGCTGGCCAAATCGATATGCTCAAGAAGCGACTTCCAGGCGCCAAGCCTGAGGCAGAGTAGGCTCACTCGTCCGCAGTCGAAGCGTGCGCCCTAGGGACCGGCGCAGGCCGTGGCTGCGCCTAATGCGAAGCGTCGGTCGCCGACGCTCGTGCTGCCTCGGTTATCTCCTGGAGGCATGAAATGATGCAACGAACTGCAGAAACGTCCCCGCGTTTCAAGGCCAGGACCACCGGTGCCGCTTATTTGTTCTATTTTTTGACAGCGATATTCGCGCAGCTCCTGGTTAACCACGGCTTCGCTCTGTATGGACTCACTGCCAACTTGATCGCAACCGCGTTTTATATCGGCCTGACGTTGCTCTTCTATTTCATGTTTAAGCCCGTCAACAAGAGCCTCTCTTTAGTCGCTGCCCTCTTCAGCCTTGTCGGATGCGCCATTACGGCTCTTAACCTCTTTAATCTCGCCGCTCAGGTTAGCCCCTTGCTATTCTTCGGACCCTACTGCCTCCTGATCGGCTACCTCATTCTCAGGTCGATCTTCCTGCCTCGGTTTCTGGGTGTGCTGATGGTGCTGGCCGGTTTGGGTTGGCTGATCTTTCTGACACTCCCGCCCACAAGCCATCTGTCCGGCTATCTTGAGGCCCTCGGCATCCTCGGGGAGGGATTGCTGATGCTTTGGCTTCTCGTGATGGGTGTGAACGCTGAGCGATGGAGAGAGCAGGCCAGCGCAGTCAAATCGCGATCTTAGCGCGTCGTGAATGCCGGACGACGCAGCATAAGGATCAGTCGGGAAACAGCATGACCCGACAAACGGTAGTCCCAGGGGTTGTCCCTAAAAGCGTATCCGAAATCAAAAGCAAGACTATGGTGAGGGCGGTGGAAGCGTTAACGGTGCCGACAGGCTGAAAGTGACCGCAGATTCTGCCGGGAGCTCGATTTGTTTGTTTCCAGTGAACGTGCCTCCTACAAATCCCGCCGTCGCTCCGACAAGAGCCCCGATGCCGGCTCCCTTTCCTCCTCCTGCTATCCCTCCAATCAACGCACCCCCAGCCGCTCCGCCGCCGGTCGTGGCAGCAGTGCGCTTCCCCTTGCCCTTCACTGTGCTGTCGAGCGTAACGGTCTGAATCGGATACGTATGGCCGTTGACGGTGACGTTCGTTAGGGTCAGTGATAATTGACCCTCGCCCTTGATTTTGCCTTTCTCCTTGGCGGTAACAACCGTGCCGCTAACAGCTGATCCCTTCGGTATCGCCATCTGGCCACCTGCGCTCACCGGCTGAGCCACATTGGCCAGGAAAGTTTGGCCTGTTTGGCTTAACTTGGATCCGAGAGTCTGGCTCAAGGTAACGACAAGATCCGTCCCGGCGGGCACTACAATCGGTGGGGGTGGCGGAGGAACCGAAATCTCATTGTCTACGGTCGAGATTCCAGGCTCTTGGCGGGCGATCTGTTCCAACTTCTGCTGCGCGGCCTGGTTACTAGCCGTTCCTGTCAACGTCACCTTGCCGTCTTTCGTGGTCACGGTGACGTTGGAGTCCTTCGTTTGCGGGTCCGCCGCGACCTGAGTCTGGATGCTTTTTGTGATCGTGTCGTCGCTGGCACGCTTGGAACACCCCGTTGAAAAACCAAGCAAGGCACCTACGAGAATGATCGAATTAGCACGCAGGAAAATCTTCGGCATAAGCTCACCTCAGTGCTCGCTGACTTGGCGCGCCAAGCAAGAATACTGGGCAGAAAAACGCTACCCCTTGTCGGGACCCCCGTCAAGTACAAGGGTCGCCGTTGCCTGAAGTTGCTTCCCGGCGACAGCACACGACTCTAATTCTTATTTGAAGAGGGCCTTTTTTTGTTTCTGGACAATGCCGCCGACGTCGGCAGTGATCGAAGGATCCTCGGACGTGCCGGTCACCCGCAGTGGGACAGCGGCGCCGCTCTGACCGTTGAGCACTGTAAGAAGTCCCACGCCGACCTTGCCGATGCCCTTCGCTTTGACGCCGACCACGACGAGGTGGAAGTTCACTTGATCGTCCGGCGAGACTGTCCCGTTGCCCGAGACCTCGCCCATGGCAACAATCACCGCGTCCATCTTCTCGACCGCCGCGCCAGAATTCGTGACACGCACGTTCATGTGCAGCTTTTTAAACTCGGTCGTGTTTCCCGTCTGGACTCCGCTCAATGCTGCGATGCCATGAATTTTGGAACCGACGTCGAAACCGACCAGGCGCGTATTGTCGACGGTGATCGGCCCAGCGATCACCAGCGAGTTTTCCTGCCCGGTGACCGCGAGGTCCATTGTGACCGTTCCGCCCTTCAGCAACGACCCATTGGGCAGCCGGACGGCGCTGGCCGCCATCAGCATCTGGAGATCATCAATCGGCAGGTTCTGCCCGGTGATTTTCAGATTCAGCACGGCGTCCTTTGCATCCATTTCGAGAATCTGATACGTGCCGTTTACGTGGATCGCCGTGTCGCTAACCTTTATCGTGGCATCCTGAATCTCGCCGGTGTTTTCCCTTAAACGATGCGTGCCTGTGTAAACAAGCTCAATCGGTCTAGGTGCGGCGGTCGCGCCTTTTCGGAGTTTCAAGTTTTGGAGATGGACAGTGCCCTGTGTCGTGAGTGTTTGTCCGTCGGACGCGGCGTGCAGGTCGAAATCTCCCAGAAAAGACAAGCCCGCATTCGGGTTCAGAAATGCCGCCGAAATCGGGTCCAGGTTCTTGACAATCACGTGCGCGTCGCCTGGGCTGGCGGCGCCATCCTGGCGGTTGATGGGGCCGAGCCGGCCGCTGGCGTGGATCGTACCGCCGGCGGGCAGGTTGGCAGACAACTCGAACGCAAATGGCGACGCAAACGAAAAGTCGCGTGCGGTGAAGTTCACGTGGTCATACACATTGGGCTCGCCGTGCGAAGGCAGCGTCGCGATCACCGCCCGGCCGTCCTCAACGCTGATTTCGCCAACGGAAAGGTCCGGTAGCGAAGGCAGAGAACCGTTGGGATGTGCCGTATCTGCGGCGGCAGCGTGGCCGACGCTCGAAAAATTCCACGTGCCATTGGAAGCTCGAATGATGTTAATCTGCGGTGACTCGAGTCGAAAACTGCGCAGCCTTACCTGGTGCGAGAAAACGAGCGGTGCTAGAGAAACACCGATCCGAAGCTCTTTGGCCGTTAGAAACGGAGAGGAGCTGAAGCTGGGGTCGTCAGAAATCCTGATGTCGCTCGCAACCAAACTCCGGGAGAGGACCGAAAAGCTCAGATCGCCCAACTGAACGCTGCGGCCCAGGGCGGCCGCCAGCTGCCTTTCGAGGGCCGGACGGAGCTTGCCTGCATTTACAATAAAAGGAAGCAGCACCAACGCCGCGATAACGAGAAACCCTATCGCCCCGAGTATTTTCGTCGACCGTTTCACGGCAAGCTCTCAGTGGATCGAAGCGCACGGGAATCAGGAGAGCAAAGTATAGGATGAAACCGAAATGGATTCATCTGGGAGCTAGCGCCTCGCAGCGAAGAAGCTTTTGAGCAGCGCTGCCGCATCGTGCCCCAGCACGCCGTGCGCTACTGCTACGCGGTGATTGATCTGCGGATGCTCGAAGACCGAAAAGCAGGAACGCACGGCCCCCCCTTTGGGGTCGTCCGCCCCGTAGACGAGCCGGTCGACCCGGGCCTGAATCATGGCTCCTGCGCACATCGCGCACGGCTCGATCGTGACGTATAGGGTAGCGCCCAGAAGTCGATAGTTGCCAGTGGCCTTGGCCGCTTCCCGCAGCGCGAGGATCTCGGCATGTGCTGTCGGGTCGCAGTCGGTAATCGTACGGTTTCCCGCGCGAGCCACCAGAGCGCCATCGATCACAATCACGGCTCCCACCGGTACTTCGCCGCGATCGAATGCAGTGCGAGCTTCTTCGAGTGCGACCCGCATGAACATGCGGTCTAGTTCGTCGCTTCCGGTCATGGCTCCGCTCGCGGGCTCCGGGCGGCTTTAAACGCGGCGCTTCGTCCCAACCAGTGGCTCGCAAGATAGAAAAGGAATCCCGCCGCGATTACCGTGACACCGATGACGAGTTCGTTCGTTTGACCGACCCCTTCGCTGCGGTTGCGCATCAGCGCGGCAATGATCATTCCAAGTGGCGGAACTCCTATCAAAATAGCCCCAGCGATCCCGCCCGGGATGCGATAGGGCCGGAGAAGATTCGGCTCGCGAATGCGGAGCGCGACGAGCGCCCAAAACTCCAGCAAAATACTCAGCCCGGTCAGTAGCACGTCCAGGATCAAGCTGCGCTCGAATCCCAACGGATAGCACACGGCCCAAAAGACGGCGCAAATCACGATCGCCACCCACGGCGCACCTGTGCGTCGGCTGGTCCTGGCAAATAGCTTTGGCAGATAACCGTCTTCGGCCATCACACGAGGGAGCCTGGTGAACGACATCATGAGCGCTCCAAACGATCCCACTGCACCTAGAACACCGGCCACCGCAATGGCGATTCCCAGTGCCTCGCCGCCGATAATCCGCCCCACGTCGACCCAGCCTCCCTCGGTCCAAGCGTTTGGATCCAGTCCTGTTCGCGACACCGCGGCCACCGGCAACAGATAGCTCACCATGACCAGGGCCACGGCACCAAACATAGCCCGCGTGTAGGTTCGCTGCGGGGATTCCACCTCCCCGGCAATCGTGGAGAGGTTGTCCCATCCCATGTAGTTCCACATAGCGATCAAGATTCCGCCGAGCAGATCTGCGTGATGAAGAGAAACTCCACCTGTCGGCCCTCGCTGCGAGTGAAACGGCGCGATCACGATCAGGGCGACGAAGGGAAGTAGCAACGCCACGTTAAGCGCCACCGACCCCTCGCCCATGGCTCGGGTGCCGAGAGCGTTCCACATGGTGCAGAGCGCGATCATTCCGAATCCGATGATCAGCCCTCGATGTCCCGCAACCACGCTGGGTGCGAACCGCCCGAGGTAAGCTACAAACAGGTTCGGATAAAGCGCCATCTCGAACACACTGCCGGCGAGTGTCAGCCAGGTCTCCTGATACCCCAGGCAGGGGCCCATTCCGCGCCGCACCCAGATGTAGAAGCCACCCTCCTCGGGAATCGCGGTCGCCAGTTCACTGACCATCATCGCTGTGGGAAGGCTCCACAGAAGCGGCGTGAGGAGCAGGATGACGAGCGTGGCGCGATACCCGGTCTTCTGCACGATCTCTTCGAGACCGTAGGGTCCCCCGGCCACCATGAAGTAGGTGGCCGCAATCATGGGCAGCAAGGTCATCTTGCCCGCGCGGCGTGCTTTCCCTACCTCAAGCAACGTCTTCTGAGTGCGCCAGAGCTTGCTCTGCACGGATCGCAGTGTAAACCAAAGGAGCTTCGACGGAGTCTACAAACGAGTCGTTGCGCGCACGGAGCAGGGAAAAAAGGCACTACGGTTTTGTCCCGTTGCGAGACTTCGGTATAAGATGAGTCCCGCACTGTTTCCTAAGGCACTCGATGGAACTTCGCAAAGACCCGATCACGCGAAGTTGGGTCGTCATCGGGCATCCAGAACGAGAAAAAGAGCGCGCCGGTCCTTGCCCGTTTTGTCAGGGCCATGGCACCGAAGCTGTGCCCTTGCTCCAACTGCCGCCGAGCGGGGAGCCACAGGTTCGCATCTATCCTCATTTCCTCCCGCTGTATCACGTGGAAGGCGACCCTGCGCGTACCGCGGATGGAATCTTCGACCGCATGGCAGCCGTCGGTGCACACGAAATTATCGTGGAGACGCCCGATCACTCGCGAACGCTCGCCCACCTCGGCAATGAAGAAATTCAGCGTGTGCTCGAGGCCTATGCGTTAAGGACCGTAGATTTAAAGCGCGATGCCCGTTTCAAGTACGTGACCACCTTCAAGAATCAAGGACCGGACGCTGGCGAGGAATGGTCTCATGCTCATTCGCAAATCATTGCGACGACCTTCGTGCCCCGCCGCACCCTCTATGAGCTTCGTGCTGCCCGCGACTGGTTCCGTGACCGCGAACGGTGCGTCTTTTGCGACATCCTCCGGCAAGAGATTCGCCAGAAAAAGCGTCTGGTAGACAACGTGGGAGACTACTACGCATTTTGCCCGTACGCTTCACGGGTGCCGTATGAAACCTGGTTGATGCCGCGCACCCACAATCACCAGTTCGAGGTCTCGTTACCCGGTGAAAGTCGACGCAATTTGGCAACGCTGCTGGGCCGGACTCTTCGCCGCCTCTTGCAGGTTTCCACTAGCTACCACATGGTGGTGCACACGGCGCCGAACACTCTGCAGACGAAGGGCGAATTGAGCGAATATTGGGCGACGATTGCGGGGGATTACCATTGGCACGTAGAAATCCTTCCCATCATGCCAGCTCGCAGCAAGTCCTATAGCATCAAGGAAGTCTACTTCAACGGAATATTCCCGGAACAAGCCGCGGAATGGCTGCGTGGGTTGGACCCAGCGAAATGACGCCTCGCCCGGCGGCTGGCCTTTCGGGGCGGAACCCACAGCTCGGTGGGATTTTTTTTCGCATCCTATTCTTGCTCTGTTTTCTGTGCATGCTCTTGGCTCTATACGTCGTTCGCCATCCCTTGCTGCGTTTAATGGGCGACTTCTGGGTTGTCGATGAGACCCCGGCTCAAGCCGACGCCATTGTCATGTTGGGGGACGACAATTTCGATGCCGATCGCGCCGCACGTGCAGCCCAGCTGTATCGAGCGGGTTGGGCGCCCCGCGTGGTCGCCAGTGGCCGGTATCTGCGGCCTTACGCGAGCATCACCGAACTGGAACAACACGATCTCGAGGAGCGTGGCGTTCCCGCCTCCGCCGTCATTCGTTTCGCTCAAAAGGCGCAGAACACCCGGGAAGAGACGGCTGCGCTTGCCCAGTTGATCTCATCGAGCGGCTGGAAGCGGATTCTTCTGGTTACTTCGAACTATCACACTCGCCGCTGTCGCTATCTTGCCGAGCGCCAATTTCCTCCCGGCACGACGCTGCGGGTCGTGGCTGCTCCCGATAGAGACTATGACCCACAGGACTGGTGGCGTACCCGCAACGGCCTGCGTATTTTTGCCGGTGAGTGCGTTGCAATGCTGGTTTCCTTGTGGGAGATGCGTCACAAAGATGTCCAAACCACCGACTTGGCTTGGTTCACAGATCGACTGATTGTTGGCGATTTGTACGAGCTCGGCCTATAGACCACGTTTACAGGCCGCTTTCGCTGTACTATAGTTCCTAAACCACGCGGGATGCTGCGTGCCGCCGAGCTCCGTGTCCACTCAGCTGCATTCGCGGGAGGTTTCATGTGGCGCAAATCAAACGAAGTCAAGCCTTCTGAGCAACCCCACGGGGGTAGGTTTGAGGAGCCGGCGAAGGCCCCAACGCTTCAGACTCCGACCGTGGCACCGAGCTCTTCGGCGGCAGCTGTGGGGCCGGCCGGCTCGGCCGCTTCGTCGAACCTCTCGAAGATCGGTTCCGGCCTCAAGATTCAGGGAGACCTGTCGGGAGATTCCGACCTCTACATCGACGGCGACGTACGGGGCAAGGTTCAGTTGACGAACGGCCGCGTCACCGTCGGGCCGAATGGCCGAGTCCAGGCTGAAATTGAGGCGCGGCAGATCTGTGTGGAGGGCACGGTGCAGGGAAACTTGAAGGCAAGCGAAAGTGCGCAGCTGGGCGCCTCGAGCCGGGTGGTAGGGAACGTGCTGGCTCCGCGCATCGGCGTGGCTGATGGTGCGCAGCTGTCGGGGAAAATAGAGACGACCAAGTCTCCGGCGGTGGAAACTCCGGAGCGCGAAAACCATCGCGAGGCGGTGGGAGCCAAACTCGAATAGACGAATCGATGAACTGGACGGCAAAGCCACGCCTAACGGCTGCATCCGGCGCCGCACCCGCGAAGCCCGGTCCAGCCAACTCGCCTGCGGCTTCTCTGAATTGCCGTGTCTCGAATGGCTTGAAGGAGTTTCTCTGGCTGATCAGCGATGTCCCGCGTTGCCGTGTACTCGATCTCGGTCCCGTTTGGCAATCTACCGTGAGCTTTTTCGTAGACAAAGGCTATCGAGTTTCTTCTGAGGACTTATTGAGGGCCTGGAAAGATTTTCTCACGAGCGAAGAAGAGCGGCTGCGAACGGCTGTCGTGGGCAACACCAGTGAAAAGCTCTCGCCGTCCGCGCTCGCAGAGAAATTCCTGGAAGCAGCGCTCCAGTATCCCGAGCAAAGTCATCACGGCGTTCTCGCCTGGGACCTTCTGGACTATTTCGATCCGGCGGCTGTGCCGCCCTTGATCGACCGTCTTTCCCGTCTCGTTCACCCGGGCGGGGTTGTTCTGGCGCTGTTTCACAGTCGTCCGGCGGAACGATTTCACCGCTATCGCATTGTTGACGCGCAGACGATCGAATTGATTCCGGCGCCAACGCTCGCCGTTCACGCGCACGTGTTCCAGAACCGCGAGCTCCTTGGAGTATTCGAAAAATTCCGTTCGTCGAAGAGCTTCGTTGGCCGCGACCAGGTTCGCGAAGCCATTTTCGTGAAGTGACAAGCCCTCGTCGGTATCGGCCAGGTCGTCCCGACCTGACAACCAAATCTTCCTGCGCCACATCAGTTAGCCTGAATTCCGTCGTCAGGGCGTGATTGCACGAATCCTCGAGCAAGAAGAATTTCATTTTGGGGGAGAAGTTCTATGGTTGTCGGTGCGCGCCGGACCTAGAGCGACACCAAGGGGCCGCGAGCACAAAATGGGGAACCTTTTTTGTGCAACATGGAATAAAGTTAACCGCTGCAAATTCTCGGTGTGCTCAACACGCCAGCGAATTGGGAGCCCAGGGAACAATGATCGCGACTTGCGCGCAAGCGTTGAAATCGTGCCGTGCCTACACGGCCGCTACTAGGCGAGGTGTCGCGGAATCACCTGGGACGCGCTCTCTCAGGGTTCTCCTTGTCGCTGCTGTGTTGAGTCTGGTTGGCTGTGGCGGCGGCTCCAGTTCGACGACGGGGCGGTCGGTCGCCGTCACGCCGGCGTCCACGTCTGTTTCCATCGGCGGACAAGCCCAGTTCACGGCCGTCGTCACTTTAACTGATTCCACGGTGTCCACGACAACCACCGTCACCTGGGACGTCAATGGCGTGGCAGGCGGTAACGCGCAGTGCGGCACGATTGCACCTCTGGGGACCGATCAGTTGGTCGGAGTGTATACGGCGCCGCAGTCTGTGCCGGCTAGCTCGTGCGGAACGGGTCTGCAGCTTGGGCAAGTCGCGATCACAGCGGTTGCGTCGCAAACAACCACGTCGAGTTCGTCCTCGACTGGAACCATAACGTCCAATATCGCAGTGGTGACAATCGGTGTGGTGTTAGGTCTCGCCGTCACTCCACCTTCGGCGGCGGTTCCCGCCGGTGGCAGTCAGCAGTTCTCGGCCCTGTTGAATGGCGTGGCCTCGGGGGCTTCCTGGTCGCTCAGTTCATCGTCGGGAGGTAACCTCGGCTCGATTGATTCGACCGGCCTGTATTCGGCGCCTCCCTATCCTCCACCAGGAAACTCCCTCACCGTGACTGCTACGGCGACTGGATCTGGTGGAATTTCCGTCACGGCCACCGCAAGCGTGACCATCTCTTATTCGGATCGTTCTTTAAGTGGGCCTTATGCATTCTCTTACACTGGAAACGATGGATCCGGCTTTCTTGCCGTGGCCGGCAGCTTTGTGGCCGACGGCAACGGACGAATCATTAGCGGCGTTGAAGACATACAGAGCTTCCTGACCGGTGTGTCGACGGAGGTTCCGATCTCATCCTCCACGTATGTGGTCGGCTCCGATGGCCGAGGCTCTGCCTCGATCAGCACGAGCCGCGGAACCAACACATGGCGCTTCGTGCTCAGTACAAACCAGCATGCTCAGTTGACGCGCTTCGACACGAATGTGACAGGGGGTGGCTCGATCGATCAGCAAAGCTTAAGCGGGACCACGAACTTGCCCTCTGTGATTTCCGGTAGGTATGCTTTTGCGGTACTCGGTACGGATGCCAAGCCAAACTACAATCCGCTGGGCATGGCCGGGGAGTTTTCAGCCGACGGTGCTGGCAATATTCCGAACACCGACGCAATCCTGGACGTGAACGACAACGGGATCTCCCCCGCCGGGCAGGTTACAAGGGGCGACACGACATTGAATGGGTCCTACGCCTTTGATGGCGCATTTTCTGGCACGGGGCGGGGAACTCTCACGCTGGAAAGCACGACGACCGGCACCCGGACGTTTGCCTTTTACACCGTCGGTACGAACTCTTCCAATACGGTTACCCAATTGCACTTGGTCGAAATCGATGGGGTTACGTTCACAGCGGGAGACCTGTTCCTGGCTGCGACGACGCCCGGCCTCGCGAACGCTACCTATGTCCTTACAGCTGGGGGAAATTCTGCCGCCGGGCCCTATGGTGCGGGCGGTGTGTTCTTATCGGACGGCGTCGGTACGACGTCGAACGGTGTGCTCGACATCAACAGCGGTGGCAGCTACAACAGCGGTCCATCGCTCGGCTCCTGTTCATTCACCGTTGATGCCGCCACGGGCCGAATCGATTTGGGCCTATTCGTCGGCACCGGTACATGTGCCTCGATTTCCAGTTCCGGCGTGACGGAGTTCTCCGCCTACCCGACGGCCCTTGGATCGGTCGTGTTGCTCGAGCTCGATTCTTCCGCCGTCTCGACCGGCTTGGCCTACCAGCAGTGCGGCCCCGAGTCGGCGGGATGCGCGGCTACGAGTCCGGCGCTTTCGGGCATCAGCATTGCCGTTGGGTTGAACGGACAGGGACTCTTCCATAGTCCACCTGCCACGGCGGCTTCTTACCAGGCGGACCTGGTAGGCCAGATCAAACTGAGCAGTACGGTAGCGAGCGGAGGGAACCTCGACATCAACAATTTCACCGCGACTTTTGCGTCAGATCCGATTGGCACGAGCGGGACATCGATCAATGCGCCGGGAGCAAACGGCCGTGGCATGGCCACCCTCGCACCGACCAACCCGGCGGCGACCTACAGCCTCATCTATTACCTGATCGAAGACAATGCCGGTCTGTTGTTCAGTTCCGGACAGACTCCCGTTGCCATCGGAATAATCACTCGACAGTTCTAGCACGCGATCGCGGCTGTCCGAAAACATGGCGACATCCCCGAGATCGGCCCACAGAAAAGTCGCCTATAATTTTTGACTTGAACCGCGGTGCCTAGAAGCGTATGAGTGGCCTGTAAGAGCTATCGCACGGAAGGAGAGACATGACTCCACCGGGCATAGATTCTTGACACCGTTCATCACACCGCTTTTGCGGTGCGAACCGGCGGCAACGTCTTCGGCGTGGCCGCGGCGTACGGAATGAGCAATAACGGGGGAGCTGCCAGGCTCCCCCGTTTTGCTTGGACGACGCTTTGAATCGTGGCTAGGCCGCTTCGCTTGCGCTAAGAAGCTCGGGCTTTCTGCCGTCGGACGTTCCAAGCATGGAGAGCGCCTGGCATCAGCGATAGCAGGACGACGACAGCGATCACGTAATGCAGTCGCCTTTCCACGTTTGGCACTGACCGTCCGAGTGCATAGCCAGCCAGCACCATGCTCCACACCCACAGCAGTCCCCCCAGAATGTCGTAGATGAGATAGCTCGTGTACTTCATCCTTGCGGCACCGGCCACCGGCGGGCAGAACGTCCGAATGATCGGGATAAACCTCGCCATGATGACGGTCTTCCCACCATACCTTTCATAGAAGTCGTGCGCCTCTTGAAGATGTTTGTGCTTGAAAAAACGGGAGTCCTTCCTGCGGTATAGGCTTTCACCTGCTTTCCAGCCAATCGCGTAACCGAGCTGATCGCCTGCGATCGCACAAACCGTGACCAGCGACAGCAACGATGCCAACTTCAGCTGGCCCGCTCCCGCAAGCACTCCCGCGGTTACGAGCAGGGAATCGCCCGGCAGAAAGAAACCGACGAACATACCCGTTTCGACAAAAACAATCGCGCAGACTAAGAGCGTGCCGCCCCAGCTGATAAGGCCTCGGACGTCGTAAAGCTGGGTCAGCAGATGTTTAAGGGTTTCGATGGCGCACGCAAGGCATTTTAAGTGGAGGTACTGGCCGGTAAGCCCAGCATTTACAATATCAGAAAAGCCCTTTCGCTTGTCTGCTTTGATCTGCTGGATGGTACTGAATTCCTACTGTCCCTAGCTGCCTGTACCATTGGCCAGTCCCAAGCCCTGCCCGAGAATTCTGCTGTTCGACGAAGAAAGTCCGAGGAGACCAACGATGGAAGGTGGATACGCAGCCTGGATGGGGCAGCCGGTCATTCTTCGGGTCGCGACGGGAAACCTTCGCGTGCCCCTGCGCGGGCGTTTGCTGTCAGAAACGAACGACGTGGTCCGTCTGCGGATCGCAGACAGCTGGGATGTTGACATCTTCAAGTCGATGGTCGTGGCCGTTGAGCACGACCTCCCGGTCCACGTTCTCAACTAGGAGGATAGGGTGAATCCGCGAGACGGGAGAGTGAGTCGGGCCGTTGCCATCAGCATTCCGTACGAGGTTGGTTTTGAGGATTTCTCTAGCATGCGTGAACGACTGGTTGCCGCGCGCGATACGCTGATCGTCCTCGGCTTGCAGATTGTTTTCCGGGTGACGACGTTCCTTCGGCACTTGCAATATTAGTTTGTCTTACCCAGTGGCCGCTATGGCCTTTGGTTTTTCGGCCCAGCAGTCCCTCGCCCCAGCCCCGGGTCGGCCCCAGACCCGGGGCTCTCCTTTCGCGCGCTCCTGACTTTCTTTCCGAGGGCCGCAATGAGGGGGCGTGCGTCTGGCGAACGCTCCCCTGCACAATCTCTTCTCTTGGATTTTCAGTTGTGGCATGGTCTACTGTTCGATTCGCGGTTGCCCAAAAGATATGCTTGCTTTCTTGCCGCTCTGGAGGTTAACTCCTCGCGGCTTGTGGGGTTGCCGAATTGGGCCTGGGGGGCGTAGCTACGGGTGAAACGCGGGAAACCGAATAGTTCTCTCGATCGACGACTGAGGATGCCGTCTTGAATTGACAGATATTTGACATCGTTGAGACCAAAGCCGTTGCCATTCACGCTTAAAATTTTGTTGCACCAGGAGCGCTTTTCATGAGGATTGCTGGTGTCGGAAGCGCATTTCCGAGGAATTACTACAAGCAGGAGATCTTGGTCGAAGCTCTCAAAAACGATTGGCGACATCGCTTGCCGAACCCCGATATTCTCGACCGCCTCGATGAAAGCATGAAGGTGGACGGCCGTTTCACGGCGCGTCCCATCTCATTCTACGAAGAGATGCATCGATGGGGCCAAGCCAACGATACATGGATCGAAGTCGGCCTGGAAATCGGTGAAGAGGCTCTTTGTCGCGCGCTCGCTTGGGCAGGGCTCGAGCCGTCTGAACTCAGCGCGATCTTCGTTACTTCCGTGACCGGAATTGCGGCGCCATCGCTCGATGCGCGCCTGGTTAACCGCATGGGCCTTTCCCCGAACATCAAGCGCATACCCATCTTCGGGCTCGGGTGCGTCGCGGGCGCGGCCGGCATTTCGCGAGCAGCCGATTATGTTCGCGCGTATCCCGATCAGGCGGCTGCCCTTCTATCGATTGAACTATGCTCGCTCACATTGCAACGCGACGATTTGTCGATGGCACATCTAATTTCCGCCCTGCTATTTGGGGATGGCGCCGCTGCGACCGTCATCTTTGGGTCCGAGCGCGAATCCAAGGGACCAGAGATTTTGGCAACCAAATCGATCCTCTATCCGAACACGGAAAGAGTGATGGGTTGGGACATCTCGGAAAAAGGCTTCCGCATCGTATTATCGCCGGAAGTGCCCGACACGGTGTTGCGGCATTTAGGCGAGGACGTCGACGAGTTTCTCGAGGAACAGGGTTTTTGCCGCGGCGACGTCAAGAGCTGGGTCATGCACACAGGCGGTCCGAAAGTACTCGAAGCCACCGCCACCGCATTGGGCATCACCGAGAAAGAACTTGCGGCATCGTGGGAATGCCTACGAAAAGTGGGCAACCTTTCTTCCACGTCCGTCCTTCTTGTTTTGGAGGATGTGTACAAGCATCGCCGGCCCGCGCCAGGGACATTGAGCATTCTCGCCGCCATGGGCCCTGGCTTTTGCTCCGAGCTGGTCCTCTTGCGGTGGTAACGGCCATGGGGAGGAATCCGCATTGCAACCCGATGTTCTCGTCATTGGAGGTGGTCCCGCCGGGATCGCCACGGCGATTGCCGCCAGCCTCCAGGGGCTTCGCGTTACAGTCATGGACTTGCGCAAGCCGCCGATTGACAAGCCCTGCGGCGAGGGGCTGCTCCCGAAGGCAGTGGTTGCCCTTTCTCAGCTTGGCATCGAGCTCAACTCCGATCGAGTATTTCCGTTCTCCCGTTTTTCCTTCTTGGATGAGAATTCCCTCGCTTCCGCGCGGATCCAGATGGAGGCGTTCGGGGTTCGCCGCACCGTTTTTCACCGTCTTCTCACCGATCGTGCTTCCGATTTGGGCGTGACTTTTCTTTGGGCGACACGAGTCGTGCGGCTGGATTCCGGCGGCGTCGAAACCAGCGCGGGGTTTATTCCATGCAGGTGGCTGGTGGGAGCGGATGGTTCGGTGTCAACGGTTCGACGTTTGGCCGGGCTCGCACCGCGCCGCCGCGCGCGGTTTCGGTTCGGCTTTCGCCGCCATTACGAAATCGCGCCGTGGACCGATGGCGTCGAGGTTCACTGGGGCGAGAAATGCCAATTGGTCATCACGCCGACCGGATCGAGTGAAGTCTGCTTGTCGCTCTTTACGAGCAATCCACGGCTTCGGCTAAGCCGCGCTCTCGACCGATTTCCCGCTGTGGCGCGCCGTGTCGCAGGCGCGCGACCCAATTCGACGGAGTCGGGAGCCGTTACGTTTTTGAGCAAAGCGCGCGCCGTAACGAAAGGGAATATAGCCCTTGTCGGTGATGCCTCATGTACGGTCGACGGCATCGCGGGTCAAGGTTTGAGCCTTGCCTTCCAGCAGGCGATTCACCTTGCCGAGGCGCTAGCCCGCGGTGATCTAGCACAGTACGCGGCTGCGCATCGACGCCTTGCGCGCATGCCGGTTTTGACCACCCGGTTGTTGCTGGGCATGAATGCCAGCTCCCGCTTTCGCAGCAAAGTGTTGCGCCTGATGGCTCAAAGGCCGGTGCTGTTTGCCAAAATGATCTCGATCCATACGGG
Organism: uncultured Acidobacteriaceae bacterium; assembly: GCA_964407845.1. GTDB lineage: Bacteria > Acidobacteriota > Terriglobia > Acidiferrales > UBA7541 > Palsa-295. The sequence continues at coordinate 34,964 of CAYOXF010000027.1, read as the reverse complement.
CGAGTCGTCGCCCGAAGCGTTCGATGCCGCCGAAATGCTGAGTCTCGGTTGGCGAGTAATGTGGGCCTGACCGATGGCCGAACTTCCGCCTCTTTGCCGACGGCCCAATGCCTTCCTCATTTTCCTAGCCCTGTTGTGCGCGTCGACGTTTGCTCCTGGGCTTCGTGCGCAGGATCTGACCATCGACCTGGATCCCTCCGCCACGCGAATCGATTTCACGCTCGCCGCCACTCTGCACACAGTTCACGGAACCTTCAAGCTCAAGAGCGGCCACATCCGCTTTGATCCCTCGACGGGCAAAATGGGCGGTGCGATCGTCGTCGACGCCACCAGTGCCGACACAGGAAACAGCTCACGCGACGCCAAGATGCATGGCGATATCCTGGAAAGTAAGCAGTTTCCGGAAATTGTGTTTACGCCAGGTCTAGTGAAGGGCCCGTTGATCCAGATGTTGAACCAGCAAAAGCCGGCACAAGTGGAGGTTTCCGGCGTTTTCCGTCTACACGGACAGGATCACGGTGCCACGCTCAAGTTGTCCGTCGAGCCCGGCCCAGCGGGTCGCATGGACATCTCTGGCGAATTCCCCGTGCCGTACGTCAACTGGGGGTTGAAAAATCCAAGCACGCTTGTCCTGCGCGTGGGCGATACAGTAGACCTGGACGTTCACGCCCGGGGGAACATTGTGCTTTCGCCCTGAGGCATGGCTCCTAGCGCCGCCCCTGGCCTTTTCTTTCCGGCAGTTCGAAAACCCAAATGGCGGCCCCGCGATCGGGCGGATTCTGAATTTCAGGCACGAGCACCGGATAGGTTCCCGTAATCGGGCCGCCGCTGCCGACAGTCACGGCCAGGTACTGCTTCCCATCGACGGTATAGGTGATCGGGCACGAATTGGGAACGTCATTCATCCTCATTTGCCACAGCGTCGCGCCCGTACCATCGTTATAAGCCTTTAGATAACGATCGAACGAGCCCGCAAAAACAACTCCCCCTGCCGTATCGAGCATGCACGTTGTCTGTGGCGCGCGCTGCCGCTCAACCCACACGGCTTTCTTCGTTTCGAGGTTCAACGCCTCTACACGGCCGATGTTGCCGTCGCTATCGGGCCTTAGGCGAATGAACCAATTCATGCCCGAGGTCAGATTTCCACGCTGGCCAGGTGCCGCCGGGATTAAGTCCATGCACGCCTCGTTCATCGGTATATAGAGAATCTTCGTCGCCGCATCGTAGGATGTGGCGATCCAGTTCCGCCCGCCGCCCGGATGTGGGCAAATCAGATGCGGCTTTCCGTCGCCGACCACGACGTCGGGATTGATCGTCTTCTCGCCGGTCTGGGGATCGATAGAGGTGACCACATTCTGGATGCCCAGGTCATGCGAGAAAACGTATGTTCCCGTAGCCGCATCCATGCCCTCGTAAATCCCCATCTTTCCCGACGTGACAACGAGCTTTTTCTCCGCGCCCTTCACAGGCAGATGAATCAGCTGCTGCTCAAACGCCCAGTCGAGGTCCCACTGGTCGTTGTGCACGTGTTGGAAATACCAAACCAGTTTGCCGGTGTCCGGATCGAAGGCGAGCGTCGAATCGGTGTAGAGTCCATCATTTGAAAACCCCGGCACGCGATGCAGCACGGGACCTGTATCGTAGGTCTGACCAACGCCAAAGTAGGCGAGCCCGAGTTGTGGGTCGAAACTGCCTGCTGTCCAAACCGACGCGCCGTTGCGCTTCTCGGCCGGCAATCCGTTCCAACTGTCGCCCGGCTCTCCTGGTTGTGCAATGGTATGAAAGCGCCAGGCCTCTTTCCCCGTTTCCACATCCAAGGCCACGATGAAATTCCCGCCAGGCGATTGGCCACCGATCCCTTCGATCACTTTGCCTTTTGCCACGAGCGGTCCGCCCGTCAACTGATAGCCTTTCTTGTAGTCGGCGAGCGGCGTATCCCAGATCACGTTTCCGGTTTTCGCATCGAGCGCCAATAAGTCATCGTCCGAAGTTGGCACAATGAGCTTGTCGCGATAGATCGCAAGATTGCGCTTCTGCATGGGGCGCGCATCGCCGGGCAGTTGTCGCGAATATTGCCAGAGCAGGTCGCCGGTCACAGCGTTCAGCGCCTGCACCCTATCGCCGTAGCTTTCCACAAACAGCGCGCCATCGTGCTCAAGCGGAGTCCCCTCGTTCGGCCCGTTTGGCAGCGACCATGCCCACTTTACGCGCAGCTCGCCCACATTGTTCTTGTTGATCTGTGCGAGTGGACTAAATCCGTGATCGTCGTACGTGCGTCGCCAGAGCAGCCATTCGCCGGGGGGTGGATTTTGGAGCAGCTCATCTGTCACAAGCGTAATTTTATCGAGGGGATTCGGCAGCACTACCGGCATCATGGGCGGCGCGAGCGGCGACAGCGGCATCATGGGCGCTGAGCGCGCCGTGGCGCCTCGCGGAATCTGCATCGACGCGAGTGCTTCTGTGTCGGTCGGCAATTCCGCTTGAGCGGCCTGAATGCCGTTCTCTTGAAGTAGGTATGCCACGAGCTGTGCGGCTCGCTCCAAGCCAAGCTCTCCGGGACTAGCGGGCGGCATCTTCGTGTTGATATACGTGAACAGGGCCGCAGCCGCTTTCCCGCCCCAGTTGTTGCTGAACGTGAGGCCCTTGAGCGCGCCTGCGAATTCGCTGCCAGCCAGCCCCTGGCCGTGGCACGACGCGCAACTCTTGGCATAGACCTCCTTGCCCTTGGCCGCCTGTTCGACCGTGTAAGTCGCGATGCTGCGGCTATTAAACTGCTGCGCTCGCGCCCCTACGGCCAGTGCCGCGCCCATCGTCAGCAGGTATCCGAGGGTCCGCAGTCGCATACACATCCCCCTTTTTTTGTACTTGCCGCCGCGCATTGAATCACCATTCGTCTTGGAAGGCTAGGAGAAACCGGGTGGAATCAGAAATCTTCGAGAGAATCGTTTTGTGAGCGTGTGGTGTGCCGCCGCTACTTCCCAGTTTTCAGAATTAGCTTGCCAACGGTGTGTCGCCCTTCGAGCAGCCGATGTGCCTCGGCTGCTTCGCCTAGCGGAAGTGTCCGATCGATGTGCAGTTCGAGCCATCCCTCCCCCAGGCCCCGGAACACGTCGCGAGCGCGCCCAAGCAATTCATCGCGCGTCACCATGTAGTTGAACAGTGCGCCACCAGAGATGGTGATCGATTTCGTCATCAGTGAATTTGGCACGACCGGGTCTGCCGGGCCGCTGGCCATGCCGAAGATCGTTGCCCATCCGCGGTTTCTCAGGGCCTCGAAGTTCTTGAGAAACGTCGTCTTGCCCACGCCGTCGATCACGTAGTCGACTCCCGCCCCGCGCGTCAGCCTTTTCGCCTCCTCGGCAAAATCCTGTCGGGTGTAGAGGATCACGTGGTCCGCACCCGCCTGGCGCGCCACCTTGGCTTTTTCCTCGGTCGAAACCGTTCCGATCGCCACAGCTCCCATGTGCTTTAGCCACTGCACCAAAAGCAGACCCATGCCTCCGGCCGCCGCGTGCACCAGGACGGTCGATCCGCGTTGGATCGGATAGAACTCATGCAGCAAGTAGTGTGCGGTTAGCCCCTGCAGGATCACGGCTGCGCCATGGTCAAAACTGACTTCCTTCGGAAGCGGGGCGAGATGGGTCGCCTTAACCACGTGATACTCGGCGTAGGAGCCGAGACTGGTTGTCGCATAGGCGACGCGATCGCCCGGCTTTGCGTCGCTCACGCCTTCGCCCACGGCCTCGACCACTCCCGCTGCTTCAATTCCGGGCGTGAACGGAAAGGGAATTGGCATTCGCGCGGATCCGTTACGAAAGTAAATGTCGGCATAGTTCACGCCCGCTGCGTGAACGCGGACGACTGCCTCGCCCGCTCCCGGCTTCGGCTGCGGCAATTCTTCAAGGCGCAGCTCGCTCGGATCGCCATATTTCGCCACTCGTATGGCTTTCATCGGGTGATCTCCTTCCGCAGCGCCTCTATCTCTCCTCGTCAGTGACGAGCAATTCCTTCGCCCGCTCCGCCGCCTTCACCACCGCTTTAATCAATGTCACGCGCAAACCGCCCTCTTCAAGCTCCAGGATGCCGTCGATCGTGCATCCGGCCGGAGTGGTGACCGTATCCTTGAGCAGGGCGGGGTGATGCCCCGTCTCAAGCACAACCTTGGCCGCGCCCAGCGCGGTCTGCGCGGCCAGCAGCGTGGCGAGCTCGCGAGAAAGTCCCGCTTTGACTCCCCCTTCGGCGAGCGATTCGAGAATGATGTAGATGAAGGCGGGGCCACTCGCCGAAAGACCCGTGATCGCGTCCATATTTTTTTCATCCACGACGACTGTCCGGCCCACGGCGCCGAATAGGTTTTGCGCCGTTTTGATATCCTCCTCCGTCGCGAGCTTTCCCTTGGCAATCGCGGTGATCCCCTGGCCGACCATGGACGGGGTGTTCGGCATGGCGCGAATCACGGGCACTTTCGCGCTGAGCCGCCGCTCGATATAGTCCGTTGAGACCGACGCGGCAATCGAAATCAGCAATTTTTTCTCGGTCAGCTCCTTCTGGATCTCGTCAATCACCTGCGCAACAGTCTGCGGTTTCACGCAGAGCAGAATCACCTCTGCCTTCCGTACGGCTTCGCGGTTATCGTTTCCAAGTGACACGCCAAGCGAGGACGTGGCTTTGCGCTCTCGTCCGGCATGTTGCACCGTCGCGAAGATGTTTTTCGGCGACACCAACCCCTGCTTGACAAATGCGTCGATCAGTATTCCGCCCATTTTCCCAGCGCCCAAAACTGCTAGACGCATCCGGGGTTTAGACTCTGCCATAGGACGCGTTCCCCTTTGCCCGGTCGTGGAATTGAAAAAGACGCAGCCGAACGAGGCCCTGCGGTCACACGCGCCGCCGACGTCGCACGAACGCCTCCGGTGGGCGCCGGACGCGATGGCCGCATCGCGAGCGAGGCATCGTGCATGATACAGCGGGAAGCGTCGACTGCGAAAGCCTCGGCTGACGTTTTGGAACTCTTCGAACTGTCCGGCGGAATCCAGGCTGAGCCTGGCCGTGCATTTTCGAGCTCATGCGGGCCAGTGGGAGGTTCGTGATCGACCAAGAAGCGGCAAAATGGTCTTTACCTGGACTTCTGAGTTGCACTTTTTTGGCGGTACGAGCGCCCCGGTCGTGCGGTAACGCAATCCATTGCGGTGGCATCCAAAGGGCCATTGGGTGCCGCACGCGGGCGATCGGACGATTCGACAGGCGCGAGGCTGACGTTGGGCAATTACATCCGCAGTAGGTCCGCATCACCTTTCGCCGCGCTTGTGATCTTGCTTTTTCCCATTTCCACGGCGACTGCGCAGCAAGCGCCTCCCTCACCGACACAGCCTTTTCCCACGGCTCCCGACGAAGTGCCGGAGAATGCGACCGTCTCGGCCGAAGGCGTTGTTCACACCGCCGACGGTTCTCCCATACCGGGCGCAACGATTCGCTTGGTTAACAGCGATACGCAAAAAGCCTGGGTCACCTGGACGGACGTCTTCGGCAAATTCAATTTTCCGGCGGTTCCGCCGGGCCACTACACAACAACCGCGACGCAGCTGGGATTTCAACACGCGTCTCGCGAAGCGCAGCTCTCGCCAGGAGCCTCCCAGCCCATCGAGCTGGTCCTGCGGGTGTCGACCCTCGCCGAGCTTTCCGAGGCCTCGCCAGGGCAGGGAAGGTTCGGCGGCCGGCGATTTGGCGGAGGGCCGAGTGGCGGCCAAGGGGCGCCTCCCGGGAATGCCTCAGGGTCCGCCGGGGCCGGGGGACGCCCCGGACGCGGCCAGCTTCCTCCCGGTGTACTGAACGCCGTGCAGCAAGGTATGGCGAACGGAGGTTTTCAGCAAACAGACGTCACCGGTGAGGCAGGTGTTACCGGCGAAGAGGCATCGGTTCCGGGCGGCGCTGGGCTGCAGCCGACCGCGAATCTCTCGGCAGGCGCCGGCTCTTCTTCCGATGCTTTTCTGCTTCAGGGAACCGTAGGGCAGGGCCTGTCGCTCAATGCAGGAGGGCCCATGATGATTGGGCAGGGCGGATTCGACCAAGGACTGGGGCCAGGCGGCGCGAATATGCCGGGGGTTGCCGGCATGCAGGGCCTCGGCGGGCCGCCAGGGGGTCCCGGCGGTGGACCGGCTGGGGCGGGCGGCTTCGGCGGTGGCAATGCGGTTTTCGTGGCTCGCGGCGGCGGAGGTGGCCCAGGCGGGGGAGGAGGAGGTGGTGGCGGAGGCCGGCTTTTTCGGCAGAATGTAAATCGCGTCCGATTCAGCTTCTATGATCGGTATTCGAACTCGGCGTTTAACGCCAGGCCTTTCGCCGTGAACGGCGTCGCCTCTCCAAAGGTCAGCACGTATGACGAGCGCGTGGGGGCCAACATGGGCGGACCGCTAAAAATCCCCCATATCTACAACGGAAGCGACCACACGTATTTTTTCGTCAACTATCAACACGAGACGCTCCTGAACCCGATCAGCACCTATTCGATCGTGCCGACGGCTGCGGAGCGTGCCGGCTGCTACATCCCGAGCAGCCCCAACAGTCCGCCGGTTTTTGAGCCTTTCACGGCGACTCCCTTTCCGTTTAACACCAACCCCACGGGTTGCCCAGGGGGCCAGCAGATTCCCGTGTCGGCCACGGCCCAAGGCCTGCTGGGCTATATTCCGCTGCCGAACCAACCGGCGACGGTTTCTGGCCAAAACTACCTTTTATCGACCACCACGTCACAGAACACGGACATCGTCAATACCAACGTCCTACACACGATCAATGCGAAATGGAACGTGAACGGGGCCTATAACTTTAGTTCGCAGCGCTCCAATACGCTTGGCAATTTCATCGACATCGCCGGCACGCAATCCACGCGCAGTCAAAGCGTGACCCTGGGGTTGTCGCACAATTGGTCCCCGCACGTGGTCGAAAGCGAGCAGCTGGTTTGGACGCGCAACCGCATCAAAATTCTGAGCGACAATTCCTACACGACCAACATCACCGCCCAGCTCGGGATCAACGGTGCCTCCGACTTACCGGTCGATTACGGCATTCCCCAGATCAGTTTCACGAATTTTTCCGGATTAAGCGATCCCATCCCTTCGCTCGTGCGCAATCAGACCCTGCGCGTATCCGACAGTCTCTCTTGGACGCACGGCAAGCACACGACGCGTTTCGGTGGAGAGCTTCGGCGCCTCGAATACAACACGCAGACCAACCCGATTCCGCGGGGCAGTTTTATCTTCACCGGCCTTGCCACGGGCATCGACTTTGCCGATTTTCTTCTTGGATATCCACAAACCACGAGCGTGCAATTCGGCAACCCGAATACCTACCTGCGCAGCTGGGGTTTTGCCGCCTACGCACAGGACGATTGGCGCGTTACGAAAACCCTCTCGCTTCTCTACGGACTCCGCTACGATTTTCTGACGCCGCCGATTGAGCTGTACAACAACATCGTAAATCTTGACGTCAACCCGGACATCGCCAATATGTCCTCGCCCTGCACGACCGAATGTGTCGTGAGGGTTCAACCGGGTCAGCCGGGACCGTTCAGTGGCTACATTCCTCGTGCGCTGATCCACGGTAAGTACGACAATTTCGAGCCGCGCATCGGAATCGCCTGGCAACCGACTTTCATAAAGCCGAAGACCGTCGTGCGCGCCGGCTATTCCATCTTCTACAACGTATCGATCTACGTCACTCTTGCGAAGGAGTTGACCTATCAACCTCCTGTCGACACGGCACAGACGTTGGTCTCGAGCGCCACGGCACCGCTCACATTCCAAGACGGTCTGCTACCGCAGGAAAGCACGATTCCGCTGTTAAACATGGCTTCTGTCAGTCCGTTTTACAGGCCTGGCTACGCGCAGATCTGGACTCTGGGAACGGAGACGTCTTTCTCGCAGAACTGGATTCTGGATCTGACTTATACGGGCACGAAGGGGACCGATTTGGATATTCTGCGCGCGCCGAACCGAGCGCCCTTGGGCACTCCGCAGGGCAACATCCAAGCAAACCGCATCGATCCTGAGGCCACCGGCTTTACCCTGGATCAGTCCGGTGCAAATTCGAACTTCAACGCGCTGCAGGTGCGTGTGATGCACCGCTTCACGCATGGTTTCTTGCTGCAAGGGATTTACACCTACGGAAAATCACTCGACGATGCCAGCTCGATCGGTGGGGGGGCGGCGACCGTCGAGCAGCAGGACGGCTTGGAGTATCTGCACAAGGAGTATGGATTGTCGACCTTTGACATCCGCCACCAGTTTCGTGCCGTTTCGATGTGGGAGCTGCCGTTTGGCGAGAGGCACCGCTTGCTGAATCATGGTTGGCCGTCACGCGTGTTCAGTGACTGGCGGCTGCAAAACATTTTCACATGGCAAACCGGCACGCCTTTCACGGTGCTGCTGGGTGGCGCCGCGTCTGACAACGGGACTGGTGTCAATTTTTCTCTGCGTCCGAATATCAACGGCGACCCGAGCCTGGGCATCTGTGGCGGCTCGCGCACCGTATTTTTCAACACCGGCGTTTTCAGCCTGCCGGTCGATACCAGCAACAATCTTACCTATGGCGATGAACCGCGCGGCGCGGTGGAAGGACCTTGCATGTTTAATTGGAACAGTTCCATTGCGAAAACGATTCGCTTCGGGCCCGAACGGCGGCGCACCGCCAACTTCAGTTGGCAGGTACAAAATCTGACCAACACGCCGAATTTTACCGGGGTCGGGACCACGCTGCCCTGTTTTGGAAGCGTGGGGTCGGGATCCGGAGGGACGGCCTCGGGACTCACCTGCAGCAACGTGCCTGGCGTTACCCAAGTCCGTTCATTCTTTGGACGGGTGACGACGGCCGGGGCGATGCGGTCGATGTTTTTGATGGTTCGTGTCAATCTTTAGCGGTTTGGCTATTCTGATCTGAGGAAGAAGCGAAGGAGATGACGGGGGTCGCCCAACAGGTCGAGAGAATCGGGCACCGCTTACGGGTGGGCCTCATCGGCGTAGGACTGTGTCTTTCTCTTACGGCACTCGGACAGCAGCCGCCTCCTCCGCCCAATCCAGTGTCCAGGCTTCGTGCGCAATCCAACGTGGTCCGCATCGACGTGGAGGTGACCGACTCATCGGGCAAACCCATCAAGGGACTGCACGCCGATCAGTTCGAAATCACCGACGACGGGAAGGTCCAAAAAATCTCGACGTTCACCTATTCCGACATCGAGCGCCTGGACACGGCCGGGCCCGACAACGCGGCGACTCCCATGGTGATTCCAGTCGACAGCCCCACGTCGACGGCCAACACGACCGATGCCGCCATGGAGAGGGTTCGCGACCGCCGGCTGATCGCGCTTTTCTTTGATATGACGTCGATGGAGACAGACGACATTATCCGTGCGCACGACGCAGCGGAAAAGTTTTTGAAGCGCCAAATGTCGCCTGCCGACCTGGTAGCTGTGGTGATTTTCAGCACGCGGCTGGCGGTGCTCGCGAATTTCACCAACGATCGGCCGACCCTGGAAAAGGCCATCGCGCAGTTGATGCCCGGAGCGGCGTCCCAGTTAGCAAGCCCGCTCTATGCGGCGGCGCAAAACGGCGAGTATGACGTGCAGCAGGACACCGGGGACGCCTACACGCCTGATCAAACCGAATTCAATGTTTTCAATACGGACCAAAAGCTGGAAGCGGTCGAAGGCTTGGTCGATGTGTTGGCTGCCATCCCGGGCCGTAAGGCACTGGTGGAATTCACGGGCGGAATCACGCAAACCGGCGAAGAAAATCGTGCGGAGCTGCGCGCCGCCACCGACGCCGCCAACCGAGCCGACGTCTCCATCTATTCCATTGATGCGCGGGGAATGTTTGCGACGCCGCCGGGCGGCGACGCCACGACGGCGGCCGCGACAGGCACGTCAATGTTCAGCGGAGCGGCCGTGTTCCATCAGACCGATCAGCGCGAGGATTCCCGCGACACCCTGGCGACGCTTGCGACCGACACCGGCGGGCAAGCCTTTTTCGACCTGGGCGATTTGAGCGACGCATTTCCCAAGATCCAGCAAGAAAACAACGGCTACTACCTCATCGGCTACGATCTGCCAGCCGACGTCAAGCGCGACGGCAGTTGGCACGCGGTGCGCGTGAAGGTCAATATGCCGGGAGCGCACGTCCGCTACCGCAACGGCTATTACGCCCCACGCGACTTTCAACACCTCCAAAAGGAAGATCGCAACCAGCAACTCGCCGATGCACTGCGTGAGGAGAACCCCGAAGTCGATCTGCCGATCGCTGTCGAGACGGCCATGTTCCGGATCAGCGAGCAACAGGTGTACGTCCCGATTTCTGCGAAGCTCTCCTCGAGCGCACTGGACTGGGCTCGGAAGCACGGCCGCCGGGAAGCTGAATTCGATTTCGCAGCGGAGGTTCGTGCCGTTCCTTCCGGGCAATCGGTGGCATCGCTGCGCGACACGATTACCGTGCATCTAGACGAGCAGCGTTTCCAGCAGGTCAATCGAAGCAGCCTTGTGTATCAAGGAGGTGTCGTACTTGCGCCCGGAATATATCGGCTGAAATTCGTCGCGCGAGAAAACGAATCGGGCAAGATCGGGACGTTCGAGCAACCTCTGGTCGTCCCGCAACGCCCGACGGCGAAAATGAGTCTTAGCTCGGTTCTGCTCTCGAGCCAGCTGCTGCCCATCGAGAAATCGGCGGAGGTCGAGACGAAAGGGGCGGGGGTGCGGGCCAAGCTCGCCGCAACACCACTGGAAATGAATGGCACCAAAATCGTGCCGAGCGTGACCCGTTTTTTCAACCAGCAGCAGACACTCTACGTTTTCTTCCAGGCCTACTATCCGGAAAAGGCCGGCAAAGACGAGCCGCTCGATCCGAGCTCGCTGCGCGCCGGGCTTGTGTTTTTCCGCGGAGGGGTGCAGGTGAATGCAACGCCGCTGCTCTCCCCGACGGCCGTGGATCCGAAGTCGCGCACCGCGTCCTTCCGCATCAGCTTGCCACTTGCCAAGCTCCCGACGGGACGCTATACCGTACAGGCCGTCACGATTGCAGCGGGGACCGAGCAGTCAGCATTTGGCCGTGCCTACCTTGCACTCGAGGAGACACCCGCGCCTGCTGCGCCCGACCCGCCGAAGCCACCCTCCGCTTCACCGAATTGAAGACTTAACTGCTGCGGCTCGAGTCGCTCGGGCCCGCCGCGCAGTGCGCACCGTTTTGTCCAGCAAAATGCGGGGCTACTTTTGCTTCTTGCTCTCTTCCTTGTGATTTTCCTGCTTGGGCGGCGGCGCCGGTTTCTGATTCTCATTGAGCGGTGGGTGCACATCGTACATGTCATCGCGCGCCTTCGGTGCCGGAGTGTAGTGCACCGAGGGGCTTTGGTTGTTAGAGGCGTCGGAAGCTTTGCTTCCCGCCGTCGCGTTCGTGCCGCTGGGTGGTGTGAAGGGCCGGAAGCCGTCATGGGAGGGCTGCGGCTGGTTGGAGTTGTTGGAACGGTTCTCATTGGGTGGTTGGCCAGACGGGTGCTGGTTAAACGGGCGGCTCTCATTGGTGTAGACCGGCGCGGGGTGCGAAACAGCGGGGGTGAGCCGGGCAACCACAGGGCGTTGCGCAAAAGGCACGGCGGGTTTGGTCGTCGCGATCTTGGCTGTAGATGCGATGTAGCTTGAGCGAGTGGGTGCGATGGGCGCCGTGTCCATAGTGCGCACATTCTCGATCTGCTCGGAACTGACGCGAACGGCGGCTGCCGAGACCGGCCGCGCGCTAACGAACGTGTCGCGGGGGACAGCCGTGACAGCTGCGGCGTTTTTGGCGTACGTGTAATTCACGGCTGTCACATTCCGGTTGACCACGACGGTGTTGTACACGTTCGTCACTTGCGTGATGTTCACGACTCGCGTATTCGTGATGTTGATGTTTTGAACGTAGCGCGGACTGCAACGAAATCCGGGAACGTACACGTCGTGCGGCCCGAGCGGAAACCATCCCACGCCGGTAAAGCCGCCGCCGAAAGAAACTGCGAAGCTGAAGCCGCCTCCCCCGACGAAGGCCACCAGCGCCGGAGCGTATACCGGACGCACCACCACGGGTCCCGGCACCCAGCCCCAGGTGCCACCGACAAGCACCCAACGGCCGTAGTGGAACGGTGCGAAGCCCCACGGAGCATCATCCACCCAGGTCCAGCCCCACGGCGCGATGTACACCCAGTGGCCGTAGTGATACGGCACCCACCCTAGAACTACGCCGCGGGGCACCCAGATCATTCCGTAGTCAGGGGTGGGGCTCCAATCGCCGTAATCGTCCAGATCGTAGTAACCATCAACATCGCGAGAGACATACTTTGCTGAAAGGGCCTGATTCTCGCGGGCATCGCGCGATTGGCACCAGTCCTCGAAGTCGTCAAATGGGGGTGCCGCATAGGCGTCGTAGGTAAGTTCGTCTTTTCCGCTAAAGGCGTAGGCCTGCCCTGGTGTGAGCTCCCAGGAGTCACCGGCACCGACGACCTCGCCTGCGCCTTCACGCACAATGATTTTCGTCGAGTCTCCGCTGGGATCGGTTTCCATTCGATACTCACCGCTTCGAGTGAGCGTGAAAGAGAGATTGGGCGTGTCGATTTCAAAGGCCTCACCCGCAGCCAGCCGCCGCAGGTGAACTTCGATCGTTCCTTGGGCGAGCTGCAGCTGCACGGTGCGGTCATCGAGCGTGAGAAAAGAAATGCCGGTCATGCTCCCCATGCGAATCGCGGTGCTGCCGATATGAACTTCGCCGCGCGAGTTCTGGTCCGCCCAAAGGTTGTCGCCGGTCGTGAGGGGACGGTTCGGGTTGGCCTCGATCCAGTTCTGATCCCCGGAAACCTGGTAGGAAAGCGAGCCCTGGATGTAATTGAGGCGCGCAACACGGCCGGGTGGATCCTCGTTCTGATCTTGTGCGGCCGCGGGTTGGGGAAGTGACGCCGCCAGTAGAGTCAAGACAAGCAAGAACAAACCTGCCTTCCTCATGAGTAAGCCTCCAATGAAGAGAACATTTTCACAACGCATCCCCCGCACGTTTGGTGCGGACAGGCGTGCTTTTGCCTATTCATGAAACGGTGGATTTCTCTATACCGAAACACTGCGTCAGCGTCTGCCGCCGCCGTGACTCCCACCGGAGTGACCACCGCCTGCGTTGCCGCCGTTGTGCGGAGCGCTGTAGCTCGGGCGCGAACCAGATCCGCCGCGTGGCGTCACGACAGGCTGCCTCATATTAAGGGGAGGACGTGAATATGAAGGATATGAATTCGAGTAGCCTGGTCGTGGCGCCGACGCGGGCGGCCGGTATGCGTGGGACGGCGGCGAGCCGCCGTACTGCCTACCTTGCGGCTGGCGCTCGGGCAAACTATAGGTCGAGCGGGGAGAATAGTTGTTCGGCAACGATCGCTGATTTGCTCCGAATCCCTGCGATGGACGATTCGCGCCAGAGGGCGGCGTGAAGCTACGCCACCCTGGCCGGCTTGATTCGACAGACGCGGAACCATTCCCGCGTGTCGAGCCGACGGACGGAGACGGCGTGGAGGTGCCGCTTCGATTGGCGCCCAACGACTGCACGCGTGCCGTGCCGTTCGCAAAGCCGGCTGAACGAGACCCCTGTGCGTTCATGGTTGTGCCGGCCCGAGACGTGTTGCTGAAAAAATGCTGCGAAGCGGATGGCGCGTCGCGAAACGATGACGGATTCGCCGCGTGGCTGGCGGCACTATAGCTGTCCCGGCCAGGGCTGAGCGGCATCTTGCCGCTCACCAGGCTGGCCTGACGGAATTCAGACTCGCTGATCCCCGAGTGTCCGTAGACTGGCTCGCGCCCGAACCTGTTGCTGTCCATGGAGACAAAGCCGCTGCGGACACGTGCGTTGTTCAACGCGTCATGCACGTTTGAGAAGGAGCTTTCTCCGTGAGGACCGAGCGGGCCGAAGCCATTGTGGATGATCGTCGTGTTGTGAATGTTGGTGACGTTGACGGTGTTGTACCGCCCGCCCCATCCACCCCACCAAGGATGGAACCAGTCACCGGGCCCGCAGGGCAGCCAACCAACGTGGCCGAAACCGAAGCCGAAGCCAAAGCCGATCCCGAAGCCGAAGCCTCCCCAGCCAAAGAAGTTGACGTAAGCTGGCGCCCAGACAGGATAGTAGCTGGGATAGGCAACCACGGGACCCGGCCACCATACCCAGTTGCCGCCCCAAACGAACCAGCGGCCATAATGATAGGGCGCCCAGCCCCACGGTTCGGAGGAAACCCAAGTCCAGCCCCAGTAAGGTTGCCAAACCCAGCTTCCCGCACTGTAGGGCGCCCAGCCTGGACCCTGCTGCGGAGTCCACACCGGACCATAGTCCGGAATCTCAGACCACGTGCCGTAGGGATCGAGATCTTGGGTTCCGTTGTAATAGCGATTCGTGTGGCGCCAGCTTTGGGCGTTGCTGATCGTGCGATCGCGGTCGCTGTTCCAAGAATCCCACGCATCGGATACAGGCGCCGATGAGACCTTGTACTGCGGATTGTCGGTGCCCTCGATCGTGATCATCTGACCCCGGTCGACCTGCGTGCTACCTTGCGGCTCGGACACTTCTGCGGAGCCGTCGCGGATCGTCACTTCTGTTTCACCGTCCGAATTGACCGAAATCCGATAATCGCCAGGACCATTCGGATGAATAGCTGCGTTGGGCGTATCGATCTCTGCCGTAGCCTCGGTACCTTTCAGAACTGAATAGGTGGCGAGACCTCGCCCCACTTGCACCTGAATATTCTCTCGGGAAAGGGCGGCCACTTTCGCCGTTGTGTTATCGGAAAGCCGCAGAACGTTGGTCGAATCCAGTTGGATTTCCGCGCGGCCGCCCGCGCCGGTGGAAACGCGGTCGCCCACAGCGATAGGCGTGTTAACCGTGACGGCGACCCACTGGCCGTTGTCACCGCGCTGGGAGGAAACGTCGCCCTGCACAAAACTGAGGCGAGCCATACCGGGCACTGCTTGGTTCGACGGGGGCAGTTGTTGCGATGGGTCGGTCGAAGAACTGTACGGAGCGTACGGATCGGACTGGTCTTGATTCTGCTCTTGGTATGGATCTTGGTCCTGGGCAATCAGAGGTGCCACGCCCAGCAAGAGCAGCACAAGCGCCGTGCCTAGAAAGTACGCTTTCATCTTCATCCCACGTCTGGTAATGCAGGGGAGGTGCCAAAGGTTCATATCCTTCAGATCCGCACTAAAACATGCCCTTTCAATTGGTTATGGGAGGTTGCGTTTAAGGGTTCCGGGCTTTCCGTGGGGCTCGTCTTGGTGCTTTTCAAGCAGGGCGGTGGTTTTCAACCACTATCTTGAAAGAGGCTACGACTCGTTGCCATCTGCCGAATCAGCCACGCCCATTTGGGAAAGGCGGTAGCGCAGAGCGTTGCGCGAAAGGCCCAGTGCTCTCGCCGCCTGACTCTTATTGCCTCCGGCGCGGCGCAGCGCCTCGCGGATGATTTCCTGCTCCCACTGCTCAAGCGTAAATCCATCGGGCAGCACGGGAACCGTTTCTAGGCTGCGGCGGCGTGCGCTATCGAAATGAATGTCCGCAGCCTCGAGCGTCGTTCCGGAAGACAGGGTTACGCTGCGCTGAAGAATGTTTTCCAGCTCCCGCACGTTTCCCGGCCAGTGATAATCCATCAGCAGGCGCAGGGCCTGCGGGCTGATGCGCTCGACGGAATTCCCCGATTCGCGCGCGAATTTTTTCAGAAAAAGGTCGGCCAGCGCAGGAATGTCCTCCTTGCGTTCGCGCAGGGGCGGAATATCAATAGCCACCACGTTGAGCCGGTAGTAGAGATCTTCTCGAAACGAACCTTCTTCGAGAGCCGCACGTAGATCGCGATTGGTGGCCGCAATCAGGCGCACATCGACTTTGTGAGTCCGCGTCCCGCCGAGACGCTCGAATTCACGATCCTGCAGGACCCGCAACAGCTTGACTTGAATCGGAGGGGGCACATCGCCGATTTCGTCAAGGAAGAGCGTGCCGCGATCTGCCAGCTCGAATTTTCCCGGCTTGCTCGTGACGGCACCGGAAAAGGCCCCCTTTTCATAGCCGAACAATTCACTTTCGAGCAGATTCTCGGGGATGGCGGTGCTGTTGATTTTCAAAAACGGGCCCGCGGCACGATTGGAATGTTCGTGAATGGCGCGAGCTACCATGTCCTTACCGACCCCGCTTTCCCCGCCGATCAAAACCGTGGCGTTGGTCGGGGCCACGCGCTCGACGAGGGCGAGAACGGCCTGCATTTTTTCACTTTCGGCGACGATGTTTTTGTATCGGTATCGCTCGCCAAGGGCCTCCCGCAGAGAGCGGTTTTCTTCGACCAACTGCTTTGAGGCGAGCTCTTTGCGGATCACCAGCACCAGTTCTGCCAAGGAAAAGGGCTTTAGGACGTAATCACTGGCGCCGTGTTTCATCGCTTCGACAGCGGATTCAACCGACCCGTAGGCGGTCATGATAATGACGGGAAGG
Organism: uncultured Acidobacteriaceae bacterium; assembly: GCA_964407845.1. GTDB lineage: Bacteria > Acidobacteriota > Terriglobia > Acidiferrales > UBA7541 > Palsa-295. The sequence goes on along the minus strand of CAYOXF010000027.1, from coordinate 18,462 downwards.
TTCAGGTCGATACGCTTGACCGCCTGCAGAAACTCAAGTCCGCTCATGCCGGGAAGCTTGAAATCGGTCACGGCGAGATCGAACTTTTCGCGATGCATCATCTGTAAGCCGGTTTCGGCATCGGCGGCCGTTTGAGCGCGAAAGCCCTCTTCCGTCAACTGCAATTCCAGTAGGCGGCGCATTTTGGCTTCGTCCTCAACGATGAGAATCGATGGCTTTTCTGTCGGCACCTACGCTACCTTTTCGGGCGCTTATTTACGCGACCGAACACCTGGCTGGCTCACCGCCATCGTATCTGCTTCCCCGGCTGCGGCGGGGAGAAAGACATGAAAACGAGCGCCTGGCTCGGAGTTATTTTCGAGCTGAATCGAGCCGCGATGATCATCCACAAATTTGGCAACCAGGGCCAGCCCAAGGCCCACGCCGTTGGTTTTCGACGTAACGAAGGGATTAAAGATTTGTTCGCGTAGTTCAGGCGGGACGCCGGGCCCAGAGTCGGCGACCGTAACGCCGATGCCCTTCTGCCCGTTCGATGTTTCCGGCTTGATGGAAAGTCGCAGGACATTCTGTCGCGCGTTATCGGCTGAATCCATCGCTTGATATGCGTTCTGAATCAAATTAACAAAAATGCGCTCGCACAGCTGCGCGTCAGCGGAAATGGGCGGCAGGTCCTGCGCGTAATGGCGTTCCACGCGTACCTTCGAATCGGGAGAGAGGGTCTGCACGGATTCAAGGGCGCGTTCGACGATCTCGTCCATTTTTTGTGGCCTCAAATCCAAATGCGACGGCCGCGCGAAATCGAGAAACCGCGCGACGAGCGCATTGAGGCGGTCGACTTCTGAAGAGATATAGCCGGCCAACTCGCCCGCGAGCGGCTCGCTATTTTTCAATTTTTCCGCAAGCATCTCGGCCGAGCCTTTGATGACGTTGAGCGGGTTGCGAATTTCGTGTGCGAGCCCGGCCGAGAGCTGGCCGAGAGCCGCCAGGCGTTCGGAGCGGAGCCGGTCGGCCTCGGCACGTTGCAGCTGTCGATTGGTCTCTTCCAGAGTTTCCGAGAGCGCCTGATAGCGCGCCACCTGGCGGCGGTTCTCCACCACGAAGCGGTTTACCAGCATGGCAGAGAGAAAAAAGAAGAGTACGCGGATCGCCAGGTAGTCGAGGCCTGTAATCTCATATTCCCAGTGCGCGGGAATCAGGTAGGAGCAGTAGGCCAGAGAAGCGATCGCCGTCCAAGCCAGCGTGCCGGCCGGACCAAAGTAAATCGCCGCGGTGACGATGGGCAGGTAGTAAATCGGATAGTAGCCGCTATTGATGGGGACCTCGCCGGTATGATCCAGCAGCAGGGTTGCGAGCGCGATCTTAATCAGCACACTATAGACGGGACCGCGCGAGGGCAAACGGGCAATGAGGCGAGGCTCGAAGTACTGAAAAACTGCGAAGGCGAGCAGGATGAGTTGCTTGTGAATTTCGTCGATCGGGGGAAGCAGCGCCAAGCCTATGATGAACAAGAGCCAGACGATGTCAATCCAATCGATGGGAGACCGCTTGCGCTCAAACACTTTCCCTAGGCTCCTCGCAGGTAAGCCTCAGTGTCCTCCACAGAATTTAACACGAAGGGAGCCCGGCGTTTTGCGCCAGGTGCAACGGATGCCAACGGGCATTCCTAACAAAATCGAATGCTGCCGTTCACGGCGTAGAAAGGATGAACTCCGCTTCCTCCCATGCCAGCGACACGCTATCCCCTGGTTTCCACCGCGCGCGATCCAGCGAACGGCCAATCAAGAGGACAGCGGGAGAATCCACGTGCGGTAAATCGTCAAGCGTCCCGAGCGTCGCCCGGCAATGCCGCTGCCGAGGAGTCGCTGCGTGCGATACAACTACGGCAGGGATCTCCGGAGAGAGGCCCGCGGCGACCAATTCTCGACCGAGGGGTGTGAAGTTGTTTCCGGGCATGTAGACGACGAGCGTGGCGTCCTCGCGAGCCACTTCCTTCCAATCCGTTTGGTCGTAGGGAGCCGCTTGGGTCGCACGGTGGCCGCTGACGATGATGACCCGCGAGCTTTTGCGGCGGTCGGTGAGCGAGACACCGAGTGCCGCCGCCGCAGCAGAGCCCGCCGTAATCCCTGGCACGATTTCAAACGGCACCCCTGCCTTCTCGAGTGCGTCGATTTCTTCGGCGAGTCGGCCGAAAATCGCGGGATCCCCGCCATGAAGACGCACGACGCCTAGACCTTGGCGGGCAGCCTCAATCATTCGCTCGTTGATTTCCGCCTGCGTGATACCTTTGGCTCCACAACGCTTGCCTACGTTTTCCACTCTGGCGTGAGGCCGGGCAAAGGCCAGGATCGAACCAGGGACGAGGTCATCGTGAAGCACTACGTCGGCTTCGCACAACAGGCGCTGCGCTTTGATGGTTAGAAGCTCGGGATCGCCTGGCCCGGCCCCAACCAAGCTAACTCTTCGTGCGCGGTGCTTCCTCATCGGACTCGTTTCAGCTTACGCGGGGCGTTCTTAGTGGTCAAGGCGGGCCTGGCAGGTGGATGTATCCTGTCAGAGACCGCCTACGTCTAAGATCTTGAACTTTTATTAGGGAGGCAATTCAAGTAGTCGAGGTGCCCATGGGGTCTTCTGAACAGCCGCGTCCCCAGCCCGAGGATGGCCGACCGCGCCGTCGCTACGGAGTCTGGATTTTTCTCGCGTGTTTGGTCGCTGTCGCCTTCGTCGTGTACCGCTTGCACCTGAGTTCCCAGGCAGCGCCCAAGAGGGACACAGGTTCGTCGGCCATCGCGGTAGGAGTGAGCAGTGTCCAGAAACGGGATGTGCCCTTTTACCTGACCGGATTGGGCAGCGTTACCGCATTTAACACGGTCACCGTGCACACTCGCGTCGACGGCGAGATCATGCATGTGCTATTCAACGAAGGGCAGTTCGTCCACAAGGGCGATGTCCTGGTCGAAATCGATCCCAGGCCGTATCAGGTGGCGCTGGAGCAGGCAGAAGGGCAATTGGCCAAGGATCTGGCCGCGCAGCAAGACGCGAGGGTCGACCTCGGGCGCTATCAGCAACTCTGGCAGGCCGGCGTGATTCCCCGCCAGCAGCTGGATTCCCAGCAGGCAACCGTCGGCCAGTACGATGGTGCGATCAAATCCGATCAAGCAGCCATCGATAACCAAAAGCTGCAACTGACTTATTCCCGAATCACCTCGCCGATTGATGGGCGCGTGGGTCTGCGGCTGGTGGATCCTGGCAACATCGTTCACGCCGCCGACACCAATGGGATGATCGTGATCACCCAGGTTCAGCCGATCTCGGTCATCTTCACGCTTCCCGAAGACGTGCTGCCGCAGGTGGTCGCTCAGATGCGGGGCCGGCAGCTCATTGTAGAAGCCTACAGCCGTGATAATGACACGAAGATCGCTGAAGGCCGACTTCTAACGATCGATAACCAGATTGACCCCACGACAGGCACCGTCAAGCTGAAGGCGCAATTCGACAACCGCGATCTTTCACTTTGGCCAAACCAGTTTGTGAACGCGCGATTGCTTCTGAGTTCACGGCAAAATGCCACCGTGATTCCGTCCGCTGCGATTCAGAATGGTGCGCAAGGGCCGTTTGTATACGTGGTGGGAGCTGGTAATCGCGTTCAGGTTCGACTGCTTCAAGTGGATTTCGCAGAAGAGAACATCTCCGTGATTCGCCAAGGTGTGAGTCCAGGGGAGCAGGTCGTCGTCGATGGCGCGGACAAGTTGCAAGCCGACGCGGCGGTCATTCCGCACGCGGCCAGTTTGAGCAATGCTCCTCGATCAAGCTCGTCGCCGGAACTACACCCGTGAGTCCATCCAGGCCGTTCATTCTTCGGCCAGTTGCTACGTCGTTGCTGATGGTGGGCGTCCTGCTGGCCGGGCTGGTCGCTTACTCGCAGCTTCCGGTTTCGGCCCTTCCTCAGGTCGACTATCCGACAATCCAGGTTTTGACCTTCTACCCGGGTGCGAGCCCTGACGTGATGGCTTCCGCGGTGACCACGCCGCTCGAGCGCCAGTTCGGCGAACTTCCCGGGCTTGCGCAGATGACCTCGACGAGTTCTCTCGGCGGCTCCGTCATTACGCTGCAATTTGAGCTAAAGGAAGACATCGACGTGGCCGAGCAAGAAGTGCAGGCCGCGATCAATGCAGCGTCAACCTATCTGCCGCACGATCTGCCCAACCCACCGATCTACAGCAAGGTGAACCCCGCCGATACGCCGATCCTCACGCTCGCGCTCACATCGGAAACGCTGCCGCTCGAAAAGGTCGAGGATCTTGCCGACACGAATCTAGCCCAGAAGATTTCTCAGCTCTCGGGGGTGGGGCTGGTTACGATCAGCGGCGGCCAGAGGCCCGCGGTGCGTGTTCGAGTGAATCCGACGGCGCTTGCATCCTACGGCCTCAGCCTGGAGGACGTTCGCACAGCCCTGGGAGCCGCCAATGTCGATCAAGCGAAGGGCAATCTCAACGGCCCGCGCCAGTCCTTTACGATTCAGGACAATGACCAGCTTCTGTCTAGTGAGAGCTACAAGCCGCTGATTATCGCCTACAAGAATGGAGGGCCCGTTCGGCTGTCGGACGTGGCCGACGTCGTGGACAGCGCCGAAAACACGATGCAGGCGGCCTGGATGAACACGCAGCCGGCGGTGATCCTCAATATTCAGCGCCAGCCCGGGACGAACATCATCGGTGTGGCAGATCGCGTCAAGAACCTGCTTCCCCGCTTGCAAGCATCACTGCCTTCCTCGATTCATGTGACGACATTGACGGATCGAACCACCACGATCCGCGCCTCGGTGAAGGACATTCAGTTCGAGCTGATGATCACGGTCGGGCTCGTCGTAATGGTCATGTTTTTGTTCCTCCGCAGCCTTTCGGCCACGATCATCCCCAGCGTAGCGGTGCCGCTGTCGCTCGTGGGCACTTTCGGCGTGATGTATCTGGCGGGCTTTAGTCTGGACAATCTTTCGCTCATGGCGCTGACGATTTCGACCGGATTCGTGGTCGACGACGCGATCGTGATGATCGAGAACATCGCACGCTTCGTTGAACAGGGCCATTCGCCAATCGAGGCGGCGCTGATGGGCTCCGAGCAGATCGGCTTCACGATTCTTTCACTGACGGTTTCGCTGATTGCGGTCCTAATTCCGTTACTCTTCATGGGTGACATCGTGGGGCGGCTCTTCCGAGAGTTCGCCATTACGCTGGGCGTCACGATTCTGGTTTCGGCGTTCGTTTCTCTGACGCTGACGCCCATGATGTGTGCGAAGCTGCTCCGTCGCGAGGACGAGGCCAAGCGGGGCCGTTTTTATCAGGCGTCGGGGCGGTTTTTCGAGCGTTTGATTGCGTCCTACGGAAAGACCTTGCAGGTCGTGCTGCGGCATCAGCCGGCGACGCTCGTCGTTACCGTCGGAACCCTCGCGCTCACCATTTTGCTCTATTACTACATCCCCAAAGGCTTTTTCCCCGTGCAGGACACGGGCGTGATTTTGGGAATCTCGGACGCGCCGCAAACCGTCTCGTTTTCCTCGATGGCCCAACGGCAGCAGGCGCTGGCCGAGGTGATCTTGAAGGACCCCGATGTCGTAAGCCTCTCCTCCTTCATTGGTGTGGACGGCACAAACACGACTCCGAACAGCGGAAGAGTCCAGATCAACTTGCGGTCCCGCGATGATCGAACGGCGACAAGCTCCGATATCATCCGGCGACTGACGCCCCAGCTCGCGCAAGTCGAGGGTATCCAGCTGTTCATGCAACCCGTGCAGGACCTGACTGTGGAGGATCGCGTCAGCCGCACGCAATATCAATACTCGCTCGAAGATGCCGATGCCGAGGAACTTTCCTACTGGGCCCCGAAGATGGTGGAGAGACTGAAAACTTTGCCGCAGCTGCGGGATGTGGCTTCTGATCAGCAGGACCAAGGGCTCGAAGCGAATCTCGTGATCGACCGCGACACGGCCGCCCGACTGGGCATTCTGCCGGCGGCGATCGACAACACGCTGTACGATGCCTTCGGGCAGCGCCAAGTCTCCACGATTTTCACCCAACTCAATCAATACCACGTGGTTTTGGAAGTTGGTTCGCAGTTTCAGCAGAACCCCGACGCGCTCAAAGACATTTACGTCAAGTCCTCCAACGGCACGCAGGTTCCTCTGAGCGCCTTCACTCATTTCGAACAGCGACGGACGGTGCTCGCGGTGAACCACCAGGGACAGTTTCCTGTCGTGACGCTTTCCTTTAACCTCGCTCCAAACGCTTCGCTCGGTGCCGCCGTCGACGCTATCCATAAGGTTGAGCGGGAAATCAACTTACCGGTGTCGGTGCATCCTGGTTTCCAGGGTACGGCCAAGGCCTTTCAGGCTTCGCTCGTGAATGAACCGTTGCTGGTGCTGGCGGCAATCGTGACGGTTTACATCGTTCTGGGCGTGCTGTATGAAAGCTACATCCATCCCGTTACGATTCTTTCGACGCTGCCTTCGGCCGGTGTCGGCGCGCTTCTGGCCCTGCTGGTTTGCCGGCGGGACTTCAGCGTCATTGCCCTAATCGGGATCATCTTGCTGATCGGAATTGTGCAGAAGAATGCCATTATGATGATCGACTTTGCGCTCGACGCCGAGCGCAAGGAAGGGAAGGCGCCGCGGGAAGCGATTTATCAGGCGTGCCTGCTGCGTTTTCGGCCCATTCTGATGACCACGATGGCGGCGCTGCTCGGAGGATTACCGCTCGCCCTGGGATCGGGAACCGGTTCCGAGTTGCGCCAGCCGCTCGGTATCAGCATCGTGGGAGGATTGATCATCAGTCAGATCCTGACACTCTATACGACCCCGGTCGTGTATCTGGCGTTCGGTCGACTGGCTCTGCGACTCTCACGCTATCGAGTGGGCAAACCCGTTGAGTCAGAAGTTACGGCGGATTGACGACTTGCGAACATGAGCATCTCCGCGCCATTCGTAAAGAGACCCGTGGCCACTTCGCTGCTGACGGTGGCGATCCTGCTGGCCGGGGCTATTGCCTACGGCTTCCTTCCTGTTGCGCCGCTGCCGCAGGTCGAATTTCCTACCATTCAAGTGCAGGCGAACCTGCCCGGCGCGAGCCCCGAGATTATGGCCTCCTCCGTGGCCACTCCTTTGGAGCGGCAGTTCGGACGAATTGCGGGCGTGACGGAGATGACTTCGAGCAGCTCGGCGGCCAACACACAGATCACGCTTCAGTTCGAACTGAACCGCAACATCGACGCGGCGGCTCGCGACGTGCAGGCGGCCATTAATGCAGCGGCTGGTCAGTTGCCCGCCAATCTTCCCAGCCTTCCCACCTACAAGAAGGCCAACCCCGCCGATTCGCCCGTGATGCTTTTGGCGCTGCGCTCTGATGTTCTGCCACTGAGCCGGCTCTACGACATTGCCGACTCGATCCTGGCGCAAAAGGTCTCGCAGATCGAGGGCGTCGGGCAAGTGAATATCGGCGGGGGCGCGCGGCCGGCCGTGCGCATCGAGATCAATCCGACCGTTCTCGCAGGATATGGGCTGGGTCTTGAGGATGTTCGCACAGCGCTCGGGCAGGTGAACTCGAATGAACCAAAAGGGACTGTCGCGAACGGCTGGGTGCGCTGGACGCTGAGGGACAACGACCAGCTATTCGATGCCAATCACTACCGGCCTTTGGTGGTTGCCTATCATAACGGCGCTCCGGTACGTCTGGCCGACATCGCCGAAGTGCGGGATTCGGTCGAAGACATCCGCACGGCGGGCCTCGTGAACGATAAGCCGGCCGTGATGATCATGATCTTTCGGCAGCCCGGCGCCAACATTGTCGGTACCGTTGATCGCATTCGCGCGGCCCTCCCCCTGCTGCAAGCCTCGATCCCAGCTGCCGTGGATATCACGGTCAGCATGGATCGAACGACCACCATCCGAGCATCGGTTAGAGACGTCCAGATCACGCTACTCATCACGGTCGTGCTGGTGATCCTGGTGATCTTTGCGTTCTTACGGACGCTGTGGGCGACGGTAATTCCGGCCGTGGCTGTGCCGGTCTCCTTAGTCGGGACGTTTGGGGTGATGTATCTGTGTGGCTACTCGATTGACAACCTTTCTCTGATGGCGCTTACGATTTCCACGGGATTTGTGGTCGATGACGCCATCGTGGTGATCGAAAACATCTCGCGCTACCTCGAGGCGGGTTTGTCGCCCATGAAAGCGGCTCTGCGTGGGGCGGAGGAAATCGGATTCACGGTTCTCTCGATGAGCACGTCGTTGATCGCCGTGTTTATTCCTATCCTGTTGATGGGCGGCATCGTCGGCCGGCTATTTCGGGAATTCGCCGTTACCTTGAGCGTGACGATTCTGCTGTCTCTGCTTGTCTCGCTGACGACCACGCCGATGATGTGCGCGAAGTTTATGAGGCCGATTCAAAGTGAGGGGCACAACCGGCTCTATCGAACAAGCGAGCGCTGGTACGAGGCCTTGGTCAGCAGCTATGGACGAGCACTCCGGTGGGTGCTGAACCATCAGCCGCTCACCTTGACCATCATGATCGCCACTGTGTTTCTGAGTTGCATCCTTTACTACTATGTGCCCAAGGGGTTTTTCCCCCAGCAGGACACCGGATTGCTGGGCGGCACGATCCAGGCTTCTCAGGATATTTCCTTTGACGCCATGCGCGTGAAGCAAGTTCAGTTCGCCAGCATTGTCACCGCGGACCCGGCCATGCAAAGCGATAATGCCTGGGTGGGCGGCAACAACGTCATGAACAGCGGGCGCATGTTTATGATGCTGAAGCCGTTGGCCGAGCGCAAACTCTCAGCCGACCAGGTCATCCAACGGCTGCGACAGAAGTTAGCGGTCGTGCCGGGCGCGACGCTCTACCTGCAGGCGAATCAGGACATCCGTGTCGGCGGCCGGCAGAGCAATGCGCAGTATCAATACACACTGGAAAGTGAGAATTTGCAGGACCTCGAAACGTGGTCGCCGCGCCTGCTGGACCTCCTCAAGGTTCTGCCGCAGTTGCGTGATGTTTCCTCCGACCAGCAGGACAAAGGTCTGCAGGAGCGACTCGTGATCGATCGCGACACGGCGTCGCGCCTGGGTCTAGAAGCTCAAACCATCGACGACACGCTCTATGATGCATTCGGGCAGCGGCAAGTCTCGACGGTTTTCACGCAGCTCAACGAATATCATCTGGTGATGGAAGTCGCACCCGAATACCAAAGGAATCCCGATGCGCTCAAAGGGATTTATGCACGTTCCTCGAACGGCACCATGGTGCCGCTCAGTGCGTTCACTCGTTTCGAGGCGCGGACCGCGCCCTTGGCTGTGAACCACCAGGGCCAGTACCCGGCCGTGACGCTTTCATTCAACCTGGCTCCCGGCGTTGCGCTGGGCGATGCCGTCAAGGCCGTTGGTGCGGCGACAGCTCGCTTGGGATTGCCGTCCTCGATCAGCGCCACGTTTCAGGGCACAGCACAGGCTTTCCAGGCGTCGCTGTCCAATCAGCCGATCTTGATTTTGACCGCATTGCTCGCGGTGTACATCGTGCTTGGTATGCTTTACGAAAGCTACATCCACCCGATCACGATTCTCTCGACGCTCCCTTCGGCCGGTGTGGGCGCGCTGCTCGCCCTCCTGCTTTGCCGGATGGAACTTACGGTGATGGCGATGATCGGCATCATCCTGCTGATCGGCATCGTAAAGAAAAACGCAATCATGATGATTGACTTCGCATTGGACGCCGAGCGCAAGGACGGTAGATCGCCGCGTGAAGCCATCTACCAGGCGTGCCTGCTCAGGTTTCGTCCGATTATGATGACAACTATGGCGGCCCTGCTCGGCGGCTTGCCGCTCGCGCTCGGAACCGGAACGGGCTCCGAACTGCGTCGCCCGCTGGGCATCAGCATCGTGGGAGGACTGATCGTAAGTCAGATGCTGACGCTGTTCACGACGCCGGTCGTATACCTTTATATGGACCGGCTCCGTTCCAAATTGGCGCGGCCGAAGCAGCCGGCCGCCGACTTTCGCCCCTTGCCACAAATCTAGTTGGATTCTTCTGGACCCTGTAAAAGGTTCAAGTCACTGAACGCTTCTTCTCCCGCATGAGAGCGGTCCCATCAGGCTAAGTCACACATCCACAAGGCGCGCTAGGGTGTCTCCTGTATGGTACTAGCCGTGCTGAGGGCCTTATGCTTTCACTTGGCTCGTTGACAATCTGGATATCGATCATCTTCCGAGGCGAAGACCAACGGTGATCGAACCGTTGGCGCTCGAAGTCAGGTCCGAGCGAGCATTCAGCGATCGGTAACCACGGGTCTATCGGGCAAGAAGTCAAAAATAGCAGGCGCGACCCAATATCGGTCACCGCTCTGGCCCTGGCGCACGAATTTTTTTCTTGGTGGGTTTGACAAATTACAACTGTGAGCGGAGGATGGCACTTGAGGCCACGCCTCCGCACATGGCCGGACCCCCGAACGCGCCTGCTGGAGGCTCTCAAGAGAGGTTATTGTGAGGCTCAGCCTACGGCTGATTCTTTCCCTGGTCGTCGGGATTACCCTGGTAACATTCTTTATATCGAGGAGTCAGGTCCGCTCTGAGAAGCAGGGGCTGCGGGCGGATCTGGATCGACGTGCCGAGGTTTTCGCCGAAAGCCTGCAAGAAATCGTCGAGCCGGCATTTGCCCATGACTCCCGCGCAGAGCTCCGGCGTGTCGTCGACCGATTCGAGAACCGACAGCGCCTGGCCGGTGTAGTCGTCTACGACGCGAGCGGCCACGTGCTGGCGGAAAGCGCCACGCTGGAAGCACGGTTCACGCCCCCTCCCCTCCCGTTCGACCGTATCAAGCAGGATCAGGGCTTCGGGGAGTTCCTTCATCTCGGCCCCACGTCGGTACACGTCTACTATCTGCCGCTGCACAAAGACGGTTCTGTCGCCGGCGCTCTGGCGATCTTCCACGATGCCAGCTACATTGAGGCGCAAAGCAAGACCATTTGGCGCGAGACGATATGGCACGTGATCGCGCAGGTTCTGTTAGTCGTTTTTGTGACCTTGCTGATCATTCGCTGGACGGTCGTGCTGCCGATGTCGCGCATGGCGCAGTGGATGAAGGATCTGCGCAGCGGCGGGGCTCATCCGCGCGTGAAGCTTCCCAAGGACGATTTTCTCGCACCGTTTTCCGAAGAAGTGGTCAACCTGGCCCGCAGCCTGCATGAGGCGCGCGCGGCGGCGGTCGAGGAAGCGCGTCTGCGCGAGACGGGCGAGTCTCTGTGGACCCCGGAGCGGTTGCGCGTGAGTCTGCAGAGCAAGCTTCCCGGTTCCTTGTTCGTGGTTTCCAATCGCGAGCCGTACATTCACATGCACCGAGGAAAGAACATCGAAGTGTCGGTTCCGGCTAGCGGGCTTGTAACCGCGCTTGAACCGGTCTTGTGCGCGTGTAACGGCACATGGATCGCGCATGGATCGGGTGACGCAGACCGGGAGACGGTCGATCAGCATGACCGTTTGCGTGTCCCTCCTGACAAGCCGGAATATACACTCCGTCGCGTATGGCTCACGAAGGAACAGGAGCAAGGCTACTATTACGGTTTTTCCAATGAAGGGCTCTGGCCGCTGTGCCACATCGCGCACACACGCCCGATTTTCCGCTCATCGGATTGGCAGAGCTACCAGGACGCCAATCGCAAATTTGCCGATGTAGTGCTGGAAGAGATGGAAGGCTCCGCGCACGCCTCCCTGTTCGTACAGGATTATCATTTCGCCCTGCTTCCCCGGATGATCAAAGAGGCGCGACCCGATGTGCGGGTGGCGATCTTCTGGCATATTCCCTGGCCAAATCCGGAGGCGTTTGGTATCTGCCCCTGGCAGCGTGAGCTATTGGACGGGCTGCTCGGTGCCGATCTTGTGGCCTTCCACACGCAGGCACACTGCAATAATTTCCTCGAAACTGTAGACGCGGCCCTGGAATCAAGAGTCGAGTGGGAACACTTCGCCGTGAAGCGGCGCAACCATGTGACCAGCGTGCGGCCGTTTCCCATCAGCGTCGGTTTCCGCGAGGCCCAGCTTGAGCCCGCTTTCTTGGGACCGTCACCCTACGCTTTGCGGGCGTCACTGCTCAAGGCCCACGGCGTGCGCGCCAGCTTTCTGGGTGTGGGCGTGGATCGCGTCGATTATACGAAGGGAATTATCGAGCGGTTTCGGGCGATCGAGCGATTTCTTGAGAAGTGGCCTGATTATATTGGCCGTTTTGCGTTCGTTCAGATCGGCGCACCCAGTCGCACGACGATCCCCCGTTACCATGATCTTTTGAGCGAGGTCGAGGCGGAAGCAGCTCGCATCAATATGCGCTTTGCCAAGAACGGAAGCTGGAGGCCGATCATCTTGCTGACCCGTCATCACAGCCACGAAGAGATCTTGCCCTACTATCGAGCCGCCGATCTTTGTATGGTGACGTCGCTGCACGACGGCATGAACCTCGTCGCCAAGGAATTCGTGGCCGCGCGAGACGACGAAGAGGGAGCGCTGATCCTGAGCCGCTTCACCGGTGCGACGCGCGAGCTGCGAGACGCCCTGGTTGTCAATCCGTACGATACCGACCAACTGGCGGATGCGATTCGAGTGGCTCTGGAGATGGATGCGCAGGAACGGCAGGCTCGGATGCGACGCATGCGTCAAATTGTGAAAGAACACAACGTGTACCGCTGGGCGGGGAGCCTGATCACCGAACTGTCAGAGATCCGCATCGACGAGCCAGAACTCGCGCTGAAATCGCAATGAAATACCATCCCGTCTGGAAGACCTTCATTTGCTCAAGTCGCCGGAATTTTCAGGATCGCAATAGCTAAGCCGATTGCTCCGTTCAACTTCAAATCGCCACTATTGGAAATTGCAGTGCTGCGCGCGCCGCTGGGAGCAGAACCTCTGCGCCAACATTGACACCTCTGGGAGCAGGCGATACCTTCGGTCCGAAGCTCGAGCTGGAACGGGCATTGGCCGCTGAAGGAATATCAAAGCGCGCAGTGTCGACGTGCTTCCTTCGTTAGACTCTCGAGTGGCCAGGACTGAAGATGTGTGATCCGACACTTTTTCCCTATTGGATTTCACATAATCTGGTTCGATTCGAAGCTCTAAGCCTAGGCTGTCTGTTTGCGGTAGGGATAACACTTATCCACATCAAAGGCCCGTATGGAGAGCCGAGCCTTAGAGGAGACTATGTTAGGCAGTGTGGAAGAGAGGAATCGAACCCGGCAAGATGACTCCCATCAAGGGGCTTTTACTTCTCGCTGTTGAGCTGTCGTCACTCCTTATCCACGTCCTCCCCACCGTAGGCCAGGTTCGCGGCGTGTACTCACCTGGTTCCACCCTGACCGGAGGTGGGACGGTGCCCGATCCCGGCTTGTCTTATTCTAACCAGCTTTGGTACGGTTCATCTGACGAGCTGAAGGATTCGAACGGCAAGACCCTCCCGCTTCAAGTGTCGGTTTCCATCTGGATCGATAACAACTCACTGGTTTACGTTCCCCACTTCAAATTCCTGGGGGGCAATCTTGAGTTCATGGTGGATATTGCATTCTCGAATGGTCGCTATTCTGCTTCCAATCCGTTCTCCATGGCCTCCCCAGCAAGAGGCAGCGCCGTGGGCCTGACCGATACCAATTTCGTGCCTTTTGATTTGGGTTGGCATTTCAAGCGGGCGGATCTCCAGACAGGATACAGCGTCTATGCTCCGACGGGTCCGTACGTCCCCGGGGCGACGAACAGCACGTCGAATGGGTTTTGGACCAACTCTTGGCAGACGGGAACAACGCTTTATCTTACCAAGAGCAAAGCCACCCAGATCAGCGTGTTCAACGTGTACGCATGGAATGGCACACAAGAGGGTACGGGCATCCGTCCAGGGCAGAATGACTCGGTTGACTACTCTCTGTCTCAGACCATCTCATTATCGAAGGACGGTAAGTGGTCATTGCTGGCTGGGGCGGCTGGATACGGTCAATGGCAAACGACCAAGAATAGCGGGCAGACCCCGGCCCGGGAGGCGCTTAAATACGGTGTAGACGCCGTAGGATTCACTCTCAGCTTGTCTGCGCCTTTCATGGGCTTTTATCTGCAAACGGGTGATTTGTGGGAATATGGGGCCCGAAACACGTTTCAAGGTCGAACCATGACCATCACAGCCGGATTGCAGTTTTGAGCTGGTGTCCTTCTATCGGCCGAGCTTCTGGCGATAGCCCGTCCGACCTCCGAGTAGTCATGACGACATCCCCAACATCGGCGCTATCCGTCGTCTTTTCCTCAACGAAAGCACTGCACGTTTTGACAGTTGAGGTCGGGACAAAACCCTACTAAAGAACGAATCCAGGAGTACTTGCCCGGCTGCTGCGAGGAAGGAGCTTCCTTCGGTAACGGGCAATAAAGCAAACATACGCCTTCTAAACTGCCGTCGGAGCGAGGGTGCATGAAACTAAACGTCTTGATCCTCTGCGTGGTCGCTATCGGATTGGCAGGAACGGCTGGCGCAGATACGCTTCACTTGACAAGTGGGCAGGTGATTTACGGCCGACTCGTCAGCCAAACATCGTCATCGATTGAGTTTACCGACCAGAGCGGAAACACCTTCTTCTTTTTGCCGCAGGATGTCGCTTCTGTGAGCGTTGGGTCGGTCCCGGCTCCGCAGCCTTCTGCACCCACCACCGTGTCTATCCCGTCCGGAACGGTGCCCAGCTCGCCCAGCGTGGCTCCGCCGGGCGGGGATCCGTGGCCGCGGCAGCTGAACTATCAACGAGCTACGATTTCCATCTACCAACCGCAACTGGACAGTTGGACCAGAAACCTTCTTGACGCCTACGCAGCCGTCAGCATTAAGACGCCGGGATCCCAGAAGTTGGATTACGGCGTGATCTGGTTTACCGCCCGCACGGAAGTCGACAAAGTGAATCGGGTCGTCACGCTCTTTGACTTCCAGCTCAGCAAACAGAATTTCCCCTCACTTCCCAACAACGGATCCGCTTACTCCGGGGCTTTTCAAAGGGACTCGTCCTGGACCCAAAGCATGCCATTGGACCAGATCGAAGCGAGCCTAGGTGTAACAAATGCGGCAGAGAAACAGCAAAAGGTGGCGGTGAATAACGATCCTCCTCAAATTATTTTCAGCACGGTTCCAGCAGTGTTGGCTCTGATCGATGGTCCACCGGTGATGCATGACGTTGGAAACAATCTACAGAAAGTGATCAACACCCGTGCCCTAATCATCTTCGATCCAGGTAAGAACATCTACTACCTGGCATTGATGGATGATTGGGTCGAAGCTCCGTCTCTCGGGGGACCCTGGAAACAGGCCCGACATGATCCTTCCAAGGACCTCAACAAGATCAAACAAGCGGCACTGGCTGACGATCAGAACCAAATTCTTGGCAATCCTGATCAATCCCTAAAGCAAGCCTACGAGGACGGCGAAGCTCCGACCGTATTTGTCAGCACTACCCCTGCCGAGCTCATCTTGACACAGGGAGAACCTGAACTCAGTCCTATTCTCGGCACCAATCTCTTATATGTGACCAACACCGGGGACGACATCTTCATGGACAACGTCAACTCCCAGTATTACATCCTCGTTGCGGGTCGTTGGTTCTCTTCGCCTTCCATGAGTAACGGCCCCTGGACCTATATTGCCGCAAACACTCTGCCTCCCGATTTTGCCCAGATTCCGCCCTACAGCCCGAAGGCTTCGGTGCTAGCTTCCGTTCCAGGAACATCGCAAGCGAAGGAGGCCTTGATCGCCAACCAGATTCCACAGACGGCGACGATCAATCGAGCTGCTGCCAAGCTGAACCTCAACTATTTTGGGCCGCCGGATTTTCAACCGATTGTCGGGACCAACATGACCTACGCGGTGAATTCCGCAACCCCTGTGATCTATGTCCCGGGCAACACCTACTATGCATGCCAAGGAGCCGCCTGGTTCGTCGGGCCTTCACCGACAGGGCCATGGTCCATTGCAACGTCCGTTCCCGACGTAATCTATACGATTCCACCCAGCTCGCCGATTTATAACGTGACCTATGTGAGAGCCTACGGCTACACCCCGACAGTGGTGTATGTGGGATACACGCCCGGTTATTACGGGACGGTCGTTTCCTCAGACAATGTCGTCGTCTATGGGACAGGCTACGTGTATTCGCCGTACGTGACGAGCACCGTGTGGGTTCCTGCTCCCGTCACCTACGGCGTCGGTGCATCGTTCGGATGGAGCGCTGTAGGAGGTTGGGCGCTCGGATTTGGAATCGGCATGGCGGTGGGAGCAGCTTGCAGTCCTTGGTGGGGCCCAACTGGTTGGTACGGATGGGGAGCTGCCGCTCCTGCGTGGGGCTGGGGAGCGTATGGCGGCGCCGCGTCGGCCAATTACTACGGTCACTGGGGCAACGCTGCGTATGGCGGGACAAGATCGGCGTGGGCGAATCCGTACACGGGCAATGTCGGGGCTGCCAACCGGGGCAGTTTCTATAATCCCGTTACCGGCGCAACGGGAGTGGGTGGTCGAGGGTACAACTACAATGCCTACACGGGCAACTACGCGGCCGGAAGTCGCGGCGCCGCATACAACCCTTCGACGGGAGTGGTCGCTGGAGGAGCCCATGGAGTGTACGGCAACGCCTACACCGGAGCCTCGGGCAGTGTGGACCGAGGATACGCCTACAAGCCTAGCACCGGAAATGGTATTGCCTACAATGGGAACAATGTGTATGCCGATCATGATGGCAACATCTATAAGGCCAGCCCCTCTTCTGGTTGGCAGCAAAACTCGAACGGTGGCTGGAACAGTGCTTCTAGGTCCGCGCAGTCCAGCCTAAACAGTGAATCCTTTGCTCGCGATCAAGGGACACAAAGCTGGAACAACTTTCATTCGGGAGGATGGGGTGGCAGCTCGGGCAGCGACGGGTATAACTCTCGAGGCGGAGGTGGTTGGAGCGGTGGCGGGTGGGGCAGTGGAGGGCACAGCGGCAGCTGGGGTAGCGGTGGTTCGGGCGACAGCCGTTTTGGGGGCTGGGGCGGTGGTGGTTGGGCTGGGCGTTCGGGCGGCGGGGGTGACGGCAGCTTCCACGGCGGTTGGGGAGGCGGGGGCTTCGGAGGAGGGGGTTTTCGCGGTGGAGGGTTCCGACGTTAACGTGTGCTAAGGCAAGCAGCTAATTCACCTTCGCGTACTCCTTCTTCGCTTGCTTTATGACTACAATCCCGCGATGGTAGAGGGTTTTCTGGAATTCTGCGGCGGCTTCGATGCCCTCACGCGCAGTTCTCGATGCGACGTCGCGGCTGAGTGGGCAAAATCGAAGCGAGGCGACTCAGGTGCCCGTTGCGAAGAACGATGCAAGCGTCATAAACTGGATAAGTTCTGATCAGCGCGCCCGTAGCTCAGCTGGATAGAGCGTCTGGCTACGAAGATTGTTCGCACGAAGAATCAACAAGTTAGCGGAAGGTTGCAGCAAGTAGCTCGCTGTGGCCACGTTCACCATTCCAATGGGTTTAGCTCACCTTCGCGTTACTCTAGCTTATCGCTGCTAGTCATCGGGTGGTCACAAAATTGGGCACACTTGCCGCGGCGGCCTGAGTTGTCCGCCCCAGAGACACGCGACGTCGGTGCCATGCCTGGAGGCCACCGCGCGGCAATTTTTTTTTTGGACTTTTTTTCGGCGGCGTGCGGGCGAAGGAACCTACTGCTTGTCCCAGACCGTCGTTATGCTTATCGGCTGGCCTTGGACATTCGTCCCTTTTATCAGGCCTCGGGACTCAATTACTTCGATTCCGGCCTGCGTTTAGGGTAATGAGGGGTTCCAATCGACGGCCGAAAGCTGGACCCGCACACCGTCCGGATCGCGCACGTAAAAGCTGTCTTTCGTCGAGGCTGGCACGATTTCAATGCCAGCGGCAGCTACCGCGGATCTTGTTTTGTCCGCATCGTACCCTTCCACGCCAACGCAAAAATGATCGATTCTCCCAGGCGAGTCGCTTTTCTCCAGAATAAGCAAGCTGCCACTGGGCAGATCGAAGCCGTGATTGTCAGGCCCTATGACACGGTGGCTCGCCGGTAGCCCGAACAGCTTTCGATAGAACGGCTCAGAACGGGCCAAGTCCGATACACGAACATTGACGTGGTGCAGTGTGCGAGCCTTCGTCACACCACCTGCAGCCGCCTGCGCACTGGCAATCGTGGGAGATGCCATCAAGGCAAGCGCCTGTAGCAAGTGTCGCCGCGAAATCGTGCCATTTTCATACGATGTGACTAGCGTGTTGATGTTGTCGGTCATCTCAGAACTCTCCTTTGGGAAGCGTTCCGCTCATTTGAGCTTTGCGTACTCCGCCTTGGCTTGCTTCAGGATGGGGATGTCAGGGTCGGCGTCCCTCCAGAGAGTCAAGAAATCCTGATACGCGGCGCGAGCTTTGGCAGTGTCGCCTTGTAGGGC
>CAYOXF010000026.1:0-80506 GCA_964407845.1 uncultured Acidobacteriaceae bacterium | reverse complement strand
CAAAGGTAAGGCCTGGCGCGGTGGAAGCTTGTCGTTCGGGGAATTCGGGTTGAAGGCCATGGAGAATGCCTGGATCACCGACCGGCAGATCGAAGCGTCGCGCGTGGCCATTACGCGCTTCATCAAGCGCGGCGGAAAATTGTGGATCCGCATTTTCCCGGACAAGCCCTTCACCAAGAAGCCGGCGGAAACCCGCATGGGCAAGGGCAAAGGGCCACCGGAGCGATGGGTAGCCGTGGTGAAACCGGGACGCGTGATGTTCGAGATGGCCGGAGTCGATCTGGCTGCAGCCACCGAGGCGATGGAGCTTGCCGCGAATAAGCTGCCCATCGCCACGAAGTTCATTACGCGCGGCGAGGAACTCTGATGGCGCGCCGCGTCGAGAAGTACCGTGAGATGAATCAGGCGGAACTTGAAACCCACGAGCGCGAACTCGCCGAGCAGATTTTCCGTCTGCGCTTTCAGGTTTCGACCGGTCAAGCCGAAGGCTTGAAGAAGCTGCGCGAGGCCAAAAAGGACCTCGCGCGGGTCAAAACGTTGCTCCGTCAGAGCGAATTGAGGAAGGTGTAATGGCAAACGAAGCGACAGCGCCGGCCTCGGCGGTTTCCGAGCGTGTCCGCGAACGCGGTGCCCGTCAGGAACTCGTGGGCGTGGTGACGAGCGCGAAAATGCAGAAGACGATCGTCGTGAAGGTCACTCGCACCACCCAGCACCCGTTGTACCGGCGGGTCGTGCGCTCGAGCAAGAAATACTACGCCCACGACGAGTCCGGAGAGGCGCGTGTCGGCGATACGGTGCGCATCGTTTCTACGCGCCCACTTTCAAAACTGAAGCGCTGGCGACTCAAGGAAGTTTTGGCGCGCTCGACCCGCGTGGCCTGAGCTTCGAGCGAACGATAGGGGAGCACGAAGATGGTTCAGATGCGGACGTGGCTAACGGTTGCCGACAACTCCGGAGCCCGTCAAATCACCTGCATCCTTCCGCTGGGTGGAGATGCAGGACTCACGGCTGGCCTGGGAGATGTGATCACGGCCGCGGTGAAAGAAGCCGCGCCAGAGGGTCAGGTCAAAAAGGGAAAGGTGGTGCGGGCGGTGGTTGTGCGCACCCGCAAAGAGCAGCGGCGCAAGGACGGAACGTATATCCGGTTCGACGACAACGCGGCGGTGCTCATCAATGAAGCGAACGAACCGATTGGAACGCGCGTGTTCGGTCCGGTAGCCCGCGAATTGCGCGACAAGAATTTCACCAAGATCGTGTCGCTCGCTCCGGAAGTGTGGTAGCGATGGACAAAGTCAATCAGAGTCGAGTCTCCGCCGGCATTCGCCGTGGCGACATGGTGAAGGTGATGGCGGGTCGTTCCAAGGGGCTAACGGGCAAGGTGCTGGCGGTGGATCCAGAGCGCCGGCGCGTGACGGTCGAGCACGCCAGCATTATCAAAAAGCACACGCGACCGAACCCGTCGAAGAACATTCGCGGGGGCATCGTCGACAAGGAAGGCCCGATTGACATCTCTAACGTCATGCTGATTTGTCCTGGTTGTGGCAAGCATACGCGGGTGGGCCATACGACGCTGCCCGATGGTACGAAGGTGCGCATCTGCCGCCGCTGCAATGCGACGTTTGAGCATTAGAGATACTCGAGGCAACAAAGAAATGGTGAGTCGTCTTCATGACAAGTATCGCAAAGAGGCCGTGCCCGCGCTGACCAAGCGCTTTGGTTACAAGAACACCATGGCCGTGCCGCGCGTACAGAAGGTCACACTGAATATCGGCTTGGGCGAAGCAAGCCAGAATGTGAAGCTGCTGGACACTGCGGCAGCCGAATTGGGCCAGATCGCCGGGCAGAAAGCGATCATTACCCGCGCGAAGAAATCGATTGCGAATTTCAAGATCCGCAAGGGCATGCCCATCGGCTGCATGGTCACGCTGCGCGGTGAGCGAATGTACGAATTCCTGGATCGGCTTTCGGCTATCGTGTTCCCTCGCGTGCGCGATTTCAAAGGCTTGCCGCCGAACTCATTCGACGGGCGCGGAAACTACACGCTGGGACTCCGGGATCAGTTGGTGTTCCCGGAGATCGACTACACGCGTGTCGACAAAATTAAGGGCATGAATATCACGATCACCACGACCGCGCGCAGCGACGAAGAGGGGCGCGAGCTCTTGAAGCTGCTCGGCGTGCCCTTCCGCGCACAGGGGGTTTAAGGAGACCGAATGGCTCGAACCAGTCAATTCGCAAAGGCACGGCGCAAGCTGAAATACAAGATTCGCCAGCGCAATCGGTGCCGCATTTGCGGACGCTCTCGTGGTTTTCTGCGGAAGTTCCATATGTGCCGCATCTGTTTCCGCGGTCTCGCGCTCAAGGGAGAGATTCCCGGCGTGGTAAAGGCGAGTTGGTGAGGGCCCCAGAATGATCACCGATCCCATTGCCGATCTTTTGACACGCATCCGCAACGGCAGCCGCGCCCGGCACCCCCGCGTGGACGTCCCGTCGTCGAAACTCAAGGTCGAGATTGCGCGTATCTTGAAGGAAGAGGGATACATCGCGAATTTTAAAGTTGCCGATGAGAAGGGTAAACGCACGCTCCGCGTTTTCCTGCGTTACACGGCTGATCGGCGTAGCGTGATTACCGATCTGCGCCGCGTCTCGCGCCCCGGATCTCGGCGGTACATCGGTAAGGCGGGAATTCGTCCTGTCGTTGGCGGGATGGGCATTGTCATTCTTTCAACGCCCCGCGGGCTGATGACCGGACAGTCGGCGCGCAAAGAAGGCGTGGGCGGCGAACTGCTTTGCGAAGTTTGGTAGGCGAGGCTTAGAGGAACCATGTCGCGGATTGGAAACAAGTTGATTCATGTGCCCTCCGGGGTGAAGGTGGAGATCAAGGATGGCGTCGTCGATGTGCAGGGACCGAAAGGCAAGATGACGATCTCGGTACCCCGCGGGATCCATTTCGAGAAGAAGGATGGCACGGTCGTCGCTCGGCGCGAAACCGAAGAGCACCGTGCCCTGCATGGCCTGGCGCGCGCGCTTGTCGCCAATGCGGTGACGGGCGTCACGACTGGATTTAAGAAGGAACTCGACATTGTCGGTGTGGGCTATCGAGCTGAGGTCAAGGGACGCAACCTGATCATCGCTCTTGGTTACTCGCATCCCGTTGAGTTTCCGATTCCGGAAGGCATTCAGATCGCGGTCGACAAGCAGACCCATTTGGTCGTGTCGGGCGCAGACAAGGGTCAGGTCGGCCAGGTCGCGGCCAATCTTCGCGGGCTGAGGCCGCCGGATCCGTATAAACAAAAGGGCATTCGCATTACTGGCGAACGGCTCAAGAAGAAGGCCGGAAAGGCCGGAGCCAAGACGGCAGCCGCCTAGTTTCGGCGGCAAAGGAGAACCAGAGTGGCCGTATCGGTCCAAAGACTATCGCGGGAGGCGCACCGGGAGCGGATTCACGTGCGCATGCGCAAGCGCGTCGTCGGCACAGCCGAGCGCCCGCGGCTTTGCGTGCATCGCTCGAGCCGTCATATTCGCGCGCAGGTGGTGGACGACACTGCGGGCCACACGCTCGCCTCTGCAAGCTCGCTCGATAAGGAGGTCCGCGCGGCCATTCGTGGTGGCGGCAATATTGCGGCCTCCAAAGTCGTCGGCAAGGTGATTGCCGACCGCGCCAAGGCCCAGGGCATCGAGCAGGTCGTTTTCGATCGTGGCGGTTACCAATATCACGGCCGGGTCCAAGCGCTGGCGGAGGCCGCCCGCGAGGCGGGGCTAAAGTTCTAACGACTATGCCGAAACAAGAGCTCAAAGACACGCTTGCGGTTCGTCGGCCGGTCTCGGCCAACCAAGCCAATCTGAAAGACCAGGTTGTATCCATCAACCGTGTCACTAAGGTTGTCAAGGGCGGCAAAAATCTTAGCTTCTCGGCGCTCGTCGTCGTAGGAGATCAGGGCGGTCACGCGGGCTTCGGAATGGGCAAGGCCCGCGAAGTTCCCATGGCCATCCGCAAGGCGATCGAGCAGGCGAAAAAGAATATGGTGAAGCTCAATCTCAAGGGTTCGACGATTCCACACCAGGTGGTGGGCTCCTACGGCTCGGGTCAGGTCCTGCTGAAGCCCGCTCCCGAAGGTACGGGCGTGATCGCAGGCGGTCCGGTCCGCGCGGTGATGGAAGTTGCAGGGATTCAAAACGTGTTGACGAAGTCCCTCGGTACGTCGAATCCCCACAATGTGATCAAGGCCACTTTCGACGCCCTGCTGCACCTCAAGGACGCCTCGAAGGTTGCGGAAACCCGCGGCAAGGTTGCCGCGGAGGAAGCGGCGGCGTCTTAGCGGCCCCTGAAACGCTATGGCGACAAAGAAAAAATCGAGCACTTTGAAAATTCGCTGGGTGCGCAGCTTCATCGGCTGTCCACGCAGCATGCGGCAAACGATTCGGGGGCTCGGCTTCCGGCGCATGCAGCAGTTGATTGAACGGCCGGACACACCGGAAACGCGCGGCATGATCAAAAAGGTACATCACCTGGTCGAAATCGAGGATTAGCGGGAAATGACGACACCGACACTGTCAAATTTGAAGCCGCCACGAGGCTCGCGTCACCGCAAGGTGCGCGTCGGGCGTGGCATGGGCTCCAAGATGGGCAAGACGGCCGGAGCTGGCAACAAAGGCCAGCAGTCCCGTCGTGGCTATTCGCGCCGTCCCGGATTTGAGGGTGGCCAAATGCCGCTTCATCGGCGCTTGCCCAAGCGCGGCTTCTCGGCGCCGTTTTCAAAGATGTTCGCGGTCGTCAACATTGTGACTCTGAACGAATTTGCCGCGGGCGAAACAGTCACGCCGGAACGGCTCGTCGAGCGCGGCATCGTACGCGCCTCGTCAGACAGGGTGAAGATTTTGGGCGATGGTGAATTGAAGGTTGCGCTTACGGTGTGCGCGCATGCGTTTAGTAAGCCCGCCGCCGATAAAATTGCGCGCGCCGGAGGAAAGACCGAAGTTCTGTCATGAGAAAACTGGCCGAGGCTTTTCGGAATATCTTTGCCACGCCGGATCTGCGCAAACGAGTGCTTTTTGCCCTCGGCTTGCTCGCGGTCTATCGCCTCGGCGCTTTCATCCCCACTCCGGGAATCAACACGGACGCGCTACAGAGAATTTTCGAGCAGAATCGCGGGTCAGTGCTCGGCATCATCGACTTATTTAGCGGCGGTAACTTCCGGCGCCTGACGATTTTCGCGCTGGGCATCATGCCGTACATCACTTCGTCGATCATTTTGCAGTTGCTTGTAGTGGTGTGGCCTTACCTGGAGCGCTTGCAGAAGGAAGGCGAACTCGGGCGGCGCAAGATCACGCAGTACACGCGGTATCTGACGATCATCCTCAGTGCGTTTCAATCGTTCGCTATCGCCCGCACACTCGAATCGCAGCCTTTGGGCGGCGGCTCGCTGGTCTACCATCCCGGTTTGCGGTTTACGCTCATGACCATGCTGACGCTCACCACCGGCTCCGCTTTTATCATGTGGCTCGGTGAGCAGATCAGCGACCGCGGCATCGGCAACGGAATGTCGCTCATCATATTTGCGGGAATCATCGTGGGACTGCCGCGCGCCGTGAAGGACCTGTGGGACAAGGCTATTAACGGTCAGTGGGGCTCGTTCACTGGAATCGCGCTGATTGCGCTGCTTGGCCTGATGGCCGCGGTCGTCGCCTTTATCGTCTTCGTCGAGGGTGGACAGCGCCGCATCCCGGTGCAGTACGCCAAGCGTGTGATGGGTCGCAAGGTGATGGGCGGGCAAATGACCTATCTACCGCTGCGCGTGAATTCTGGCGGCGTGATTCCACCGATCTTTGCGAGCTCGCTGCTGACCTTCCCACAGACGCTGGCCTTGCTCTTTCAGAGCAAGTCCCCGTTTTTCGAGCGATTCGGGAAAACGATCCAATGGGGCGAGCCGCTCTACACCGTCATCTATGTGGCGCTGATCATCTTTTTCGCGTTTTTCTATGTCGGGATTATCTTCAATCCCACCGAACTGGCTGACAACATGCGCAAATACGGCGGCTTCATTCCCGGCATTCGTCCCGGGCGAAACACTTCGGAGTATATCAACAAGATTCTGTCCCGCCTTACGCTCGTAGGCGGTGCCTATCTGGCTCTGGTTTGCCTGATTCCGGAATGGATGATTTCTGGCATTCACCTGCAGCACCTGCCGGCCTGGCTGGGCGGCAACTGGTTTGACGCCCACATGTGGCGGTTTGTTTTGGACGGCCTGAATGTGCAGTTTTATTTCGGCGGCACGTCGCTGCTGATCGTCGTCGGCGTGGCCATGGACACGGTGCAGCAACTGGAAGCGCAGCTTGTGATGCGCAACTACGAGGGGTTCGTTCGGAAGGGCCGAGTGAGGGGTCGTCGCGGTTGATGGAAAGGCTCCGTGGCGGGGACGAATGGTTCTCAAGCGCGCGCTCATCTTTTTGGGACCTCCTGGAGCGGGGAAGGGTACTCAGGCGAAGCACATTGCGCGAAGCTGTGGCATCCCGCATCTTTCGACCGGCGACATGTTCCGGGATGCCGTGAGCCGCGGCACCGAGCTTGGCAAGTCGGTCCAGCCAATCATGGAGCGCGGCGAACTCGTGCCCGATGATCTGGTGATGAAGCTCGTGGAGGAAAGGCTGTCGCGTGCCGATTGCGCTCGGGGCTTTGTGTTTGACGGGTTTCCACGCACGCTGACACAGGCTAGCCAGCTCGATCATATTCTCGAGAGCCGCGGGTTCGGTAAGCCGCTGGTTATCGACTTCGCTGTCAGCGAACCGGTGTTGTTGCGGCGCCTTTCGGGCCGCTGGACGTGCAGCGTAGGCGGCGAAATCTACAACATCTACGACGCGCCGCCCAGGCAGCCAGGGATTTGTGATTTGGATGGCGGCAAGCTCGTACAGCGCGCCGATGACCGGCCGGAGGTTGTGAAAGAAAGGCTCATGGCGTACGAGCGCCAGACCAAGCCCCTTACGGATTACTACCGCCGTCAGGGAGTGCTCGAAATGGTCGATGGGAGCGCGACGGTCGAGGAAGTGCAGCGCGCTTTGCAAGGAATATTGAACGGAGCCAGAAGAAGCTGAGATGGTTGTTTGCAAATCGTCGGCCGAGCTGGAGAGGATGCATCGAGCCGGGCTTATCGTTTGGGGCGCGTTGAACAAGATGCGCGAAATGGTCCACCCGGGTCTCTCCACTAAGGAGCTCGACGAATTCGCCGAGGCCTATGCGGCTGAGCACCACGCGCACCCGGCCTTTAAGGGCTATCGGGGATTTCCGGGCTCGGTATGCACCTCGATCAATCAGGAGGTCGTCCACGGGATTCCGTCCGATTCCCGGAAGCTGCGCGAGGGCGACATTCTGTCGATGGATTTCGGCGTGGAGCTGAACGGTTTCTTCGCCGACGCCGCGCTGACCGTGGGAGTAGGTAAGATCACGCCGGGACGGGAGAAGCTATTGCGCGTTACGCGCGAGTCATTGGAACGAGCCATCGAGAGAGTTCGGGTCGGCAATCGGCTGGGAGATGTCTCTTCCGCAGTTCAGAAGGTCGTGGAGGAGAATGGCTTTTCGGTAGTGCGGGAGTTTGTGGGTCACGGCATTGGGACCAAAATGCACGAGGAACCACAGGTTCCCAATTACGGCTCGCCGGGCGTGGGGCCACGCCTGCAAGAAGGGCTTGTCCTCGCCATCGAACCCATGGTGAATTCAGGAGGCCCAGCGGTGCGGATTTTGGACGACGACTGGACCGCAGTGACTTTGGACGGAAGCGATTCGGCGCATTTCGAGCACACCGTTGCCGTTACGAGCAACGGGCCGTGGATTTTGACACGGCCGAAGGAAGCGACCGGACCCTGTTGGTAGTCGGCAGGAGCGCATGGCCAAGAAACCATTGCCGGAAAAGAAGAAACCGGGTGAGGGAAGCGGCAAGGAAGACGCCATCGAGGTGATGGCCACTGTAATCGAGCCACTTCCGAACGCGATGTTTCGCGTCGAGCTGGAGAACAAGCATCAGGTGCTCGCGCACATTTCGGGAAAAATGCGGAAGAATTTCATCCGCATTCTGGCGGGTGACCGCGTCGCAGTGGAGCTTTCGCCCTATGATCTGACGCGGGGGCGAATTGTTTATCGCTATAAATAGAAGTGAGAACGGAGTTCGGTAATGAAGGTTCGAGCATCGGTCAAGAAAATTTGTATGAAATGCAAGATCGTTCATCGCCGTGGCGTTGTGCGGGTGATTTGCAGCAATCCGAAGCACCGGCAAAGGCAAGGCTAGGAGAGGAAGATGGCACGCATTGCAGGCGTGGATTTGCCGCCAAACAAGCGGCTCTGGATCGGACTCACAGCGATTTACGGCATCGGGCAAGCGCGTGCTCGCTCGCTGGCCGCAATCGCCAAGGTCGACTCGACCAAAAAAATCAAGGACCTAACCGAAGACGAAGTGACACGTCTGCGCGCCGCGATCGAAGCCGAGGGCCGCGTCGAGGGCGACCTTCGTAAGGAAATTCAAATGAACGTCCGGCGCCTCATCGAAATTCAATGCTATCGCGGACTGCGTCACCGCCGCAATCTTCCGGTGCGCGGACAGCGGACACACACGAATGCGCGCACACGCAAAGGGCCGCGCAAGGGCGCTGTCGCGGCCAAGAAGAAGGTGATGGCGCGCAAGTAGCGGATCACACGAGAGAAGAGAGGAACCAGCGTGGCCAAAGAAACTCAAGATGCAGCCGTTGCTCCGGCCGCAGGTGCAAAGCCGGCGAAGCGAAAAAAGGAATTTCGCAAGAAGAAAGAAAAGCGCGTTGTGCCGCACGGCGTGGTGTGTATTCAGGCAACATTCAACAACACCATCGTGACGCTTACCGATCCCGATGGCCGGGCTGTCAGCTGGGCCTCGGCCGGCTCGGTAGGATTTAAAGGCTCACGCAAGGGGACGCCCTACGCGGCTCAACAAGCCGCCATGATGGCCGCAGGCGTGGCGCGCGATCAATATGGAATGAAGTCGGTCGAAGTGCGCGTGAAGGGGCCTGGAGCAGGACGCGAATCCGCCGTCCGGGCGCTGGCATCGTCCGGGCTGCATATCAACGCCATCAAGGACGTGACGCCCGTACCACACAACGGCTGCCGTCCTCCGAAGCGCCGCCGCGTTTAGTTTGGGTTTTCGTTTTTGGGAGTGGGAAAAAGGAGAGAAGCACTTGGCAAGACATCGTGAGGCAGTTTGCCGGTTGTGCCGTCGGGAAGGGCAGAAGCTCTTCTTGAAGGGACTCCGGTGCTTTACTGAAAAATGCGCTATCGAAAAGCGCAACTTCGTGCCCGGTCAGCACGGTCAGGCGCGCCGTGCGAAGATGGTCGGCTACGGTGTGCAGTTGCGTGAAAAACAGAAGATGAAGCGCACTTACGGGCTACTGGAGCGTCAGTTCCGCTCCTACTTCGAGAAAGCGGTGCGTACCAAGGGTCCCACGGGTTCGAACCTCGTCGTGATGCTGGAGCGCCGTCTCGACAATGCCGTCTATCGCGCCGGCCTCGCCGGCTCGCGCGCTCAGGCTCGCCAACTCGTGCTGCACGGGCACGTTCGCGTGAACGGAAACAAGGTCAATATTCCCAGCTACTTGGTCGCCGTCGGCGATGAGATCGCGCTGAAGAGCAACATGCACGAGAACGCCATGGTGCTCGAGGCGCGCAACCTCGCGCAAAGCCAAGGCCTCGCGCCGTGGCTCGATATCGACCGCGAGAATTTCAAGGCACGCGTCGTAGCCTTGCCACGCCGCGAGGACGTGCAGACGCCGCCAATGAACGAGCAGCTGATCGTCGAGTTGTATTCCAAGTAGAGACATTTTCTTTGGACGGATCGTAGGCTCGCTGCGAGCGGGCCAGGAGGAAAGGCAAATATGTGGAAGGGATTTCAGAAGCCCAAGCGGTTGGCGGCAGAACCCGAAACGCTCACCGATAAGTACGGAAAGTTTTCCGCGCAGCCGTTTGAGCGCGGCTGGGGAACGACGGTTGGAAACGCCCTGCGGCGCGCACTGCTGAGCTCGATCGAGGGCGCGGCCATTACCGCGGTTAAAATCGAAGGCGTGCTGCACGAGTTTTCCCCAATTCCGGGCGTGGTCGAAGATGCGACGGATATCATCCTCAACCTCAAGCAGATTCCGCTGAAGCTCAACAATGACCAGCCCAAGACGATCACCCTTCGCGTCGAAAACCCTGGCCCGGTCACCTCTGACAAAATCGAGGAAGATGCGGACATCGCCGTGCTCGACAAGAACGTCTATATCGCCACAGTCAGCGAAGGCGGAAAGCTCGAACTCGAGCTGCGCGTGAAGAACGGTCGCGGCTACGTCGCCGCCGATCGCAATTTCGACGAGGATCTTCCGATCGGCTATATCCCCATTGACTCGGTCCACTCGCCGGTCCGCAAGGTCAACTATTCGGTGGAAGCGGCTCGTTTGGGCCAAATGACGGATTACGAGAAGTTGACAATCGAGACCTGGACCAACGCGGCGATCACGCCGCAGGACGCCATCGGCCTCGCTGCGAAGCTCATCAAGGACCACATGAGCATCTTCATCAATTTTGAGGAGCAGCCGGAGCTTCCGGAAGAGGCGGTCGAGAATTACGCCGACCCGCGTCTGGAATACCTCGATCGCTCGGTTGAGGAGCTGGAGCTCTCGGTCCGTTCCTACAATTGTTTGAAGAACGCAAACATTCAAAACCTCAGGGAGCTCGTGCAGAAGACCGAGTCCGAAATGCTGAAGACCAAGAATTTCGGCCGGAAGTCTCTCAATGAGATCAAGGACATCCTGCAAAAGATGGGCCTG
This sequence comes from uncultured Acidobacteriaceae bacterium, assembly GCA_964407845.1. Taxonomy (GTDB): domain Bacteria; phylum Acidobacteriota; class Terriglobia; order Acidiferrales; family UBA7541; genus Palsa-295. Next base: position 69,691 of record CAYOXF010000026.1, on the reverse strand, counting down.
AGCCTCGGAATGAAGTTCGATGATCACGGCCGCATCATCTGGCCACCGCTGCCAAGCCAGACTGCGCCTCTGCCCCCGGAGGAAACCACGGCCATGTAGTCGGTCGCTGGCCTGGGACGAGAAGATGAGACACCTCAAGGCAGGATCGAAACTGGGACGCCAACCCGCGCACCGGCGCGCGACCCTCCGCAATCTGGTGACAAACTTGATTGAGAAGGAGCGCATCCAGACGACACTTTTGCGCGCCAAGGCGGCGAGGCCTCTGGCCGAACGCATGATCACGCTAGGCAAGCGGGATTCGCTCCACGCGCGCCGGCAGGCCGCGGGTTTTCTTATGACCGCAGCGGCAACCCGGAAGCTCTTCGCCGATCTCGCGCCACGCTTCTCTGATCGTGCCGGCGGATACACCCGAATCGTCCGCACCGGATGGCGTATCGGGGATGGTGCCGAACTCGCCATCCTCGAGTTCATCGGCTCGGAGCTGAAAAAGAAAGAAAAGAAGCCAAGAAAAGCCGCTGCGGAAGAAGCTCCCGAAGAAAAGGAAGCCGCCGCGTCCCCACGGTAACTGTCGCTCAACCCACAGCCCGGTCGGTCACCTCGGGGTTCTTTCTATGGGCTCGTCTCGACCTATTCTTGGCGGCGATCCTGCGTGGGGATCCGTAGCGCAAACAGCGCCGCCACAATCTGTGCGGCAACGCCGCCCGTCGTATCCAGCAACACGTCTGTCAACGCTGCTGTGCGGCCCGGCACGAAGGCTTGGTGCAATTCGTCGAGCGAGGCGTAGCCCGCGACGATGAGGATGACAAGGAGTGCCCACCGTAGATGCGTCTCGCGCTTTTGGCCGCGAATTCCGCGCAGAATCAATAGGCTCAGAATAAAGTACTCCGTAAAGTGGGCACATTTGCGGAGAAGGTGATGGATTTCAGAGAGCATGGCCAATTGAGCGTGCGGAAACGCCCAGTGCAGAATTGGAATGATGACGCGGCCCGTGTTTTCTGCGCTGAAGGAACTGGTGGAAAGCGTGGAAATGACGACGGCCCAGAGGAGTGCTGGCCACCAGCGCGTGAACCAGTGCACCCTATTCCAACCGGTAGTTCGGCGCTTCGCGCGTGATGATCACATCGTGAACGTGACTCTCGCGCAGGCCCGCTTGCGAGATGCGGATGAACCTTCCCCGCTCCTGCAACTCCTTCAAAGTGGCGGTCCCGCAGTAACCCATGCCGCTACGGAGTCCGCCAACCAGCTGCTCAACCAGACCTGCCAGCGGTCCTTTGTAGGGCACCTGGCCTTCGATCCCTTCGGGTACTGTCTTCCCTCGCTCCATGCCTTCTTGCGCGTAACGGTCCGCCGAGCCTGCCTCCATGGCGCCCAGCGATCCCATGCCGCGGTAGGATTTGAAGGTGCGACCCTGATACAGAATGGTTTCCCCCGGGGACTCCTCTGTGCCAGCGAAAAGGCTGCCGATCATCACGGCCGAAGCCCCGGCTGCGATGGCTTTGGTAATGTCGCCGGAGAACTTGATTCCACCATCGGCGATCAAGGGAACACCGGACCCTTCCGCCGCGCGTGCCGACTGAGCGATGGCCGTGATTTGAGGCACGCCCGCCCCTGTGACGACGCGTGTGGTGCAGATCGAGCCCGGACCAATGCCGACTTTGAGGCCATCGACACCGAGGTTGATCAGATCCCGGGTCGCCTCTGCTGTGGCGACGTTGCCTGCAATAAGCTGCATGTCCGGCAAGCGATGCTTGACGGCGCGAATCGCGTCCATCACGCGTGTCGTGTGGCCGTGCGCCGTGTCGATGGCGAGCACGTCCACCTTCTCGTTGGCCATCGCCACAGCGCGCTCAAGGAAATCTCCCGTGGCGCCGATGGCTGCTCCGACGCGAAGCCGACCCTGCTCGTCCTTGGTTGCGTTCGGAAACTCAAGCTTTTTCTGAATGTCTTTGACGGTGATAAGGCCTTTCAGGTTGAAATCCTTGTCAACGACGAGAAGCTTTTCGATGCGGTGCTTCTGCAGGATGCGTTCGGCCTCATCCAGCGTCGTACCGACAGCAACAGTGACGAGGTTTTCCTTGGTCATCACATTGTTGACGGGCTGATCGAGATTGCGCTCAAAGCGCAGATCGCGGTTCGTTAAGATGCCGACGAGGCGATGGCCACGCGTTACAGGGAGGCCCGAAACCTTGTACTTGTTCAGGATCTCGAGCGCTTGACGCACGGAGATTTCAGGTGCGATGGTGACGGGATCGACGATCATCCCGCTTTCCGACCGCTTCACGCGATCGACCTCCTCCGCCTGACGCTCGATCGTCATGTTGCGGTGGATAAATCCGAGGCCTCCCTGCCGTGCAATGGCGATGGCCAGGCGCGAATCCGTGACTGTATCCATGGCGGCCGCGACGATCGGAATGTTCAGAGTGATGCGACGCGAAAGAAACGTGCGGGTGTCGGCTTCTGCCGGGAGAACCGAGGACTTTCCGGGTAGCAGGAGCACGTCGTCAAACGTTAGCCCTTCCGGGATCATGCGGTCCGTGAGTCGCTCGCCGGCGCTCTCTTCCTTCGTTGCAACAAAAAGGGCTTCTCTAGCCATCGGCTCGTCTCCCCATAAACGCGAAAGCCCAGCGCGGCGCGCCGGGCTTTCCAAAACTTCCCTTGTCGAGAGCGAACTTCATGAATCGATTTATTTTAGGCACTTTCGTAAAGGAAAGCAAGGTTACGGGAAAGTATGAAATTCGCCTCTTCAGGAGGTTCCTGGTTTGCCGACGACGCGGTGAACGAGCGGGCGGAGCAAAGGAGGCGCGTCCGCGACTTGAAAGCTTCGTTCGATGAGTTTCTTGGCCCTGGCCGCACGTGAGGCTGAGTTGTAGACGAGTGTGCAAAGCGGCTCCCCCGCAGCAACGCGATCGCCGACCTTCTTGTGCAGCACAATTCCAACCGAGGGATCGACACGATCTTCCTTCGTCTCACGGCCGCCACCGAGAACCACGCACGCCGTACCGACGTCCTCGCACTGAATCGCACTGACATAGCCGCTCCTGGCGCTGGCGATGGCACTTCGGTGCTTTGCGCGAGGAAGGCGCGAGGGATCTTCGATCGTCGCGGGATCGCCGCCTTGAAGAGAAACCATTTTGCAAAATGTCTCGAGTGCTTTACCCGAGCGAATCATCCGATCGGCGAGATCTCTACCCTCCGGAATTGTCTTCGCGCGACCACCGAGATGAAACATCCAGGCGGCCAGTTCAAGCGAAAGGTCGCGCAGGTCCGCAGGGCCGCGACCCTTCAGAACATCCACGCCCTCTTCCACTTCAAGCGAGTTGCCGATTCGTTGCCCGAGGGGCTGGTCCATGTCGGTAATGAGCGCGACGGTTTTCTTGCCCATGCGCTGGCTGGTTTCGACCAGCAGTTCGGCCAAACAGGCGGCATCCTTCTCCGTCTTCATGAACGAGCCGGAGCCCGTTTTCACGTCGAGCACGAGCGCGTCGAGACCCTCCGCCAGTTTCTTACTCATGATGGATGCACAGATCAAGTGAGGGCTCTCGACCGTGCCGGTGACGTCCCTGAGAGAATAGAATTTGCGGTCGGCTGGGGCGATTTCATTTGTCTGTCCGATCATGGAGCAACCGCAGGCGTGTAGGACTTTGCGGAAACGCGCGAGCGAAAGATCGACGCGAAGACCTGGAATCGATTCCAGTTTATCAAGCGTGCCACCCGTATGCCCTAGGGCGCGTCCGCTGATCATGGGGACGATGAGTCCGCCTGCAGCGGCTAGGGGCGCAAGGATGAGAGACGTGTTGTCTCCGACACCGCCGGTTGAGTGTTTGTCGACTTTTGCGGCTGCGAACTCGGAAAGGTCGAGGATCTTGCCGGAGTGCAGCATCGAATCGGTTAATGCAGCGGTTTCGGCGCGCGTGAATCCGCGCAAAAGCGTCGCCATCAGCCAGGCAGAAATCTGATAATCAGGAATTTCGCCACGCGTATAGCCTCGGACGAGATGGGCAATTTCGGCGGGCAAAAGTTCGTGGCCATCGCGCTTTCGGCGGATGACATCGATGGTGCGGATGGCGCCTGGGGAGGAAAATTCTTCTCGCGCGCTCACTTGAGGCGGAAGCCCTCCGGTAGGAGTTTTCCGATCGGGATTGTTTTCCAGCCTTTCGCACTGCGAAAGAAAACCGTCGCTTTCGGTCCAAATTCATAAATCACTTGTCGGCACAGACCGCAGGGCGAACAAGGAACGTCGCGGCCATTGACGATCGCGATCGCCTGCACTTTCATTTGCGGTCCCAGTTCGGCAACAGCGGAAAAAACGGCGGTGCGCTCAGCGCAGTTGGTGGCGCCGTAGGAAGCGTTCTCGACGTTGCAGCCAGTGAAGAGAGCTCCGCTGGTAGTCAAAAGCGCCGCGCCCACTTGAAAGTTCGAATACGGCGCGTAGGCATTTTTCAGGGCGGTGCGCGCCGCTTTGACCAGACGGTCACGCACGTTGCGCTTGGATCGAGAACTTGGCATTATCCCTCGCAGACGGAATCTCACGGTAGCGTAGTAAGATTTGATCGCCATGTCGAGCCGAAACTCAGCCGTGGATCGCAAGCGATTGGCGCGGAGCTGGCAAAGCGTCGCGGGCCTGATCGACCATACCAATCTGCGTCCGGAAGCAACTCCGAGTGAAATCGTGCGCCTGTGTGACGAGGCGCGCGAGTTCGGCTTCGGCGCCGTGATGATCAACCCGTGCTATGTGGCCCTAGCCTGTGAGCAGTTGCGCGGCAGCCAGGTGAAGGTGGGCACTGTGGTCGGTTTTCCGCTCGGGGCTACGCTCACAGCCGCGAAGGTGTTCGAAGCCAAAGAGACCCTCAAATTGGGTGCACGCGAGATCGATATGGTGATGAACATCGGCTGGCTGAAAGCTGGTGGGAAGGAGCAGGTTTTGTCCGATATCCAGGCCGTTGTCGAGGTCGTCCACGCCGACGGTGCCTTGCTCAAGGTGATCCTTGAAACTGGGCTCCTTGCCAACGAAGAAAAGTGGGTCGCCTGTGAGATCAGTGAAAGGGCTGGCGCTGACTTTGTAAAGACGTCGACGGGATTTCTGGGTGGAGTCGCAACCGTTGAGGATGTGCGGCTGATGCGCCGTGCGGTGAGGATCGGGGTGAAGGCGTCTGGTGGGATTCGGACGGCCGCCGAGACGCGTAGGATGCTTGGGGCCGGTGCAGACCGACTCGGCACCAGTAGCGGCGTAAAGATCGTCACCGAACTGCGCAGCGAGGAAGGTGGCGAGCCGTAGGTCGCTTGGCCATGCCAGCCGGCTCTGCCCTCTAGGTAAATCTTTCCTTTGGTAGTAATTCCGGCATATTGGTCGACCATTCTTCAGCAACAAGCACTGTTATTCGTGAAGCTTACCGTTCTGAATTTTGGAGACTGACTTGCATGACAAAATCTGGCGGTTTGGGCGCCGCTGATCGTTTCCGTGGTGTCTCGTTGACTTGCCCGTTCCGCGGAGCCTCCTGTGGTCCGCTCCCGCTTGCGTCATCGGAAATGCAACCACAAACAACTGCACGAAATTGGCTCAACCACCCGGCCGCTACTCAGAAGTTGGGCCCAGTTGTGTATCGAAGAGCGACAGGGCTATGAGTTCAGTGACCAGCCCACAAGCGAATCCGCATCCTGCCTCGAAGTGGCGCGAACGAATCCAAGCGCTGCATAACATCCCGCCCATTTTCGGAATTGTTTGGGAGTCGGCTCCCCAGGCGGTGACAGCGGGGATCTTCTTCCGGCTTCTGGTTGCGCTGACGCCGGTCGCGCTGCTGGCAGTCACGCGGTTCATCATCGACTCGATTTACACCTTCCGGTCGTACCACCAGCCGCTTCCCACATATTTCTGGTGGCTGGTCGGACTTGAGTTCAGCTTGGCATGTTCGGCGACGATTCTAGGGCGCGTCGTTGATTTCTTTGACAGCGTGCTCGCCGATCGGTTCATTCGCCACATCAGCACGCAGATCATGGAGCACGCTTCGCGGCTGGATCTTACGCTGTACGAAGATCCCGCTTTTTGCGACAAGATGGAGCGCGCGCGAGTCCAGGGTACCGACCGCGTGATGATGATTCAAATGGCCGGGCGTTTGGTACAGCAGGCGATTACCACGGTTAGCTTGGCGGCAGGTATCTTCTTCTTTTCGCCTTGGCTGCTGTTCTTCCTGGTTATCTGCGTCGTGCCCGCATTTTTGGGCGAGACCCATTTTGCGTTTCTGGGTTATTCGCTCAACTTTCAGCAAACCCCTCAACGCCGGCTATTGGAGTATCTTCGCGTTCTGGGTGGTAGCAAAGAAAGTGCCAAGGAACTAAAACTCTTCGGTCTTGGTCCTTTCCTGGTCCACCGATACAGGAAGATCTCCGATGAACTCCATCGTCAGACGGTCGGACTTGCAAAACGCAAGCTCTTGTTGGGCTCCCTGCTCACACTGCTGGGCACGGTCGGCTACTACGGGACCTATGCCTATGTCATCTACCAGACCGTAATCGGCGCCTGGAGTCTCGGCCAATTGACATTTCTGGCAGGAGCCATTGCCGGGGCGAGCACGAACATCCAAGCGCTCTTCTCTACCTTCTCGGGCATAGCTGACCAGGCTCTGTTCCTGACCGACTTATTGGATTTCCTAGCAGTCCGGCCTCGAATCGTCAGCAAGGCTGGCGCTATTGCCGCACCGCGGCCGATTCGCCGGGGAATCGAGTTCAAGGACGTCTGGTTTGCCTATCCCTCGAACCCGAACCCGATCTTGCGCGGCATCAGCCTTCACCTAGCTCCGCGCGAGCGCATTGCCCTGGTGGGAGAAAACGGGCAAGGGAAAACCACCATCGCGAAGCTTCTGACCCGTTTATATGATCCCACCGAAGGACAGATTCTGCTCGATGGCATCGACCTTCGAGAATACGACCTGGAAGATTTGTGGAAAGAAGTCGGAGTCATTTTCCAGGATTTCATGCGCTACGACATGACAGCGCGTGAAAACATCGCCATGGGACGAGTCGAGTCTGCCGATGATCGTTTTCAAATTCGAGCCGCGGCGATGAAAAGCTACGCCGAGAGCCTGATTCGGAAGCTTCCGAAAGGCTACGATCAATTGCTAGGATGCCGCTTCGAAGGAGGGATCGAGCTCTCCGGCGGGGAGTGGCAAAAGATTGCGCTCGCCCGCGCGCACCTACGCGAGGCGCAGCTGCTGATTCTCGACGAGCCGACGGCGGCGCTCGATGCACGCTCCGAACACGAGGTTTTCGAGCGTTTCACGGAACTTGCAGAGGGCAAGATGACCCTCTTGATCTCCCACCGCTTTTCGACCGTTCGCATGGCAGACCGCATCCTGGTTCTCAAAGACGGCCGGATCACAGAACAGGGCTCCCACGATGAGCTGGTGAGAAATGGCGGTCATTACGCAGAAATGTTCGAGCTACAGGCTGCTGGTTATCGATAGAAAGTGAACTTTTGAAATGGCGACGACGCAGCAATCCCCAATCGATTTCACGCTTGCCCTGCCCTTTCGACAAGACGTGGCAAGTGATGAGGCGAACCAGGCCAGCCAGAAATCACGGCGGCGGGCATTGGAGCCCGTTTTAGTGGGCCAGGCTTCACGTTGGGAACTCGTTGCACACGGAAACGGCGACGCCCTGGAAGCCATGTGGAAGGCTGCGTCGAAGCAAATCGGAGAAATCGCCGAGAAACTAAGGCAGGTGATCGCCACAGGGATCGTGCTCAAGGGAGATGCGCGAGTGCTCTCGGACAACCTAACGCTGATACGCGCAGCCCTTATGGAATCACAGGCGGGAATTCGAGCCGCCTGTCAGCTTCCGTGCGTTCGAAGCACCGAGGCGGCCTCTCCCGTGCCGCGTGCCTTTGCGCTTGCCGCCGCCTATCTGGAAGATACCTCCTATGCCTTCGAGGGGGGGCATTTCGCTGAGTTTCTCGGGGCGGTGCAGGAGACGATCGCCCTTCAGATGTCCGAGGTCTGGAGCCTGAAATCATTTCTCGATCTTGCCCTTCTCGCACAAATTGCCGACGGCGCCCCTGCACTCGCAGACGCTCCCAGTTCGGCGCCAAAGGCGTCGGGAAATCGACTCTCCGGTCTCGTCCAAAGTCTTCGGCAGCTTTCTGAACTGGAATGGAAGGAGTTTTTCGAGCGAACGGCATTTGCGGAGCGGATTCTGCGCACCGATGCACAGGGCGTGTACGAGAAGATGGATTTCCAAAGCCGCGAGACGTATCGAGCGACTGTCCGAGAGCTCGCCGGATGCTCGGACTTGACCGAGCCGGAGGTCGCGGAAGCCGCGATCAATCTAGCGAGGGCGGCGCAGAAAGCCAGCTATTCCAACGAGCGGGTGAGACAGCGCCGAGCGCACGTCGGCTACTATTTGCTTGGCCGAGGACGAGCCGCCCTCGAAAAAGCCATCGGCTACCGCGCCCCCCGACTTCGTCAGGTTCGAGAGGCAGTGCTGAAGTCGTCCGACTTCTTCTACCTGATTGGGATCGAACTGGCCTCACTGGCTGTGATTGCGCTCTTGATTAGGTTCTCGCATGTGAGATCTTTGCCCATCCTGGCCGTGCTTCTCTTTGTGCTGCCAGCAATCGAATGTGGCGTAACGGCCATGAATCTGCTGGCCACCCGGCTATTTTCTCCGAAGCGGCTTCCGCGGTTGGATTTCTCAAAAGGCATACCGGGTGACTGTGTGACCGTCGTGGCCGTCCCAACTCTACTGACGAGTGAAGCCCAGGTGCGCGCCGCTGTGCATGGACTCGAAATTCGATTTCTGGCCAATCGGGATGCCAATCTCCATTTTGCTCTCCTGACCGATCCGCCCGATTCGAGCCAGGAGTTCGATGACAAAGATTCGTTGGCCGGCTTCTGCTCGAGCCTCATTGTTGAGCTCAACGAGAAGTACGGTCCGGCAAAGAGTGGCTCGTTTTTTCATTTTCATCGGAATCGCGTCTACAACCCGTCGGAAGGCATATGGATGGGTTGGGAAAGGAAACGCGGCAAGCTGCTGGATTTCAACCGCTTCCTTCTTCACCAGAGCGATCCATTCCCATCAAAGACGGGAGATTTGTCGCTTTTGTCTGATGTTCGATACGTCATCACACTTGATCTGGACACACAATTGCCGGCTGACGCGGGGCGTCGGCTCGTTGCTACACTGGCGCATCCACTGAATCGCGCCATCATTGACCCTGCCAGCAACACTGTCGTGGAAGGTTACGGGATTCTGCAGCCGCGGGTGGACATCAGCATTCGATCAGCGGGTCGCTCTCGATTTGCAACTCTTCTTTCCGGCGACACGGGCGTCGATTTCTACACCCGGGCCGTCTCCGACGTTTATCAGGACTTGTTCGGCGAGGGCATTTTCACAGGTAAGGGGATCTACGAGGTCGAGACTTTTCACAAGGTGTTGGAGCACCGGTTCCCCTGCAATGCGGTCCTGAGCCACGATTTGATCGAGGGCGTCTACGCTCGCAGCGGTCTCGTATCCGATATCGAGGTCGTCGACGACTATCCCTCTCATTTCAACGCGTACAGCAGGCGCAAGCATCGCTGGGTTCGTGGCGATTGGCAGATTATTTTCGGATTGTTCCCGCGCGTACGGAACTATTTTGGGAAGCTGGTTCGAAATCCTTTAAGCCATATATCGCGTTGGAAGATCATTGACAATCTACGGCGCAGTCTGATGGATTGCGCCATCTTTTTGGTTTTTCTGTCCGGCTGGCTTTGGCTGCCTGGAGCACCGGCCTATTGGACGCTCGCGGCTCTCGCTTTGATGTTGTTTCCGACTTACTTCCGATTCGTATTGACGGTCGTGACCGCCCGAATCGCTGTGCTCGGGGCGCACTTCTGGAAGAACCTCTTGGGCGATTTGGTAACCGAGCACTCCCGGTTTTTCTTTCGACTGACGTTTCTATGCCACCAGACCCTGGTGAGCGTCGATGCCGTCGTGCGAACCCTCGTTCGCCTAAAGTTTACGCACAAAAAGCTGCTGCAGTGGGAGACCGCCGCCGACGCGGAGGTGGGAACGGGCGAGAGCCTTGTGGACGTATATCTGCGGTGGAGCCCGACGATCTCGCTCGCGATTGCGGCGCTCCTGTTGGTTGTCCGTCCCGCCTCCCTCAAAGCCGCGCTGCCCATCCTCATCCTTTGGGCGTCATCCAACGGGATCTGCAAATGGCTGAATCAACCACAGCGGACGAGCGGGTCGCACATCCACCCCAACGACCGTGCCTTTCTCAGAAACGTCGCGTTCAGAACGTGGCGATTTTTCCGAGAGTATAGCACGCAGGACGAGAATTGGCTGGTTCCCGACATTGTCCAACAGACGCCCTTCCTGGTTGCACATCGGATTTCTACAACCAACCTGGGACTTCTCCTGACTTCCCGGCTGGCCGCGCTCGACTTCGGTTTTCTGACTCTCAGGGAGTTTGTCGAGCAAACGAGTCGGACGCTGGAAACGGTCGAAAGGATGCCGAAATTTAAGGGCCAGCTCTACAACTGGTACACGACCGACACGCTCGAACCTGTCGAACCACTGTTTGTCTCAACCGTGGACAACGGCAATCTCCTCTCGAGCCTGTGGACTTTGAAATACGGTAGCTTGGACGCGATCAAGCAGCCCGTGTTTCGCCCAGCTCTATGGCAGGGAATCCACGATCTCGTCGATCTGTTGGTGGAACTGGCCGTCCCTTCTGCGCAGGGTGAGCTCATTTCTCTGACGAAGGACCTGAGCCGGAGAGTGCGCGAGCTATCAGGCCCTGAAATGAACCGTTTCGATCTTCTTTCTGATTTGGAAATCGATGTGGCGATCTTCGTTGGCAAAGTTTCCCAATGTGCCGTGAGCAGTGAGATGACGTGGTGGGTCCGTGAGTTGTCGGTGCGGGTAGCGAACTTGAAGCGCATGGTCGAAGAGGTGGCGCCCTGGCTGCTCGGTCAATTTTCGACTGTTGATCAGGTATGTGACATCAAGGATGCAGTTTTTTTGGGAAGCCTCACGCTGGAATCGTTACCCCAGGCTTATGAAGGCGTATTGGCGAAGCTGGAGAGGAAAAGTCCGGAAAATGCAGTGGCGTCGGAGCTTTTGTGCGAGGCCATGAAAAGATCCATCTGCGCCGTTCAGGGCCTGAAGAACCGACTGGGTTGGGTTGCCAGTTCGATTCAATCACTAGCGGACGAAATGGATTTCCGTTTCCTCTACGACCCCAAGAAGAAACTACTCTCGATTGGTTACGACGGGGACAAAGGCTCTGTCAGTAATTTCCACTACGACCTGCTGGCGTCGGAAGCACGAACAGCTGTGTTTGTCGCAATTGCCAAGGGCGACATTCCATACGATAGCTGGTTCGAGCTGGGGAGATCGTCCGCGACCTACCAGGGGACGGCCGTGCTCCGCTCGTGGACGGGCACAGCTTTCGAATACCTAATGCCCTGCCTCTGGATTCGGACATATCCAAATACGCTCGTCGAACGCGGCGTCCGAGGCGCGATTCGAGCGCAGCAGCAGTTTGTGGCCGTTCTCGGGATCCCGTGGGGAATCTCCGAGTCCGCTTGCAATCAGCGAAATCCCGACGGTCATTATCGCTATCACGCTTTCGGCGTACCCGGCTTGGCGATCAATCGTGATGACTGCTCGGGGGATGTCGTAATCGCCCCGTACGCCACCTTCCTCGCTCTGCCGCTAGAAGCCCCGAAGGCTATGAAAAACCTCAGGAAGATGAAAGAGCTTGGCTGGCTTTCGGTCTACGGATTCTACGAAGCCACGGATTTCACGCCACGACGGGTCGGCCTCGGGAAGGATTCTGAAATCGTCCGCAGCTGGATGGCGCACCATCAGGGAATGATTCTGCTTGCTGTCGCCAATGCTCTTTGTGACTCTGTGATGGTGCGCCGATTTCACGCAGAGCCGTCCGTGGCGGCCCATGAGCGTCTGCTTCATGAACGCCCACCGAGCGTGCTGCCGATCAAGGTAACAGGCGAAGTCTTAGAGACAGTTCCCAAACGATTGCTGGGCCCGACGGGCCAGGCAAAATATCCAGAATTTTGCTTCGTGACGCCGAAGGCACAGTGAGCCTGTTTGCGGAAGGCGTTTTTCGCCATGCGCGCATCTTCAGCTTGTGCCTCGCTCTGACCTGCTTTGCACCCAGAGTTCGAACACAAACAGTTCGAGTGGCGCCGAAGGCCGATGAGGTGCTTGCGGAATCGATCCTGGTCGATCCCTCCGCCGCTACTCATCCGTTTCCGCACTATTGGGAGCAGATGTTCGGTTCAGGCCGGGCGATATTGAGCCTGCGAAGCAGTTATCGAGACGATTTGCGCGAACTGAGACTCGCCACGGATGTTAAATATGTCCGCTTCCATGCCATCCTCGACGACGAAGTCGGGGTGTATGACGAAGCTGCGGATGGTCACCCTGTGTACAACTTCTCCTACGTGGATCAGATCTACGACGGTTTGCTCGCAAGTGGCGTGCGTCCTTTCGTCGAACTGAGCTTTATGCCGAGCAAGTTGGCCGCTCAGCAGATTGTCCATCCTTTTTGGTACAAGCCGATCGTAGCTCCGCCTAAGTCGTGGGAAAGGTGGGCAGATCTCGTTTCTCATTTGGCGCAACACCTGATCGAGCGCTACGGAGTCGACGAAGTATCCCAGTGGTATTTCGAAGTATGGAATGAACCGAATCTCGACTTCTGGGCTGGCCAACCCAAGGAACAAACCTACTACGAACTCTATGACGTGACTGCCGCGGCACTCAAAGCCGTCAGTCCTCGGCTGCGCGTCGGAGGGCCTGCCACGGCACAAGCCGCGTGGGTCGATCGGTTCATTCGCCACTGCACGCGGAATCATGTTCCGGTCGATTTTGTCTCGACGCATGTCTACGGTAACGATTCAGCAAAAGACGTCTTCGGCATTGAGGAATCGATTCCCCGCACGCAGATGGTCTGTCGCGCGGTTCGAAAAGTCCACGACCAAATAAAACAATCCCCGTTACCTGATTTGCCTCTGATTTGGAGTGAGTTCAATGCCAGCTACAAGAATGAGCCCGATGTCACGGACTCAGTGTTTATGGGACCTTGGCTGGCCGATACCATCCGCCAATGTGACGGTCTCGTCGATAGCATGTCGTATTGGACGTTTTCCGACGTCTTCGAGGAGCAGGGTGTCGTCAAGCAGCCGTTCTATGGAGGATTCGGGCTTATTGCCGAGGACCATCTACCAAAGCCATCGTTTGACGCATTCAAGCTCTTGCATCAACTCGGGACACAGCGGCTCACGAATGATTCGACCTCCGTCCTGGTAACCAGGAGAAGCGACCACACCCTCGTCATCGCCGTTTGGAACCTGTTTCTGCCCGAAGACCCGGGCCGGCCTAAGAACGTCACGATCGTGGTGCATGGCCCGGCCGGGCGCGATCGAGCACGCGTCTATCGGCTTGACTCCACCCACGGTTCGTTGCTGGCTGCCTATGATGGCATGGGAAGGCCTGCTTATCCGACGTCCGAGCAAGTCGTCCAGCTCCGTCACGCAGCCGAACTCCCGCCGCCCCAAGCACAGCCTCTTGTGCGAGGGGAGCTTACGCTGCTCCTTCCTCCGCAAGGGCTAGCTGTCATCGAGCTGAGGGAAAAGTAAGGCAGCTTTCGAGCCTGAGACTCCCCGTCCGAAGCTAGGAGCCCAGAGGGGCTGTTGGCTGGCGATACGGCTTCAGCCCGGCTCGTTCCATGCCTCGCGTTGCCTCAGGATTCTTCATGAAGGTATTCCACACAAACCCTGTGCGCACGTTCTCCGCCATGAGCATAGTGATGCCCGTGTCGATTCCGATGACGTCGGTGTCGTACCATCCGGTCAGCGGATTGAATGCATCGACGAAACCGTATCGACTCCACGCCCTATCACCGTAGCGATTCTTAATCGTCTCGAGCACGGTGAGCGTCTCTTGCGGAAGAAACGGCAAGGACCCGCCCGCGGCGCAGGGAACGACCGTTCCATCAATCGGCCCCGTGGCGGGGGGACCTCCCCACACGACGTACCCCTTCACAGAATCGGAGGCCGTGATACCCCACAGCTCGTCGGTGTAGTCAGGAAACTGCGAATGAAGATCGATGCAGAAGCGCCGGTGAACGATGGTGGCCGTGGTCGAATTCTGAAAATAATCTGCATACTGATCTCGCTTGTCGCGAAAATCGAACCACGCTTGTGAATATTGATGAACGAATAGCGGCGCGAACGAACCGATATAGCGGATGCCGTCGTATTCAAAAGGCATTCGCTTCCAGGCAGTCCAAGTTGCCGGGGCTAACGGGTGGGTAAACGAACCCAAACCCAAAAGATACATCATCATCATTTCGCTGTAGTTGTCCCAGCGATATTGCAGGAATCCTGTTTCGGGAGTCCAGCCGTGGGGGAGAATGGGTGTGTCCTCGGAAAGCCAGGTCCAGTCCACACGATTGAAAATCTCTGAAGCCAGGTCGCTGATTTCTGAGTGCTGGAAGTGTTCCCGGCAGGTGAGGATCCCACAGAGAAGGATGGCGGTATCGATCGAAGAAACTTCCGAATCCCAGAGTCTTTCACCGGTATTGACGTCAGCCCAGTGATAGAAAAAGCCTCGATGGTTCGGCAACTTCTTCCAAAGAAACCGCAGCGTATTCAGGACACGCCCCCGCGCTTCGGCGTGCGCCACATAACCCCGCGCATCGCCGATCGAGAGGGCTGTGAGTCCGAATCCGGTCGCAGCGATGCTCCCGAGCGAACTTTTGTCTGGCGTGATGGCGTTGCAGCGGTCGCGCACGATTCCCGTATACGGGTTGCCCTGTTCCCAAAAGAAGCGGAAGCTTGTGCTTTCAACCTCTTCGAGAAAGGCTTCATCGACTTGAAAAAGGGGCGGTCTACCCGATGGCGGAGGTGGGAGGGGAGGTTCTTGGGTCGCCAGCGGCCAGCCCGCCAGGCGAATGCTCGACTTGGCCAGGGGAAGAAGTGCGCTTAGGTTCGTGACCTGTCTGAGCAGTTCCCGACGTGAGATTCCTCTCGAGCTCACGGATTTAGCGTGCACAGGATTTGATTATAGACGTGAAGTCGACTGGCGGAAGCGACAGAGTATCGTTCGCGCCGCGCTCTCGGCACTGCTAAAATTCCTCTTCATGAGCTCAATCCGCAGCGGCAGTGGAGCCAAGCCTTGGGTCATTTGGGCTGCAGCGGGATTCGGAGTGGCTCTCGCTGTCGCGCTGGCGGCCGTCGCCACCCACTACATCCGAAGGCCGATATTCCTCAAAGGAGCAGTTCTCCAGCAGGATCCCGACCCCCGAAAACAGTCACCGATTACCGATGTGGAGGTCAGCGCCGCCCATGATCTCTCCGCGACCGTCAAATCGGATTTTTCGGGCTATTTCCGGCTGGGCCTGCGTCGCGGGGTTAAGCGTGGTCAGTCGATCACTCTCCAATTCCGTCACCCTGATTTTCTGCCCGTGGATCTTGCAGAAGTCGTGAGCGATCGGCTGTATGTCGTTCATATGATGCCCCTGCATCCGGATGTGGACGCCGAATCCAACCAACCCAATGTCGTCGTTGCGAATGTTTTCGTCAGGTATTCCATTGAGACAACGGCCGAAGTGAATGTCGGTGCGGGCGTAACCACATTTCAGGTGGTGAATACCGGAAACGTGCCGTGCGATCAACACAAGCCCTGTTCGCCGGACAACAAATGGAAGGCAGCGATCGGTTCAGCCTCGCTCGATGCTGGACAGGGGAACATCTTCGAGAACGCGCGGGTTTCGTGCATTGCCGGGCCCTGTCCGTTTACCAAGATCGAATCCGACAATTTCTCACAAGGAGGGCGAAGCATCCGAGTGTCGGTTCTAAACTGGTCCGACACGACCACATTCCTCTTTCAGGCCGAGGTATTCCGTCAAGAAATCAGCGACATTGTCCGGGAATCGTACCCGGTCATCTTCGGGCGGGCAATGAACTTCAGTTTGCCTGGCGCTGCGGAAGGACCAACTCTGGAGGCCGAGATCGACGGGACCAATATCGTTTTTCCGCTGGGGCCGTCGCCGACACTCAGTTGGGCCGTGTGCAACGTTCGCGTCGGAAAAAACCAGTCCAAAAGTTACCGTTGCGAACTAAAACCAGGCTACCGTTTTCGCGAGGTCGAAGACGGAAAGTAGGGCGGGCTAAGGCTTGTTGCTGAGACGACGATAGTAGGCGGCGACGGCGTCCTCGTATCCCGGCGGAATCGGAAGCGATTCGCTGTTGCGCACCTCTCCCACTTGCTTGCCCTCGAGGTCGCGCCGCAGCTGCAGTTCCAGCTTGTCAACGTCACTCAGAACCTGGCTGCGGAGCTGCTCGACAATCGCCGGGTTACCGGGGAAGCGGCTCGGGTCCAAGCCCTGCATTTCGCGGATCAGTTCCTGCACTTGACGAAGTGATTCAGGATCGTCTTTCAGCGTTTGGCGAAGGTGGTCAAGCTCTCCCATGCTCTCACGATAGGCACGCTCCGGTGGAATGGGCGCCGTGTCCGGGGAAGGTGGCGAGGGCAGCTGGCCGTAATAGTGGTTGTTGCCCGTATTCATTCCGCCGTAAACCGGGCCGCTATACGCAGCGCCTCCCCTGTCGATGAAATCTCCGACATTTCCCTGTGGGCCCGCCGGACCTGCCGCACGCCCCGACTGCCTGGCGCCGGAGGCGTTGTTGCCGACGTTGCCTCCCCGATCGTTGCGCTCCAGAGCTTCGAGACGGTTGCGGAGGCTTTCGACTTGATCGAGCGCGCTCTGGGAGCCGTCGCGATCGCCGCTCCCGGCAGCCTGCTGCGCTTCGCGGACCTGCTGGCTGAGCTTCTGCAAATCGGAGGCGATCCGGGACTCGCTGCCGTTGCGATCCGGATTGAAGCCGTGGCGAAGCCAATCGGCACTGCGCTGCATACGTGTGTCCAGATCAGACTGATCCAGCTCCCTGAGGGCATCGCGCAGTTTCGAGGCTGCCGCGCGATCGTTGGAAGATAGATCGCGGACCGCATCTCGCATCTGTTTTTCGACGCTCGAGAGATCGTCCGCCAAGCGCTGGCGATCGTCGGCTAGCGTTTCTGGGTTATCTCCTGTTGCGCTTTGAGTAGAGCTTTCGCCGCTCGCCATTCGGCGTATTCGATCCGATTGTTCGTGCTGCTCGCTTGTAAGCCGTTCCACCTCACCGGCGAGTGCGTCCAGTCGTCCAGATTGGTGTTGACGTTGAGCGCTACCAAGTAAATTCGTGGCTTCGCGAAGTCGCTCGGCAGCGCGGCGGGCATCCGCCGGACTTTGCGGTTGCGAGGACGCACGCCGCATGTCTTCATTGGCTTGACGAAGCTGGTTCAGTGCGAGTTGGACACGCGGGTCGGAAGCACTCCCGTTTTCGCCGGCTTGCGATTGACCAGAGGACTGGCCACCTTGTGCCGGGCTCATCGAATTATTCCGGGAAAGCTGTTCGACCTGGCGCTGCAATTGCTCGACCTCGCGGCGCAACATCTCTTGCTGCCAGCGCTGTTCTGGGGTCGCGGTCTTCTGTGAGGCTAGCTCGTCCTGGCGGCGCGCCAATTCATCGAGTTTGCGCAGCGCTTCATCGATCTGTTGATCCCGCTGAGCCTGCGAATCAGCTGTCTGAGCGGTCTCGTACTGATTTTTCTGCGTGTCAAGCTCCAGATCAAACAGGCTGGCGAGATCACGCCCAGCAGTTCCCGAGCCACTGGCGTTTCCCATGCCGGCATTGCCGAAAGCTACCTGGATCTGACGAAAGGTGGCCTCGGCGCGCAGCAGATATTCGAGCGCCTTCTGTTCATCGGGAAGCGCCTCTTTCCATTTTTGTTGCTGCAATTTTTGCGACGCCGGACCCATGGCATCCGCTGCCGCGTTCATGTCTTTCTGAAAGCCCGTGAACTCATCGTTCTGTCCAATCAAGCCGCGCATTTCGAGACGACCCGCGAGCGAAATGGCTTGGTCCCGCAGCTTGGACTGAACGCCGGAAAGGAACTTTGCGTTCTCGGCGGCTCGCTCGGCGGCAGCTGCTTTGTCGCCCAGTTGCTTCCAGGTCGCGCCAATGATTTCTTTCTGACGTTGCGAGATTTCATCGGGGGCGTTGCTTCCTCCCCCTGCGCCTCCACCCATTTGCTGCGATTGAGAGTACTCGCGCTCAAACGGCTCCGCCTGAATGAAAAACATGTCTGTTCGAGATTCTGCGTGAGCGTCTTTGGCTGTGGCATAGATGCTGATGACGTCCCCTGGCACGACTTTGAAATCCTCCAGATAAAGCGTGGTCGAGGCGTCCGCCGTCTTATCCCCCTTCTGCTTCAAAAGGTTGACAGCTCGTTCAGGGCCTCCATTCACGGAATAGTGGAGGTCCAAGTCGCTCAGCCCAAACGCATCATCGGCTTTCACTGAGATGGTAACTTCCTCGATGGGGCTGGCGCGGTAATCACCGGCAGGCTTCGAGATGACCACGTCTGGCGGGTCGGCCTTTCTTGCTTCGATAAAAAAGTCCTCCGAAATCCGAATGGACTGCTCGTGGTCAACGGTGGCGACGTGATAGGAGCCGTCTTTATCCATCCGAAGGGTGGCCTCATAGATGTTCCCAGTCGCGTGAGAGAGCGAAATCTGGCGATCATCATCCAGGACGAGAACACCTTTACTCACAGGACGGTCCATCGTGATCTCGAGGCTCGCTTCACTGCCCTCGATCGCGCGCAGGTCGCCGCCGTGCTCCTCGACGCCGGGCCCCATGCCTGTCCAAGGGGGGTAGTGGTAGGTGACGCGAATCTGCTTCACCGACGGCACGTCGCTTACACGGATCCTGAAATGGCGGGACCGCAGAGGACCGGCTTCCACGTAATACTCGACGCCTTCTGGAAGTCCGGCGAAAAGGAACTGAAAGCCGGATGCACCTGGCTGCGGCTGCATCGAAAGCTCTTCCCACTTCGTAGCGCTTTCGTAGCGTGCGTAAATACGGGCTTGGTTTACCTGTATGCCGCGGGGCTGAACGGTGATGAGCTGATCGGCATTGCGGCGCACCGTCGCATCACCCGGATTGACGTGAATGTCGTAGAGCGGAGCGGCCCCAGCATCGCCGGCCCACAAGAGGGCAGCACCGTAGCCCCAATAACCCGGCCCGGCCAGAATCATCCAAATCAAAACGCCGGCGGCGCCCAGCGCGACACCGAAGGAAACGAGCAGCTTCTTATTTGGGACCACAGCGGTTGGCTGGGTCTCGCGCGTCATGGCCAGGGTGTCAGCCGCCAAAAGCTCGGCGAACGCCTCGCGATCATTCAAGCCGCGTTCGGCTAGAGTGATGAGGCGCTGCTGGAATTGAGGGATGGCTGCTTCGGTCTCAGACGCGACGCGGCGGCGATTGAGACGAAGAAAGGGGAAAACGCAACCCAGCGCGATGCCGCAGGCGACGACCAAGAACAGAACGGCTCTCGCACCTGCGAGACTGGCCGTAGAAAATGCTAGGGCATTGGTGATCAAGACCAGGACAACGGTTGCCAGAAGAGCTGACGAAGCGACGATGGCCGCGCCGAGCAGAAGCACATGGAGCCGCAACCGACCTTTCAATTTGTCGATGTAAGCATCCAGTTGCTCGCGCGCGGTCATGGCTTCTCCGCCTGCGTAACCAAATACCGGGCCGCCAGCAGCGACTCGCCCAAAGCGGCCACAAGCACCAAGACCATAGCGTACCACCAAAGGCTCTGGGGTCTCTCCTGATCCTGGTGTTCTCCCCAGCTGGCCTGCTGCTGGGAATCTCGGCCGTTCCTTCCGCTCCAGAGTGCCAGAATGTCCTCCGGGATTGGTTCCAGGTCCGATTCCCGCCGATCGGCGTTCACGCCGACCAGTTCCTGCTTGCCGTTCGCCAGCCGAACACCATAAAAGCCAGCGCTGGACAACTGATAGGACTGTGTGGAGGCCGCTTCCTTCAGTGACAGGGGCCGATGCCCCGCGGGGTCTATCACTTCTACGCTGACGGCCTCGTCTTTGGTTGTGCGCAGCTCCAGAAACGAGTCCACCAATCGCGAGCCCTGCTGTTCTTCGGTTCCCGACAGGTATCGAGCGACTTGCCTGACAAAGGGAACAAAGACCGGCTGGACGGGGAAGTCATTGGTGAGATCGTCTAATCCAGAGGCAAAGAGCAGGGAATGACCCTCTCCAATTTTCTTGTCCAGCAGAAGGGGCGTGTGGTCGGTGAGTCGGGCGATGACCCGAGAACTGGATGGATCCACCGCCACAGCGTAGTAGAATTTTACGCCCGCCCAGCCCTCACTGCTCTGCATGGAGGGATGCGAGCTGTCGGTTTCACCGACGGTCGCGAATCGTTCTCCGCTCCGCGAATAGTCGTGCGCTTCGATAACGTTCTCATCCAGAACAGGAATGCGAACTCGGTGGGCCGCGGAGGTGCCCGCCGCGATCAAAACACTCCCACCACCCCGAACATATCGCAATAGATCGCTTTCGAATTGCGCTGGCAAAGAAATCACATCGGAAAGTACGACGAAGGCATATTTCGACAGCACCATCGAGGAAACGCGATCGACCGGGACACTGTCCAGGGTGAAGGACGCCTCGGCGGCTGAAGCGAGCGCCGATCCAAAATAGAGCGGGGAGCGAGAATCGGCTGATTCGTGAACGAAGAGAACAGGTTGGGGGTCAGAACGCTCGACCGCAAATAGGTAGCTATCGTCAGCCGCCAAAGAATCTGCCGAATCAATCCTCACCTCGCAGCGACTCCAACCATACGGCACATTCAGGGACGGAAATGCCACCGTGGCACGCCCACCGGGCGGGACATCCACTTTGTGGCTGTCGATCATTTTTCCGTTTACCACGAGCGAAGCCGTCCTCGATGCTGCTGGGGTGTGATAACCAGCGATCACGGCCTCCACGTGTGCCTTTTTCGGATCCCAGACTTGGCTGGGAGCCTGAACGCTTTCCACAGCCCAATTCGGTTGTGCGTCTTTTGCAACCGAATGGAGAATAAGAGAAACATGGGGCGGGAGGGCCATCTCCGTGAAACTCGCGGGCATGTCTGTTTTCTGCATATCGCTGAAGAAATGCAACTCGATCGGTGCTGCGTGCGTGGTCTCTTCGATCGAGCGAGCTGCACGGGCAAGCTCGCCGAAACTCCCGCGCGAATCTCCCGGTTCGATGCGGTCAACGGCTGCACGCAGTGCAACGAAGTCCTGGCTCGGTTGGGTCAGGAAATGGAATTCCGAGCCCAGCGCCGCGATTTGGGCTCCCTCCATCGGGTTGCGTGAGTTCAATACGGAGATTGCCTCGCGTTTCGCATCCGCTAGACGGGACCCGGCGCGCATGCTGAAGGAATTGTCAATCACGAGGAGCATGCGGCGCTCACCCGAGCTTGCCACGGTGCGCTTGACGTAAGGGTTGGCGAAAGCGAGTGCCAGAAGCACTAGCAGGGCCAGCCGAAAAGCCAACAGCAGCAGGTAGCGGAGCCTGCGATGACGGATCGAGCTCTGCGTTCGCTGCTCAAAAAACATCAAGGAACTGAACGGGTGCGGGGTGGTCGAGTGACGGCGGAGGAGATGAAGATAGACCGGCAGTGCGGCCGCGGCTGCGCCAATCAAAAACCACGGAGCAAGGAACCCCATTCAGTTCCTCCCCTGCCGGATGGTCAGGTATTGTCTCAGAGCAGCATCGAGCGGGCGATCCGTGACCAACAGGCAGTAATCCATCCGGGCACTGCGTGCGCGATCGCGCAAAGCCGTAATATGCGCCTGAATTCTCTTGGGGTATTCGTCGCTGGCATACTCGGGTGTGACTTCCAACCGGAGGTCTGTCTCGAGGTCAAACAGGATCGCGGGCCCGGAGAGATCGGGCCGAAGTTCCTTGGGATCGAGGACATGAAACAACACGACTTCGTTCCCGTGAAATCGAAGTGGCTCGATCGTGCGTATAACTGTCTCGGGCTCCTCATAGAAATCGGACAGGATCAAAACAAGGCCGCGGCGCCGCAGGAATTGCTGGAAATGATCGAGGGGCTTGGCAAAATCTGTTCGAGCACGGGGCTCTGCCAGTTCCAGCCCATGGAGAAGCCGATTGATTTGTCCCTGCCGCGTGGAGGGCCGAATGTAATTTCGGACTTCGTCATCGAATACGATGAGTCCCGCGGCATCGCGCTGATTGTGAATCGCGAGATAGAACAAGCAGGCGGCGGCAAAGCGGGCGTAGTCCATCTTGCTCACCTTGCCCGAAGCAAAGTTCATGGAATTGCTCGCATCGAGAAGGACCGTGAGCAAGCTGTTGGTTTCTCCTCGATATCTCTTCAGATACGCACGCTCGGTTCGGGCGAAAACATTCCAATCGACGTGGCGAAGGTCGTCGCCGGGCGAGTAGGCACGATATTCAGCAAACTCCTGGCTGAAGCCGAAGTCCGGAGACCGGTGCAGGCCGGCGACGAATCCATCGACAACAGTCCTGGCGATGAGATCCAGACTCGAAATCTCGGCTAGGACAACCGGATCGAGAAAGCGTTGCACGATCAGGCTCCTTTCGGTGGAGGCATGTGCTCAAGAAGGCGCCGAAGAATCTCATCGGAATCGGTACGATCCGATTCGGCGTGGAAGTTCAACAAGATACGGTGACGAAGCACAGGAATTGCCATCGCCGTGATGTCTTCATAAGCGACATGGTAGCGACGACGCGACAAGGCGCGAGCTTTCGCGGAAAGAACAATGAACTGTGCCGCTCGAACACTGGCCCCATAGTTGACATATTTCTTCACGAACTCAGGTGCCTCCACGTTCTTGGGTCGCGTGGCGCGAACCAGATTCACTGTGTAGCGAGCGAGCGAGTCAGCGATCGGCACCATGCGGATCAATTTTTGAAAATCAAGAATCTCTTCTGCGTTTGTGACCGCCTCAACGTTGGCCACGTGAGTCGTGGTGGTAAGGTCCACCACTTTTGCTTCCTCCTGTGCGCTCAAATAATCAAGAACGGCGTTGAACAAAAAGCGATCGAGTTGGGCTTCCGGCAGCGGATAGGTTCCTTCCAATTCGATTGGATTCTGTGTGGCCAGAACGAAAAATGGCAAAGGCAGGGTGTAGTGATTGCCGCGGACCGTGCACGACAACTCCTGCATCGCCTCAAGCAAGGCCGATTGCGTCTTGGGCGGGGTGCGATTGATTTCGTCCGCCAGCAAAACATTGCCGAAAATCGGGCCTGGCACGAACGTCCACAAGCGTCGCCCGGTTTCAGGGTCTTCTTCGATGATGTCCGTGCCGGTAATGTCGGAGGGCATCAAGTCCGGCGTAAATTGGATTCTGCGAAAGAGCAGGCCCAGCGTCTGTGAAATCGTGCGCACCATCAAGGTTTTTGCAGTGCCGGGGAGCCCGGTGATCAAACAGTGGCCGCCGACAAAGAGCCCAATCAGGATCTGGTCCAGAACTTCATCCTGACCGACGATGACTTGGTGAACCTGGGTGAGGATGGCGTCACGAACCGCCTGGAAGCGCATAACGCGCTTCTGTAACTCCTCAGACTCCAATTTGACTTCTGTCGGGGTAGCCATCGCTCATTTCCCTTTCGTGGAGGCCTGTAACTGCAAAAGCAATTTCTGAGCCGGACGATAATCCGGCGCTGCTTCGAGCGCTTCTAAGACGTTCTCTTCGGCCTTTTCGGTTTGGCCGGCCGCAAAATAGGCTCGGGCTAAGTTGAACTCGGCCGAGGCCTTGTCGGCGGGCTGCATGGCAACTGCCGAAGTATATTCACGGATCGCGCCCGGGTAGTTCCCTTGCTCAAACCAAAGATCCCCAAGATGGCGGTGCAGTGGTTCATCGTTGGGATAGATATAGTTGATCCGATCGAGTGTGGCCGCGGCCTCCTTAGGATTTCCCAGCCCTTCCTCAAGAGAAGCGAGCTCTTTGAGTGTCGCTGGGTTGCGTCCTCCGAGTTTCTCATACTCGGTCAGCACCGTCGCGGCCGCCTGTTTGTCTTCCTGCGCCAAGTAAGCCTCGGCCAAAAATTCATAAACGTTGGCGTCATATACGTAGTCCGGATAGAGACGCCGAACTTCCTCCGCCTTCTCGTGGACCTCGTCGTATTGATGATTTTTCGCCAGCTCTGCCATGTCCCTCAGGCCCTTGCGCCACTGGTCGAAGCCAGCGGCTTCCTTCCCGATTTCTTCGTTGAGCCATTCGAGAAATTGCCGGTCGAAATCTTCAGGCATGAGGCCCAGATCCTGCTGGATGACATCCGATGTCGTTTCGCGTTTTGCAAACGACTGCACCATCTCGAGCAGTTTTTCCGCACCCCAACGGTCCTGAATGTAGTCGCAAATTTGCCCCGCTTGATAATAGGAAACGATCACCTGCGCCTCGTATTCCGGGCGAACAAAGCCCCGGTCGAGTTCGGTGACCGGGAGCAATTTCTTCTCGCGGACCGCGAGCAGGATCTCCGGGGTGACGCGGTCACCCCATTCCGGTGAGGCCTGAGTTTCCTCGTGCACGGCAAGTCCCTCGGTGAACCACCGGGGTACCCGGTGATTTGTCGCCGTGAGGATGAACACGTGGTTCATCTCGTGCCAAAGCGTGCTGGCCCAGTTGAATTCACCGGGCTTGCGGGCTGACGGACTGTCCATGGCCAAGACTTCTCCAAATGTCACGCCCAAGGCACCGAGTCCCGGCATACCCATGGTACGGACAGCGAAATCTTCGTGATCCGCGTAGACCTCCACTTGCACGGGGCCAGGAAGCTTCATCTGATATTTCTTCTCGTACGTCGCCATCGATCGCTTGATCTCTTCTTCAAAATATGGCGCAAGCAGGTCCGCCTCTTTTTTCGGAAGTTTGAGGATCACATTCTCGTCTTTGAAGGTGACGAAATTCTTGTAGCTATCGAGAAGGCGGAGAGTGTTGACAGTGGCGGCGTCCCGGTAGCCATTTTCATAGCACATTTCGAGCTGTCGTCGTGGTTCCTCCTGCTGACCGAGCCGCATGAGATTGATGCCAAGCTGCGAGCGCGCCGACCAAAGCTGTGGGTCAGCCTCAATCGCCTTGCGGTAATACGCTACGCCTTCTTCATAACGCCGGTTGAGTACGAGATGATGGGCGACGATCGCGTAGCCCCCGCCATAGGAAGGGTTGACTTCGCGAATTTTTGCAAACCAGGCGTCGGCAGAGCGGTCTGCCAAAATTTCCACAGCGGCATGGATTGCCAGGGCATCCATCGCGTCGGAGGAGAGGTGAATCGCCTCATCTGCTTGCTGGAGCGCTACCGCCGTCTGGAAGTCCTCGAGCGCAAGATTGGCCATGAGCTCATGGGCTTCGACGAGGTTCGGATCGAGCTCGAGTGCCTTGGCGTCCCATTCGATTGCTTTACTGTCAAAACCGTCCGCGCTGACGAGGGCAAGACCGAGATAGGCTGGCGCGTTACCAGGGTCTCTTGCAAGCGCCTCCTGGAACAAACCTTCGGCGTCGGTGTTGTTGAAGCGCTCGTGCAGCAAACGCCCCCAGCGCACGCGGTAAAGCGCGTTGCCTTGGGACTGAGAGACAGCTAGACGAAATTCGTTATTCGCCTCCTCATATCTTTTGAGTCCCCAAAATCCCTCCGCGCGAAGATAAGCATCGCCCGACCTTGTCAACGTCTCATAGCAGGCACGAGCTTCGGCGTTGCGCCCGTGCCGGGCCAGGGTCTGACATTCACTCACAGTGCCGGCTCTGCTGGTGGCAGAAGCGGCTGCCAGGAGGACACAGAGAATCGATGCTCGACGTCCTCGCCTCACTTGTCGAGCTCCTCTTCGACTCGCGCCAGATCCACCAGTGCAGCTTTGAGCTGCTCTTTGTAATCGTCGGGAGCCATCGCCGCTTTCTGATACTTCAGTGCGTCAATCTTCTGTTCCAACTCCTCTTTTTGGGCGAGCAGATCACGCTTGGCCGGATCGGAAAAGGCCTTCTGCGCATCACCAAAACGAACGAGCGGGAAGCTGGAAAGAAACAGACCCTCTCCCGTGTCCGTCGACGGCGCACGAACTGCATCATTCTTGCCTCCCGTGTCTTCGAATACGGCGTGTTCGGTGGCGAGCCGCTTCTGCGATTCGTAAAAGGAAGCCGTCTTGCTGGCCGCGTATTGGAATGCTTCCAGCGCGCTGATCGTATCGTTTTTGTTTACGTCGGAGGTGGGATCGCGCAACGCTTCCACCCAGTACCGGGCGAAAACGGTGGCATTTTTCTCGGTGCCCGTCTTGGTAGCGGCGATCACGGCCCGTCCAGGCTTGTCCAGCGCGGCAATCGAACCCCCACTGGCGCTGGTCGTGTTCACAATCAGCTGGCGCCTCGAGGGAATACGGTCGCACAGAGCTGCCAGTTCACTGCCCGAAATGTCCGGCCCGACGAGATTGAGTTTGTATACCGATCCGTCATAGGAACCGTGCCCGATTAAAACCAGTACAAAGTCGTCTTCGGGTTTGGCTTGGCGCGCAACCAGGCCGAGCGTTTCCTCCAAACGGACGCGTGTGGCGCCAGGCCCGGTCAGCGTGAAAACGTGGATGTCTCCGCCGGAAGTCTTTAAAATGCGGTCCAGTTCGTTCGCGGTTGCCTGAAAGCGCTGCTCGTAGTCGGGTTCTCCGCCGAGACCCGCAACGGTCACGGAAAACGTTCCGGCCCGCGCGGAAAAACACCACAGGAGAGAGCACGCGCTCCCCATCAACAGCTGCCACGTCTTCACACCATCCCCCATCTGCGCCGGAGCAGCCATTCCGCCGAACGCAGCAATACGATGGCTAAGAAGATCACCGGAAGATTCCACAGCTCTTTGGTCTCGTTCATGGTGATTCCCGCTTCCGAATATGGAATCTCACTGGCTAGTTTCGAAATCTCCTGCGGTCGCCAATAACGCCCTCCGGTCTGCGCAGAGAGCCTTTCTAGAAGATCACGATTTTGTTCGGTACGAAAGTTCTCGGCCACTCCATCCATGCGCTGAAAATTTAAAGCATCACGCCCGAGTTCCTTACCTTGCTCTGTGCCCGTCACCTCAACCACATAGGAACCCGCCTTCTCGGCGGTCCACTGGGCCTGAAATGAACCCGGTCGGTCCGGAACCGGAGCCATATCGACCATG
This sequence comes from uncultured Acidobacteriaceae bacterium, assembly GCA_964407845.1. Taxonomy (GTDB): domain Bacteria; phylum Acidobacteriota; class Terriglobia; order Acidiferrales; family UBA7541; genus Palsa-295. The sequence continues at coordinate 42,600 of CAYOXF010000026.1, read as the reverse complement.
GCTGTGATACCGTCTGGACCGATAACGTGCGCCTGTACTTGGGCGGCGGGGGCAGGGTTATAGCCTTCATCGCGGACATCTGCGAAGATTCCAATGTGCCCGTCATCGAACAGGATCTGACTGGACGTCGATGCGAGCACGTGACCGGGCGTATCCCATACGAGCCAGCGAAGCAGTTGCTGCCAGAACATGTGGTGCGTTGTGTCGCCCAACGGTTGGCTCATCTGCCATCGCCATGTCCCGGAGGTTGCTAGCAGCGCCGTTCGCCCACGCCCATAGTTTTCGGTAATCAGCAGGGGAAGCTTGTGGCCACCACCCATCATTTCAACCAGCACCGCGGCACCGGGTTTGGGCGTGCCCGCTTCCTGATAGTCCATGAGATAGGGAAGTTTTTTCCAGCGTTCCAAATTGGCTTGCGGGTCATCGACGAGGCGGCAGAGGATGCTTTCGGCGCCGATGGAGGTCAGTTCCACGGTCGCAGGCGCGCGATGGAATGTGTCCTTTTTGTTGGGAAGCACCACCGGCAATAGGTCCACTAAGCTCGATCCACCCCAGATCCCATCCGCCAGCGAAGAATGCCCCCCGAGCCACAGAAGCCCTCCTCCCCGCCGGTCGACAAATTCACGAAGCAAGTCCTGTTGGGCGGGCGTGAAATAGCCGGCTTCCACCGAGCCGATAATGATTCCCTGGTAGCCAAAAAGATCCTCTGCGCGCGTGGGAAAGCCGTCGGCCAGCTCGTTCGGATCGCTAATGCCCTGGCGATAGATTTTGTTTTCTGTAGTGCGAAGCATGGAAACGATTTGGATGAGTCGGTCATCATCTACGGCGCGCCGAATGAACTTATATTCCCAACGAGGCTCTCCTTCCACGTAGAGCACCCGACGCTTCTCTGCGTCCACATTGAGCAGACGCGTGACACTGTTGTTCAGCCGGTTTTTCTCACCGGGCAGCGGCTCGATGGAGAATTGGATCGCTTTAGCGCCGGCTACGCCGGCATTGAACAGGAGCTTCTCGCTCTGTATTTTGCCGTCTCCGGCAAACGTGATCGGGTGTGAGGCCAGGATCTTGGTACCCTCGACGGCCGTCAGCGTGCCTTTTTGCCCCGCGTATCCGGTCTGGTGAAAACTGATCGTTGCCGATACGCGCGAGTCGGCAAGAGCGCGGGGCGAAAGCACCGCGTCGTTGATCTCGACGTCGGGCGAGATCACTTCTTGCCCGAAGCCGACGGTGTGCACGGGGAGGTGTCTGTTGCGGAGAGACGCAATGGTTTCTAGGTCGATTCCGCCAGAGTTGTCCGAGCCATCACTCAGCAAGACGACTGCGCCGATGGGTAAATCACTGGTGTCGGCAACCAGTTGCTTCAAGCCGTCTCCGATATGAGTGGCGGGCACTAGGGGCTCGGTGAGGTCCTGCAAACTCGAGATACGAGTTAAATGGTCGTCTAGCCGGTACAGGCGCGTTTGGAATCTTTCCCCGAGCTGTGCTAGCACGCCGTTCCGAAGAGCGGCTGTGGCTTCTTCTTCACGAGTGCTGGAGCCACCATCGCGAATCCCCATGCTCTGAGAATCATCGATCAGGATCACCACGATGTTCTGCTGAGGTTTCAGCTCGGCGACCACCATCGCCGGTCGCCAGAGCAAAAGCAGAAGCAGACTGATCGAGAGTGACTCGAGCAGCCAGATTGTGACGGCTTGCCAGACCTGTAAGGAACGGGAATTGCGTGCCAGATGTGAATAGGTGCGCCAGCCCAGGCCGGCGAGTGCCGCGACAACCAAGACGCACAGGACCCATTTGGGCCATCCGCCGAGCAGGGCAAATCTGCCCTTGGAGAAGACGGCGACCGGATATTTGAAAAGGAGTTCAAACATCATTCGCACAACCGCGAGCCCCGATCGCGGTCCCTAAGCCCGCTCGTTAGTGCGTCATGCCATACATGATGTAGTCAAGACCTACGCGAAACGCCATAGACGCAAACCGCTCCGGATACTCCGGCATGTCAGCCCACTCCCAGGCGTCTCCCAGATGCATGTTGTGACAGATGGCGACCATGATCCGCCCTTTGTCGTCTCGAATCGCCCGCCACTTGGGCACGTACCCATCCTTCTCATAGGTTCTGCCGGTGACGACGTATTGTTCCCCCGGCACCTGGAAGCGCTGGCCGATGTCATAGAGAACGTGGAAAATCTCGTCGTTGTCGTTCAGATCCTCGATGGACCGGTCCGGAAAGACCATGCGCATGCCGGTCATAAACCGATCCCAGTCGGCTGTTCCGTGGAAGTCGTCCACCATCAGAAAGCCGCCTTTCAGAAGATATTCCCGAAGGCGTTTGGCCTCCTCGTCCGTGAAGGTCCAATTCGCCACTTGGACCGCATAGACCCAGGGGTAGTTGAAGATTTCGTCGCTGTCCAGGTCGACCACTTGTTCGGTCGATCTTGCCTGAATGCGGGTCAGGCGGCGCAGGGCCATTAGAAACTGGCGGTCGGCCTTCGGGTAATCCCGCTCCCAACTGCCAAAGCCGTATCCGTAGCCAAACCCTCCACCGCCATAACTGTCGGTCCTCGCGCTATAGCGCAATCGAGACCAGTAGAACTCGGCGTGCTCCTTGCTATTCGAGGGTCCGTAATCATATGAGTAGTAAGGGCTTTGTCGCTGAAACCAGGGAGATCCGCCGCTCTGGAAGGCAACTACACCGCTGGCCAAAACCAAGGGCAAAGCCAGCGCGGAGGCGCGTCGAAAGGATCTCATCGGATCGATCCCTTTGAGAGCGTAACAGATTGGAATCCTCGTCTTCAATACGATGCGGGTACGGGATGAATTCGGCCACGCGGCCGGTGAGCTCGGTGCTTGCTTGCCAACATGAGCGGGCCCTAGAATCGTGCCGCGGTCGATCTGAGACGATCTGACCCGGTTCTGCGGGTGCGGTGGGAGGAACTGTGAAACGCCGTGAGTTGATCGGGCTGGGAGGCGGGGCACTGCTAGGGGCCGCGCACTTGTTGGGACAAGAGCAGGCACCGATGTCGATGCCCGCTCAAGCACCGCCCCAAGGTCCTGCTGGCGCGCCGGAAGCAACTCCCGCTGATTTCACCCTACGCATCGCTCCAATCGCTCTGGAACTTGCTCCCAGCCGTTTCATCAGTACGATCGGATACAATGGCACCTCGCCTGGCCCAGTCCTTCGCACCGTTGAAGGCAAGCCTGTAACTGTCGATGTAATCAATGATACGGACGCGGCGGAGCTCGTTCACTGGCACGGGCTGTTCGTCTCGCCGGAGGTTGACGGGTCAGAAGAGGAGGGTACTCCGCCGGTTCCTCCCGGGGGGCGTCGCCGCTACCAATTCAGTTGTCGTCCTGCGGGAACGCGCTGGTATCACTCCCACGCCATGGCTGGTGCCGATCTCCACCGTGGCACGTACACTGGCCAGTACGGTTTTCTGATGATCGATTCAGGTGACGATCCAGGGCAGTATGACCAGGAGATCTTCCTAGCCCTCCGGGATTGGGAGCCATTTTTCACCGATCAAATGGAAAATGAGGCGGCCGAAGGCGGGGGCTCGGGGCCTCAACCCGAGAAGCCCGCGCTTCTAGATACCCGTCCGAATGGTTTGGAAGTCACATCTCAGCTGTTCTCCATCAACGACAAAGCTCTCGGAGCCGGAGAGCCGATCCGCGTGCGCTCCGGCGAGCGCCTTCTCGTTCACCTACTCAATGCGAGTGCCATCGAGAACCGCACCATTGCACTCACCGGACATCAGTTCCGCGTCGTCGCGATGGACGGCAATAAGGTCCCCTCGCCGCAGTTGATCGAAGTTGTCATGCTTGGTCCCGGTGAGCGCGTTGACGCGTTCGTTGAGATGAATCACCCCGGCGTTTGGATATTAGGTTCAACCGACGATAGCACTCGCAATGCGGGATTGGGCGTTGTGGTGGAGTACGCGAATCTGCACCGAGAACCGCAGTGGCTTGCGCCCTCAAAGCCGATCTGGGACTACACCCTGTTTGGCCGCAATTCCACTGCGGCAGCTCCCGAGCACACGATCGATATGGTCTTTGAAAAGATTCCGAGCGGCGCAGGACAGTTCAACGTTTGGCACGTCAATGGAAAGCCTTACCCTCACGATCGCGAGTTTCTTCTTCAGCAGGGAGCACGCTACCGCCTGATTTTTCGCAACCGTACCGATGATGCACATCCGGTTCACCTACACCGTCATCTGTTCGAACTCGTCGATGTGAATGGAAAGCCCACCGCCGGCATCATGAAGGATACTGTCATCGTTCCTCTTTACGGACGGGTTTCCGTTGACTTGGTAGCCAATCAGCCGGGGCTTTCACTGTTCCACTGTCACATCCAGCAGCATATGGACTTCGGCTTCAAGGCGTTGTTCCGTTACACATAGCGGATCCCAACTAGCTAGGCGGTTCTGTCGAAGCTTGCCACGAGAAGTGTGATGTCGTCGCTGTGGCTTTCGCCGGTCTCGAGCTCAGACCAGCGCCCCAATTTCTCCAAAAGCTGTTCCACGAACCGATTCCCAGCGAGGTTGGAGTTGTCTTCCAGGAACTCCTTGAGCCGATCGATCCCAAACTCTTCCGAGGATGGATTTTGTGCCTCGACGACTCCGTCGGTATAGAGGACGCAGCGATCGCCGGCACCGACCTCGACTTTGGCCGAATCGTATGTGGCTTCGGGGAACTGGCCGAGCACGAGCCCATTTTCACAGACCTCCTGAGTCTTCGAAGAGGATCTGCTCCAAAGCAGCATCGGGGGATGTCCGGCACCGGCGTAGTGAATAACTCGATTTTCCAGATCCACAAAGGTGTAGGCAGCCGTCACAAAGTTGCTCTGAAACTTGCCGCACAGGGCCTGATTCAGCCCCGACAGGACTTTTCCGGGTTGGGAAGCATGGCCATGTTGGGTCGTAAGCGCGACTTGCAGCATCGAGGCAATCAGAGCTGCTGGCAGGCCGTGGCCGGAAACGTCTGCGACCAGAATCCCAACGTGCTGAGGGTCTAGCACAATGAAATCGTAGAAGTCCCCGGCCACAGAACTCATCGGAACGTAACGGGCGCAAATCTCGAGGCCATCGACCTTGGGAGCCTCGCGCGGCAAAATGGACAACTGAATCTGCCTGGCCATTTCGAGTTCCGAGTTCAGCGCGAATAGTTGCCTGGCCAGTTGCTCACGGGCTTCTCGAAGCATCAAATGAGTTTCCACGCGCGCCTTCACGACCGGTGGTGAGAAGGGCTTATGGATGTAGTCAACGGCGCCCACCTGAAATCCTCGCGTCTCGTCCTCGGCTTCTATTTTTCCGGTAAGAAAAATAACGGGAATATCGCGCGTGTGCGGGGCCGCTTTCAAGCGCGTGCAGACTTCGTACCCGTCCATTTCCGGCATCATGACGTCCAGAAGGATCAGGTCGGGGGCGGGTGAACTATTCGCGAGGTCCAGGGCCTTCGCGCCACTCGTGGCGATTCGGATTCTGTAGTCGTCCTTCAGAATGGAATTCACAACTTGAATATTGGCAGGCGCGTCGTCCACTAGCAGCACGACCCTTTTTTCTTCGTTTTTCACGCTGCATCTCCGATGCCGAGACCACAATCCTTACTAATCTCTTGAAGGCTCTGAAGCGCCCGCTCAAAGTCGAATTCGTTGATGGCTCGGCCGAGGGCGTCCAATCTCGGTTGGGCGACTGTACCTGCCAAAGCGCCTGCCAAACCGAGAAAGGCCTCCCCCGCTTCGCCATCGCTTGCTTTCAGAAGAGCCGTCAGCTTCTTGGCCAGTGTCGAAGCCGCCACGGCGTTGAAGGGAACTTGCGGGCCAGGATCCGGCTCGGCCGGCCCGGCTTTGCGCAGACCCTGTTCGATCGCGTCAATCTGGTGGGTCAGAACGACCCGAAACTCTGCCAGTGACGGCGCGACGGCCCCATCATCCTCTTCGCGGATCGCTTTTTCCAGCTTGGCGGCCGCAGACGAGATTGAAACGAGGCCGATATTCGCAGCGACACCCTTCACGGTGTGAGCCAGACGTTCGGCCAACTTGCGATCACCGCTTTTGAGCGCAGTCGAAATTTCGTCGGCTGCTCCGGCTTCTTTCGCAACGAATTGTGTCAGCAGATCGCGCAAAAGGCGCTTGTTGCCGCCTACCCGCTTCAACGCGCCTTCCTGGTCGAGACCCTTGACCTCGAGGAGAGCGAGCTCACTGCTAAAATTCCCAACACTTTCTTTGGCCGCCTCGACCGGCCGCGGTTTCACCCAACGTGCGAGAGTGGCAAAAAGCTGATCGGGATCAATGGGCTTGGCGATGTGGTCGTTCATCCCGGCTTCCAAGCACTTCTCGCGGTCGCTGACCATTGCGTTGGCGGTCATGGCCAGGATCGGCAGATCGTGAAACCTCGGATTGGCTCGGATGGCTCTTGTGGCCGAGAGTCCATCCATCACGGGCATCTGCATATCCATCAAAACGATGTCGTATGGATGCTCTCTGATCATTCGGACCGCTTGTTCTCCATTGCCCGCCAGATCGACGACGACCTGGGCAGTTTCGAGCAATCCGACACCCACCTCCTGGTTGATTTCATTGTCATCGACCAGAAGAACGCGTGCACCGCGGATGCGATCGAGTTGCTGCGAGACGAGGGGCTGCGCTTCGGCTTCCTCCTGGGCGTGCTCGGCGCCGCCACTGATGGCGCGAACACTCGCGTCGAATAGCATCGAGGGGCTTACCGGCTTAATGAGAACGCTTTCGAAACCGTTGTTTTCTGCCTGTTTCAGCACCTCTTCGCGGCCATAGGCAGTGACCATCACCAGGTGCGGCGGACGAGCAGCGCTCGCGAGCGCGCGAATTCGCTTGCCCGTTTCGATCCCGTCGAGTTGGGGCATTTGCCAATCCACAAAAACGATTTCGTAGGGCTCGCCCGCCTCGGCGGCACGGCGCACCATTTCGATGCCTTCCGGTCCGGATGGCGCCTGATGTGCGACGAAGCTCATGCCCGTCAGCATGTCGGACAAAACGGCGCGGGCTTGAGAGTTGTCGTCGATAATGAGGACTCGGCGCCCACGTAAGTCTGGTTTCGGAAGGTAGCGTCGCGCTTTCGCTGTACTTTTGCCCAACCGGGCCGTAAACCAGAAGGTGCTCCCTTTTCCCGCCTCGCTGTTGACGCCGACCTCCCCTCCCATGAGCTCGGCCAACCTTTTCGAAATCGCCAGGCCCAACCCGGTGCCGCCGTACTCTCGAGTGGTTGAGGCATCGGCCTGCTCAAACGCCTGAAACAACCGGCCCATCTGCTCCTCGGTCAAACCGATGCCCGTGTCGCTCACCGAAAAGCAAACCAGCACCCTGTTTTCGTCCTGCTCCTGAATGCGAGCCTTGACAACAATCTCCCCCTTGTCTGTGAATTTCACCGCGTTGTTGCAGAAGTTGATCAAAATCTGCCCCAACCGCAAAGGGTCACCCTTGAGATGAGTCGAAAGGGCCGGCTCGATGTCGAAGATGAGCTCCAGTCCTTTCGCGGTGGCTTTTTCAGAGATTAGGTTGCTGACATTCTCCAGAACATGCTCCAGATCGAAGTCGATCGTTTCGACCGACAACTTGCCCGCCTCAATCTTGGAAAAGTCGAGAATGTCATTGATGATGCCAAGCAGGTGCTGCCCGGACTGTTGAATTTTTCTGACGTAGTCTCGCTGCTGAGGATTCAGCGTGGTCTTAAGGGCCAGGTGTGACATGCCGATAATGGCATTCATCGGCGTCCGGATCTCGTGACTCATTCTGGCCAGGAAGTCCGACTTTACTTTCGTGGCTTCTTCGGCAACTTCCTTGGCGCGCCGCAGTCCCTCTTCAGAAGCTGCCAGTGCCGCGTTGGCCGCCTCCAATTCCTCTTTGCGAGCGGTGAGCTGGCGCTCGGAAACGGCAAGACTTTCAGCCTGGGCCCGAGTCTGCTCCAAAAGGGTCTTTGTTTGGATGTTGCCGGCGAGGATTTCGATATTCGCGGCAAGAATGGGTACAAGAGCCTCCAGTAGAGTGCGCTGGCGATCCGAAAGGGGAGAGATAGGTGCGAGCTCGATTACAGAGGTGACTCTGTGCGGACCGATAACAGGAACGAACAACAGGTTGTGGGGCTCGATGTTCCCGACTCCGGCGCTGATACGAAAGGAGGGATCTTCGGGGTTTGCGCGAATCTCCAACAAGCGCCGCTCGACCGCCGCCTGGCCCACCAGTCCTTCGCCACAAGCAAACTCCCGTGCTGTTTTCGCTGCATCCATCGCAAACCCACCTGCCAGCGAAAAGCGCCTCCCTCGGTCGTCGGCCAAATAGAAAGCGCCATACAGCAAGGGGATCGATTCGGACAATCGCGACAGCAACTGACTCGCGAAACCCTGGAAATCCTCTGCCGCCTTGACCTTCTCCATGGTGGCTGCGACTTCGGCCTTGATCCAGGCCTGTATTTCGCGCTCGCGTGCGGCGCCCTGAAGAGTCTTCAGGGCTCGGCTCATATCGCCGATTTCGCTCGTGTAATTTGCATATGGGATGGGCCGGTCGAGTAGACCGTGTGCGAGATCCTGAATGCTGCCATTCAGGGTCACGAGTTCCTCAACAACTTCCTTCTGGATCACTGCAATCGTAACAGCAACGGACAGAGCCAGTCCCAAGCCAATCACGAACCAGGAGATTAGAATCGTGCGGTGAGTGCTTCGGGTGAGGTCGTCAGATTCTCGATCGATAGAAGCCCTCAGATTGTCATCGAGCGGTACCAGAGCATCCCGGGCCTGCCGCAGCTCCGGGTCGACCGTGGACCGCATTAGATTCATTGCCTTAGCGTTATCGCCTTTCAAAGTCGCATCGCGAACAGAGTAAGAGTCGGTTACGGCACGATCAAAGAGTGCTTCGGCAGAGCGAAGCTCCGCTGAGCTGAGCGCACCATACCGTTCGACTTCTGCGATGCTGCCTTTGAAGTCCGAGTAACTCCTGTCCAGATCCGCCTCAATGGTCTGCATCCTCGAAACATCGAGCTCGGCGATAACCTTATAGAGAAATTGACCGAACAAGTTCTCGTTGGCACGAGCATAAGTCAAATTCGATAGCGCGCGCTCGTCCTTGCTGATGAGGTCGCTATACTTTGTGTCGATCGTCTTACTTTCAATCGAAGAGTAGATCGCTGCGGCAACGGCCATGAGCGCCAGCGGTGCCAGTGCAATCAGGAGTTTTGGACGAATCCTCAGATTTGAAAGGAAGCCCATTGGTTTGCCCCCAAATGAAACGCTTGAGGAAGCCTTTGGTCTCGCGACAGATTTGTTCTACCACAAAAATGTTTGGTGCGGCTCGTCAGAGGCTATCGGCAAGTGTATTTTTAGTGCCTTGATGACATACGCTTCCTAACACTTGGGAATACACGTAGGCATAAGCACATGATCGGGAGAAAACTGGGGGGAGCCCACAAACGCAGTCTCCCGAACTCTTTCCAGACATCCATTTTTTGGGGGGGCAGTGTTCACGCGGCACCTCTACCAAGGTTCGCACAGAGGGTCACTCCGGGGAGAAAAGGATCTTTTCGCACGTGCCCGCGCCTGAGGGGTGTATAGTTAGTGCCGTTTTGAACCCCCCCGAGGGAGCTTCGAAATAGGTAATTTCTCGAGCAAATCGCCGTTGACTTTTTGAGCTTCGAAAGGAAAATCGCATGAAAAACCAGACTGCAGCGCTCGCTCTGATGTTGGCGCTTGCTCTTCCGGCATTTGCCCAGACCAAGGAAGAGCAACGCCTGGATAACTCCGCCAAAGTGTTTCAGGATATCCTCTCCAACAATGGCCTGCCCAAAAGCGTTCTGGACAAGGCCGAATGCGCGCTCATCTTTCCGAGCGTCAAGAAGGTAGCCGTCGGTATCGGTAGCAGTTACGGGCGCGGTGCGCTGATTTGCCGCAAGGGCGCTACGATGAACGGAAGCTGGGGCGCTCCGGCCATGTACAAACTTGATCAGGGAAGCGTTGGACTCCAGCTCGGCTCCACGGCTACGGATTTTGTGCTTTTGGTGATGAATCAAAAAGGGGCGGAGCAAATTTTGAACGGCAAGACCAAGCTCGGAAGCAACGCCAGTGCCGCCGCGGGCCCAGGCGCTCAGGCCACTTCGTACAACGCTGAGGCAATGAATGCGGACGTATTGACCTATTCCCGGTCTAAGGGCCTGTTTGCTGGCGTCTCGCTCGAGGGCGCCTCGATGGATGGGGACTCCGACGCGAACAAGTCGCTCTACGGCAAGGATCTAACCGTGAAAGAAATCATCACGGGCAGCACAGCCCCTCCGGCCGGTGCAAAGTCACTGATTGACGTCCTGGATAAGGCTTCAGCCGCGCGCAAGTAGCTGAACCACTGGTTTTTTATCAAGAGATGGCCCAGGCTTTTCGCCATTATCGGCGGAAGTCTGGGCCGAGAGCTTCCAACGACCGACAACACGATTACGTGTTTCCGATTAGGCCTGCCCGTCGGATAATCACTTTCGGTAATCGAACGGAGGCTTACGTGCGGACCTCACGATTGAGCCTATTGTGCCTGGCTATACTTCTCGCTAGGGTCCCTGGCAAGGTTTGTGCTCAGGTCATACCACCACAGGTCACCGCTGCTTCTCTGAGTGGTACCTCCTGGCAGCTCGTGAAGTTCCAGAGCAGCGATGATAAGACGCTGTTGCCCGACGACAGGAAGAAGTACACCCTTGCCTTTGGAAGTGACGGTCAGGTAAGTGTGCGAATCGATTGCAACCGCGGACATAGCAGTTGGAAATCGGGAGGACCGAATCAGTTTCAGTTTGGGCCGTTGGCGCTCACACGCGCGATGTGTCCGCCCGCACCGCTCAACGATCGCATCCCAAAGGACTGGGCGTCCGTTCGCTCCTACACCATCAAAAACGGCCATCTCTTTCTTTCGCTGATGGCGGATGGGGGTATTTACGAGTTCGAACCCCTCAATGGGGCGGAACCGCCGGCGGGTTCACGGGTCGTCCCAAGTCGCAACTCTGCGGCATCGCTCCAGAACACCTATTGGAAGTTGACATACCTCGGTGAAGAAGTTGTCACGGTAGCTTCCCAGCAAAGGGAACCTCATTTAGTTTTTAATTCTGAGTCTCATCGCGTCAGTGGTTCGGGGGGCTGCAACGGGTTGACGGGCAGCTACGAAGTGAAGGGAGACGAACTTACCTTCAGTCAGATGGCCAGCACGATGATGGCTTGTCCGGAAGGCATGGACACCGAGAAGGCATTTCTGAAAGTACTCGAAGACGTAAAGACGTGGAAGGTCAAGGAACAAAAGTTGGAGTTGTTTGACGCCGGAGGCAAGGCGGTTGCCATCTTTGAAGCACGCGACGTGAAGTGAGTGACGCTCAGTTCCACACGCGCTGACGCGTCAGATCCGGATGGTAGGCCGCGGAAAAAGAAATCTACTGAAACAGGCCAGGAGCAGCGAGCTCAGTGCGTCATGGCGTAAACGATGTAGTTGATGCCGATACGGAAGCCAAGATCTGAAAACTGCTCTGGATACACCGGCCGGTCCGACCATTCCCATGAATCGCCGATATCGGAGTTGAACGAGATGGCCACCATAATGCGACCCTTATCGTCATAGATCCCGCGCCAGTGCGCACCCTTTCCGTCGTCGGGTCCCTGCGGATAGTCCGGCACTTTGTAGCCAAGCTCCAAATGCGCGGCACCAGGGATCTGATAGCGGTCATCGAGATCGAATACAGTGTGAAATATCGCGTCGTTATTGGGGATATCGACGATCGGACGATCGGGAAAAACCATCCGGATACGCTTGACAAACATCTCCCATTCATAGGCACCGTGGAAATCATCCGCCATGAAGAAGCCACCGCGCAACAAATACTCGCGCAAGACATCGGCCTGATGCTGAGTAATTCCCCATTCGCCCACCTGCACGGCGTAGAGCCACGGCCAGTTGTAAACCTCGTCCCCGTCATCAAGATTCACATCCTGTTCGACCGAGCGCGCGTCGATGCGGGTGAGGCGCCGGGCTGCTGCCGCAAGAGCGCGATCGGCAGGTGGCCCATCCTGCGTCCAGAGCGATAAGCCCTGGCGCCAATCGCCATCGAAACGCCCCCGGTAACCGTCGTTGGGGCCCGGCGGATACATCAGACGAGCGAAAGCCCATTCGCCCGGCCGCTGCCAGTCTGGCGGTAGAGGTGTGGATTCGCCATATTCTACGGACGGATATTGCCGGAAAGGGCGTTGGGCAAACATCACACCGACTAGGCAAAGGGCGCAGCAAAAGGGCAAGAGAGCTTTCAACAGGCGGCCTCGATGAGGCTCTCCCATCCTGACGTCTCCTCTGCTTTCCGAGCGTGGTAGCTGACGCGTATCTCGGCCTGTTTGTTTCTAGCACTAAACTCACCGCCCAGCAAACCTAGGCAGAGCCAGGCTGTCCCGAGGGTCAGGACTTTGAGGGTGACCAAAACCTGCACCGTTGGGTGATTGCCTACGTTCCAAAGCATCCGTAGCGTGATATTGGCCGCTTGAGGCCGAAGGAGGCGCCATGTGGACCAAGCAGGACGAAGTGGAACTACCGAACCCTCCCATACAGGAAAAAGGACCCTTGACACCGCCTTCCGGCGCAACTGCTCACTCCCGTGCCTTTGCGTCGAGCAGTCTGGCGTGCATCGGATCCAGTCTGGAAATTAGAGGCAACATCACGGGGAAAGAGGACTTACAGATTGACGGGAAGGTGGACGGCCCGATTTCGCTCGTGGGCCAAACGCTCACCGTGGGACGCACCGGCCGGGTGAGTTCGAATGTCACGGCTCAGGAAGTGATCGTGTACGGCATCATTACCGGCAATCTCGTTGCGCGAGATCGGGTTGAGATCAAGAAGGGCGCCTCGGTAACGGGCGATATTGCGACGGCGCGGATTGGCATCGAGGACGGCGCTCATTTCAAGGGAAGGATCGAGATCGATCGGGCTCGCCCACCGGCCGCTGCTGACCTTCAGGACATCAGTGCTCCGACCGTCACGGAAGCGAACTGAACCGTCTTAGGCACCCGCACGCGCACGATGCGTGCGGCATCTCGTCTATGCATGTCGCGCAAGGGCATCGATTGCGAAGAGCCCGGACCGACTGTACGGACGGCCAGCTATTTCTTTGGGCAGGCGGCTCTTCGAAGACTCCCTCATCGCCCCTTCAGTTGCGTACGATGGAATTCCACAGTCGCAAATCGGAGGTGTTCGACCATGGTCACTGCACCGTCTTACCCTGAGCAACAAATCATCGCTCGGGAAAAAGGGCTCCTCGAGAACTTGATGGATTTTTCGTTCGAGCAGATGGTGACGCCACGCATGCTGAAGACACTCTACGGCGTACATTTGCTGCTGGGCTTGATCGCAGCGATTTGGTTCGTGTTCAGCCAGTTCCAGACGTCCGTACCGAATGGATTGCTGGCGCTGATTCTCAGCTTTGCGGGGATGGCGGTTTGGATCGTCTACTGCCGCGTGATCGTGGAACTACTGGCGGTGGTGTTTCGTGCCGGACAGGTCATCGCGAATTCACAGAATTGATCGCGGAATCCGCTAAGCACCGATAGAACTTGAGCTCTGCGACCGGCGGTTTCGGCCGGCAGCAGACCCACTACCAGCACGGAGCCTCCACGGCCCCAACGCAGCAGGTCACTTCCGCCTCGGCTGCCACGCAGGTGAAGCTCCTTAATTTCGGTAGAACCAATCTCAACGTAAGCGCCCTGCTGCTGCTCGCGCTCTCGGCGCAAACTCTGAAGCGATAACGTGCGCCACCATCGGCGTAGCAGCGCCGTCAGCTTCAAACGAGCCATCCTGCGCTCCAGGGATATGACTGCGTAATGCGGTAAACTGAACTCGGACTTGCTAAGAGATATAGGGTTGCGTCTAGGGTGCTGGATGGCGCTGCGCTGATTCTGAATCTTTATGTATAACTCTGGGAAGTGCCTCAGGCCCCTCCGATGGGGAATGATTTGCGCGGTTCTTGTCGTGGCGACAGCTGCTTCGAGCCGCTCCGCAGAAACGGAACACCTGAAAGTCCAGCTGCTTAGCGACATGAATTCTGTGGAGCCCGGAAAGCCGTTTTGGGTGGGATTGCACTTCGAGATGGAAAAGGGGTGGCATATCTATTGGAGGAATCCGGGGGATTCGGGCGAGCCGCCACGGGTCCGGTGGAATTTACCCCCCGGATTTTTGCCGGGAGAGATCGAATGGCCTGCACCCGCGCGGTTGGGATCCGGCTCGGTGATCGATTACGGCTATGAAGAAGCTGTGCTGTTGCCGGTCGAAATGCGAACGCCTGAGAGCCTTGCGCCCGGTCACCGCGTGACGCTTTCAGCGGACGTGAGTTGGCTTGTCTGCAGGGACATTTGCGTGCCGGGCAAGGAGGGCTTGAAGCTTTCGTTGCCCGTGCAGGCGACGCCAAGTCCGATGTCCGCATCACATGCGTTGTTCCAGGCAGCGAGATCCCGAGCGCCGAAGCCATTGCCTTCCGCTTGGAGGATTGACGCGATCTCGGAGAAAGACCGATTTACGCTCACGGTTCACGGCGGCGACGTCGCGAAGGCTTCCTTTTTCCCACTCGAAGCCGATCAGATCGATAATGCCGCACCGCAGGCGATCGCTGCGGTCCCGGGCGGCATGCGACTGACACTCAAGAAGTCAGACCGACTTCTAAAGACGCCCGGCACACTTGCTGGAGTGTTGGAAGTTAGTCCCAACGAGGCTTACGACATATCGGCTCCCGTTCAGTCGCAACAGTAATGGATCCGTTCTACGGCGGGCACGGTTGTATAATGGCCGCTCCCGCCAGTTCAGGAATTGCTCCGCGGAAGATTCGAGGAGGTAGACCACATGAAAAAGTGGATAGGGGTTCTAGTTGCGGCGGCGCTGGCTTTGCCTGTATGGGCCGCGCGTGTCGGCGAGAAGGCGCCGGATTTCAAGGCGACGGACAGCAACGGGGTGGAGCACACCCTTTCTCAGTACATCGGGAAATATGTAGTCCTCGAATGGCACAACAATGGCTGCCCGTACGTGCGGAAGCAGTACAACAGCGGCAACATGCAGAGGCTGCAGAAAGAGTGGACCGCGCGCGGCGTGGTCTGGTTGACCGTGATTTCTTCGGCACCGGGAATGCAGGGCTATGTGACGGCCGACGAAGAGAATGCGTACTTGAAAAAGGTGAACGCTGCTCCCACAGCGGCACTTCTCGACCCGACTGGAAAGCTGGGGCACCTCTACGATGCCAAGACCTCGCCGCACATGTTCATCATCGATCCCTCAGGAACGCTGATTTATGACGGTGCCATCGACGATCAGCCAACACCGGACCCAGCCAGCGTGGCAGTGGCGACAAATTACGTATCGCAGGCCCTTACCGAGGCGATGGCCGGGAAACCGGTGAGCTTACAAACATCACGGCCGTATGGCTGCTCGGTGAAGTACGCGAACTGACTGGCCTGGCGCGTCGGAGGATGATGTTCTGGGCCGATCCGTAACCTCGGCGTCTGCTGGCATGAGCGGTCGTCAATGTGAAGCGCCCTCGTTGCCATTTTTGCGAAGGGCCTCGCCATACAGTCCTCGCTTTGGTATCCTCACTCGTTCAACGGCCAGCCGAGTCTTGAGGAACCCTTCATGCGGCGTGCCGCGATACTCTCCGGTTTGATCCTCGCCGCTGAGCTTGCGGGCTTTATTAGCCCGATCCGCGCCCAAACGAGCGAAGATGTGGGCGGTTGTTACAAGGAGAGCAATCCCGATCAAGCGATTGACTATTGCACCCGTGCAATTGAGGCTGGGCGGCTTCCAGCGTCGAACCTCGCCATCGTCTTCACCAACCGGGGCAACGCTTACAATTACAAGGGAGAGTACGAGAGGGCCGTTCAGGATTTCGAGCAGGCCATTCGTCTCGACCGGGGCTGCGCCTACGCTTTCAACGGCTTGGGCAATGCTTACAATGGCAAGGGCGACTACGATCGGGCCATTCGAGATTTCGACCAAGCCATTCGCCTCATCCCAGACTATGGCTATGCGTTCAATGGCCGGGGCAATGCTTATAACGACAAAGGTGAATATGACCGGGCCATTCAAGATTTCGACCAGGCCATTCGCCTCAACCCAAAATATGCCTATGCCTTCAATGGTCGGGGCAACGCTTACAACCACAAGGGTCAGCACGACCGGGCCATTCAAGACTATGACGAGGCCATTCGCCTCAAACCCGACCATGCCTACGCCTTCAACGGTCGAGGCAACGCTTATAACGACAAAGGTGAGTATGACCGGGCCATTCAAGATTTCGACCAGGCCATTCGCCTCAACCCAAAATATGCCTATGCCTTCAATGGTCGAGGCAACGCTTACAACGACAAGGGCGAGTACGACCGGGCCATTCAGGACTATGACGAGGCCGTTCGCCTCGATCCGAACTACGCCAACGCGTTTTTCAACCGGGGCAACGCTTACAACAGCAAGGGTGACTACGACCGAGCTATTCAGAACTACAACCAGGCCGTAACGCTGGACCCGAACTTTGTTGATGCCTTCTTTAATCGGGGCTTCGCCCGATTCGAACAAGGTGCCATCGCCGCGGCCGTGCCAGACTTTGCAAAGAGCGCGGAACTGGCGCCCGCAGACCGTTACAATATCTTATGGTTGTACATAGTGACGGCACGATCCGGCCAGAACGCAGACGCTACCTTAGGGAACAACCAGCGAATGGACTTAGTGTCGTGGCCCGGGCCTGTCCTGTCCTTGTTTCTCAAGAAAAACGACCGGAAGGCGGTAGTGGAAGCTGCGAAGGATCCCGACGGCAAAAAACAACGCGACCGACTGTGCGAGGCGCATTTCTTTTTGGCAGAATATGAACTCCTTGTGGACGTCGAGGAGGCAGCCGGCGCGGATTTCCAAGAGGCTGTCAACACCTGTCGTCCAACCGTCGTTGAATATTCGGCCGCAACCGCCGAACTAAAGCGCCTGCCGCATCAATCGTCATCTCGTCTCGACGCCAACAAAGAAACCGACGTCGACGCGGACAGATAGGGCCCTGGGGCGTTACACGGCACACCCACAAGTGGCTTACGGTTGTGATGTGCGGTGACGGCGTATATAGGTAAGGGTGTGGTGGGTTAGCAGTGTGCCGCGCTCATCGGCGCACTCAGCCACACCGTAGATGAGGCGACGGCCACACTTTAAGACCCGGGCTGTGCACGTGAATTCCTCTCTTCTCGCGCTGCTCAAGAAATTGGTCTTCATCTCGGCCGTCACAGAGTCGTCACCCAGTCCGAGCTTGGTTTTGATGGCGAGCCACATAGCAACGTCGGCTGCGGACATAAAGACAGGACCGCTAATAATTCCGTCGGGCCTTTCAAAGACTGCTTGGAACGGAACAAAGAGAGTGCACTCGCCCTCGTTGATACCCGCGAGCGTAAGTCCAAAGATGCGGGCGAACGGCGAAGTGGTGAGCAAACTCGTGATTCCTTCCTCGGTAATGGAGGTTTGCATGTGACACCAAGCATCCTTCGAGCGCCTTCAACGATCGCTAGCGGCAGCCGTTTTCGCTCTCTGCTCCGGCTCAGATGGAGCCGAACCGCGAACGAGGTAGGTGCGCTGAAGGGGAAGGGCAAGCGACGTGGCAGCCGACTCTACAATTGCAAGGATTCCCAGCAAGAGGTGCTCCTGGATCGCTAAGAATTCATTGTAGTCAGCGGCAAGCACGTACGCGAAGACTTCCACGTCCTGCGAAGCGCTCCCAATGCGGATAAATCTTACTCGCGTTGTCTCCGATTCCACGTGAGGGTGTTTGTCGAGCAGGTCACGGATCTTGCTCAGAACGGCTTCCATCTGGTCGAGGGTTGTCTCGTGGCTTAGCGAGATCGTCGGATGAAACCAAAACTTGTCGCGGAGTGTGAAATTCTCCAAGTTCATGGTAGCGAGTTGCCCATTCGGAATTGTGACGATCGTGCGATCCATGGTGCGGATCTGCGTCGAGCGCAACCCGATGTCCACGACCGTTCCAATGATGTCGCCTATCTTGCAGGCGTCACCGATGCGTACCGGTCGATCCGAGATAATCATGATCCCGCCGAACAGATTCTCCAGCGTCTTTTGCGCTGCGAATGCCACCGCCAAACCGCCAATTCCAAGGCCGGTAAGAGCTGCGGTCAAATTCACGCCGGCCAAATAAAGGACCGTCAAAACGCCGATAATAAGAACGGATATTTGAAACAACCGGCCCAGCAGCCCCGCCAGTGCGATCCTATCCGACGAGCGCGTCCGTCTCAGCCGTGCTAGGTACAGTTTGCGTGCGATGCCAAGCACCCTCATAGACAGCCAGGTAGCTCCGAAAACGATCAGGACCGTACCGAGGACGCCCCAAAAGTGTCGGCTCAGCAGCGTGTAGGAGTACCTAGAGCCGATGAGCAACAAGACCCCTAACAGGAAGACTCGTAGGGGTCCAACCAGCCCCTGCACCGAATCGATCTCCGCCTTTCCTAGGAATCGGCTGGCCGCTGCCGCGAGAAGTGGCTTCAGAAGACGACCGAACAGGGATCCGAGTAGGAATACCAAAGGAATTGAGATCAGGACCACGCACCACAGCCACAGCGGGCGCGAAAAAAGCTTGGTATTCAGCCCTTTCGGCAAGTATCGCCCAAGGTCCGGTGTGCTCCCGATGTCCTCGTAGATCTCCGGCACGTTGCGCAACGTGTCGCGAGAAAAAAGCCAGATGGGCGGGTTGTCTCCACGCTGCACGCGCTCAAGCCAAAGTTCCACGCTTCCTGATGAGGTCTTCGCAACACCCACTAGATCCCGATTGGGATTCTGGCTGTTTGCCATGTCACCTTCGGGTTTGGTGCTGAGCTTTTTGAGGTCAACGGTGGACTCTCGGTCGAGGACTGCTTGGAGCTGCTGTGCTAGTTCTCGAGCCAGATCCCCATGTTGCTTGGTATCCAGGTAATTGACTGCTCGGTCGTAGTCATCTGCTTCCGCCGCTCTCATGAAGCCGAGGACAGTGCCGCGCGGAGTACTGCGTCCGAGTGGATCATCAGCGGACTCATCACGGGACGCAGGGGTCTGCTGTGGGGCAGCGGGGAGCTGCGCTTGGAGTCCCGGCACGAGAAGCACCGCCAAAAGAAGCAGACGCTTCAGCCGACGGGTATACATCCAGCCCTCCCTCGAAGCAGCGACCGGAGCACGTGCTCAGTCGCACCTAGACTCGACTCGATGAAGCGATTATAACAGCGTCCTCACGTGTTTCGGCCCCTTGCGGGCAATTCAAGGAACGACTCAGACCTTCAACACGTCGATTCAGTAGGGCGAATTGTGAGAAATGGATTTGAATTGCAGATCAAAGTAAGCCGCCCGTATTCTCCGCGAAGGCTTTTGCCCACTGCCTGGCCGCTGCGTCAGCGAAGCTTGGGGTCGGTTTTGGCAAGTCTGCGATTTCCTCAATCATCCACTCGGAGGATTTCCGATGAATCGTTGCTGGAAAAATCGACTTCCTCGTGCATCTCGGCCTGTGGATCAATCCAGCGCGTAACCAAAGGAGTTGCTGCGCCTTCGCGGGTTGGCACCCAGACACAGTACAAACCACGGCACGTCGTCGAGTTCTTGAGATTTTCTGTGAAAATTCGCATGTTCCCTCCCGCCAGCGGAAACACCTCTTGACCGAACCTAGACTGGCCTCTTGTAAGCTCCATTGCTTGCTAGGTGGGACCTATAGAAAAACTACGAAGATTCCCACTCGCTCTCGACCTTAGTTCCACGAGAGCGAACGGTTCAGATGAGGAACGCCTGCTTAGACTCGCCCTTCGCGGATTCCACCGAGAGTGTTACGACCCGGAGGTTCTGGTTCTTGAGTGATTGGTTCCATTAGGCTCACTTTCTTTTGAGCAGTTGCTTACCTCACGGTTGATACCATACCCCCATAGGGTATTCAAGTAAAAGTGTCACATTTACGGCCCGAAACGCTGGGCTTCTCGAGCACCCTAGCGATACTGCGCTCGAGGTCCAAGGGCAGTTTGTCGCCCCTTCCGACTCAACAGGCCGACCGACTTGGAGAGTCGCCTCGCGCATAAACGCATCACCTCGGACGGCGAAGTGCTACTCTTCGCCTGTTCGGCGCATGCTTTGGCGCGTGTGTGAGGTTGCTTGTCGGGCTTTCCTGACGCCAAATAGCGCGCATTTGCCGCTACGCTCAGGGCGGGCTTCGATTTCTAGGGGACGTGAAAGGAGAACGGTCATGGCTGCTGACGCGAAAAGAAGAGATGCAGTTTCCCAGGAAGGTGAGGTGCAAACTGACCGTCGAAATTTTATGAGGAGTGCCGCAACGGCCGGGTTGCTCGGCGCTGCCGGCGCGGTATCGGCGCTCGGCCAGCCGCCACAAGCGCAGCAGTCGGCGACGGCCGAGCCCAATCTGAAGCCGCCCCCTGGCATGTCACCTCGTGGTATTCCCGACCTCCGCTTTCCCATGTGCTACAAAGAGTCGGTCCCGGCCGCGGTCGGGGTGATGACACAATATTTTGCCGCGCTGGGCGAAAGGGACTTAAAAGGCATGGCTGAAATGCTGCACTTTCCTCTCGGCACGTTCGAACGGACCGAAGCGGTTGTGGTCCACAGCCCAGAGGAACTCATCGCCCACGCGCCAGCTTCCATGAACATGACCCAAGACCCGGAACGGTTTACCGATCATGACGGCTACCTGAAGCCGGGCTGCTACGATGTCCTGGACGGCATCGAGATATTCAACTCCAACCCCGTAGCTGTGAACCTGTCGCTGAATTACAACCGCTACAGTCTTGACGGCTACAAGCTGGTGAGATGCCAAGGAATCTACTGCGTTACCAACAATGACGGGAAGTGGGCAATCCAGGCAATGTCTACGATTTTCACGCCCGCTCACATGGTTCATGTTGAATATAAAGATGGCGTCACGGCAGCAAAACGCCTGCGTCAGGATCATTGCTTAGCCTACATGAATAATGACCAACAGGCCGTATGGGGTCCCATTCGCCAATTGGGCCTGAACCTAGCTGTCGGTGCTGGTGGAGCGGCTTGGGAGCTTGCCCCACAGGGGCACTATGGCGTGCTCGCAGGGTTTCGGGTCAAGGGCGTCAAAACGCGATTATCCACTCAGAGCTATTCGCAGGAGATGCTTGACAGCACTCAAGTCGATTTCGGAGCGTATCGCGCCCTCTGGCCGCGTCTTGGTTTAGGCAACTGGGGATGGGATCTTGCCGATGGGCCACCCGGAGGTCGTGTCATCCATGCCACCGCAGACAAGGTGCACGCCTTCCAAGGTGCGAGCCGGTACACGACCTGCGGCGAGTACATCAATGACAGCGTCGAAATGGACGTTATTACATATCGAAAAGGACGCTGGGGTATCGCTGGCTTGTTCGGTTACATGACAACCCACGATCGCGCGAATGATATCCGCGCCTGAATCTGGTCCATCTGTTCAAAATCTAGCATTCGGACGGTGGTCTGCTGACAGACGCTGGCCAGAAGGCACTGGCGAGTTGCCTTCGTGCCGGTGACGGCACAAGTTGATCAGAACCGAATGTTCTCAAATTCCAACTGACTTCGATACGGGGCAGGTCGACGAACAGTCGGCCCCTTGATCCGAGTACGGTGGTTGCGCGTGCTTGCATTCAATGAGATGCGTACTAAGATTGTTGCCTGGGGTTAAATTTTCTTGACGGTTACGCCGCGTTTGTTTTTGCCACTGACGAAAGTAACCGCGTAATTTTGCCGGTGTGGGCAAGTCAATGAAACTGCAGAGCAGAATCGCACGAGCCGGAGGCGGTCCTGATCCCCCGGCGCATCTCCCACGGCACCTTTTCTACGAGACCTCGCATTCCCCGGCGCTCGCGGACCTAGTCGGGTACGAAGAAGCCGAAAATATCGTCGATTTCTGCTTCATTGCCAATCCGTACTACCCAACACCGGAAATGCTTGAAGATATGCAACGCCATTTCTCAAATCTGATCAAGTCCTATCCCTCGAGCAACTCGCTGATGAGCCAGAAGCACCTTGCGGCGGTGCTGCGCGTTGACCCAGGCAATCTCATCATTGGTAATGGCGCCACCGAACTCATCGTGCTTATCAACACAATTCTGATCGATCGGATCGCTGTGTCCGTCCCAACCTTCGGCGAGTACATCGAAAAGTTGAGGCACGACTGGGACGCCGACCTGTATTATCTGGATGCTGCTCGAAAGTATCAGCTCCATTTAAATGAATACCTCGAATGGGTTCGCGCGCGAGATCTCAAAGCTCTGCTCGTGATTAATCCCGGTAACCCCACGGGCCAGCTGATTTCGCTCGACGACATGACCGCTTTTCTGGCTCAGACGCGCGACTTGGAACTGGTGATCGTCGATGAGTCCTTTATCGATTTCGCGGGTGACCCGGTGCCCAGTCTCCTTCCGGTGGCTGATGGCTTCCCCAATTTGTTAATCGTGCGGAGCATGAGCAAGCACTGTGGAGTGCCCGGATTGCGTCTGGGGTACTGCTATAGCGTGAATTCCACACTACTCAACCGACTCCGACATTTCGTTCCTACCTGGAATCTGAACGCGCTCGCCCAGTACTTTTTGTCGCTGTTGCCGCGTACCGACAGAGAGTATCACGCGGCTCGAAAGCGCCTCATCGAGGACGTCCGGTGCCTCTATGACTCTTTGAAGGGCATCCCCCAGCTGAAGGTCTATCCCACGGGTGCCAACTTCGTGCTGTTCAAGATTACAAACGGCATGACGGCCGCCGAACTTCAAGCGCGCCTTCTAACCGAATACCAAATGTACGTCCGTGACTGCTCGAATAAGGTGGGCATGGACGTGTTTCATGTACGTGTGGCCTCACAGGGGCGCGAGAAGGACGCGAAGCTGGTAGAAGCGCTTCGGACGCTGGCTCGATGAAACGGCCGGCCGTTGTCGTTACGGCCCGCAGAACGACTCGAGGGACCCGGCAGATCGATTATGTTGGCGAATTGCATCTGGAGATTCTGATTCGCCTGCGGACTCTGCCAGTTGTCGTCCCGGTCGTCGAAGGTGCCCTCAGCTGCCTACCGCAATACATGGAAGGTATGTGCGGACTCTTGCTGGTTGAAGGCGAGGATATTGACCCCGCTCGCTACGAAGCGGTGCCTGCCAACCTTCGCTATCTTCAGAAGACACACCCGCTCAAGGATGAGATTGAGATTCGTCTATTGCGCCACGCTTTTCGTCGGAAGGTTCCCATTCTAGGCATTTGTCGCGGCTCACAGCTCCTCAATGTGGTTTGTGGAGGAACACTTTTTGGAGATGTTCAGAAGGAAAAGCACTCTGGGCTCAAGCACGTCGACTCTCGTCACTACGACACGTATCGACACACCATCTCCGTCGTAGCCGGAAGCCCTTTGGCGCGCTGGTATCAACGAAAAGAGTTGCTCGTTAACAGTTATCATCATCAAGGAATTCGCAACCTGGCTACTCGCTTCCGCGCCATGGCGCACGCTGGCGACGGCTTGGTCGAGGCCTTCTACGCGCCGGCAGAAAGTTTTCTGGTCGGTTTGCAGTTTCATCCAGAGCGCATGCTAAAGGAGTACTCTGGCAATGAACGCGTTTGGAAAGCTTTCGCAGCCTCCGTTCAAGCGAGGTCTAAGGTTTGAAGTGACCGGACAAGCCTACAACACCTTTTGTGCCTGACTACGTGCATCGCTCGATTGGGAAGAGCGGGCGACAACAGTGCGTGATGCTTCTTCCTCGAAGAAATCAGGTGAATCACAATGCCACACGAATCAAGCGACGATGTGATCCGTGCTGCCCGAGAACGACGGCAAAAACAAGTTGAGGATTGTTCACGCCGAGCCGCGAAGAAGATTTTGGCAAAGATAAAGGGCCGTCACCTGTCAGAAGCAACATTGGCTGAATTGATCAAAACCGAATTTGAGGAATTGACCGGCTAGGAGTTGCTACCGGCTTTGAGTTTTGGTTCAAAAGGCACTCTCGCGCGTCACTTTTTCGCGTTGGCGAACGATAGGTTCGCTGAGAAGAACGGGATCACTTTTTTCTCGAGCCGGTCCTGGATTCCGCTGATGTGATTACCGTCATACGTCTCGAACGTGTGGGGCACGCCGAACAACGTCAGGCGGCTGTCTAGGTTTTGAATCGAGGCTAAGAGGGGGTCCTTTGTCCCGGCATCGAGCGCGATGGCGCTGATTTCCTTTAGATTGGTCACGTATTGATCGAGCATCGCGAGCGGCGCGTTCGCGTCCCAACGAGCGGCAATCAAGGGTACGACCTTTCCGTCAGCTACCGGTAGATCGATATAGAGGGGTGGATTCTTTGGGTCGGGGGACCACGCCGCTGCCGAAGCGATCATCGCTCGCGTGCCGAAATCGGCTTTGGCGAGATCAGCGGCGCTCTGAATCGCAAGGGCCTTGTCCATTGCGGGGCCGGTCAAGGTTGGATTAGGCGCGAGGCAACAGGCGCTCATTGCATAGAGGTTCGAGAACGCATCCGGATACTTCATGCCGATGCGGATCGTGCCGTAGCCGCCCATGGAGTGTCCAGAAAGTCCGCGGCTGGCGCGGCCCGGAATCGTGCGGTAGTGCGCATCCACGTACGCAACAAGATCATGAACGATGAACGATTCCCAATCGCCGGTCGCAGCAGAATTCGAGTACATGCTGCCCATATAAACCGTGTATGCGTTGGGCATCACGACGATCATCTCACGTGCGCCAGCGGCAATCGCTCGATCAATCGCGAGAGGAGCGTCGACGAAGACATGTTTCGTGCCGAACCAGTTGTCGTCGTTGTCGGTGAAGCCGTGGAGAAGATAGACGACGGGATAACGCTGCTTTTGCTTCGCTTGGTAACTCGGCGGCAGGTAAATCGAGACGTCACGATCGGGCGAATCGCCTTCGAGATTGCCCTCGAGCGATTTACCATGCACTTTGACGCGTTCGACAGTGCCTCGCTCTAACGGTGCGGGCGGAAAGGACATCCGCGGCGCCGACGGCGCCGGAGCCTGAGCAAACGCAAGGATGGTCGCGGTTGTCGAAATGGCAAGAGCGAACAAGAAACTAGGGAAGAAGGGTGTGGCACGCGAAGACCGAATTCTCATGTGACGGAACCTCCTAAGCCAAGTCCGGAACCTTTTCGGCAGGCGGAACGCCCCCAGGTTGGTAATTGAAAGCCGCTTGCCACCTCCTCCGCCGGTTCTGAAGAAATGACCATGGGGACAGAACGGCCCCCACGACGTGCCTCGGCCAAGCTGTGCCTTGCCCTAGGTCGACGAGTCGTGTGGTTTCTTCAATCTTTCAGTCTGCAGTTCCACAACTTCTAATCGAGACTCGTCGACCGCTGTATTGAAATTCTCAGCAGCGATCTTTCGCGCGTCTTGTGAATCCTTAGCCTCACAATGAAGCACGCGAGGATTCTTCCCTTTTGCGACGTAGGTGCATTTGAAAATCGCCATGATCTCCCCAACCGGCCGGGTACATCATACGATATGTCAACGCCGACGAGCCCTGCCACAGCGTACTGAAATTTCATGGTCGTTAGGAAGCCAGACGGAGCGTCGACGGGAAAATACTCGCACTCAACGTCTTCAGCATGGAGGGAGTGTTCACCATGCTTGCGAATGTTCCGTTCGGTGGTTCGCCGCCGCTGCCGGCAGCCGGTGTACAGACTCTTGCCGATGCGAAGCGTGTGAAGACTGCAAAGGTTTCGGATGGCCGCCTGACTCCAGGCCCGCTGCCCGGCTTGGTAGCTGCAGAGCGGCAGGAAGTGCACCGCAACCTCTATCGCGTGCCTATACAATGAAAGGCGAACCGAACCGACTGCAAATGCGCCCTGACAGATGATTCATCCGCTAAAGAATCATCTCTTCTAGCCACTTCCCGTGCTGGGGGGATGAGAGCCTGCGGCTCACCACGAGTGGGTCAAATTGCTAGTTGGCACTAGGCAGCCGTGTCCACGACAAATCGGGATCGAACGCTTTTATTGCTCTCGCTGTCTCCGCCGTCGAGTCACCCAAGTCTTTCTGGAACAGTGAGCCGTGACGGCTTACCATAAAGGTCATTACGCCGCTCGCGCCGTGCTCGGCCGGATACGCCAAAATGGCAAAGCCACCGGTCATTTTGCCGTCGATGATGTAATCCTTTGCCCCGCCGCGTGCATTCGGTCCCTGCGCTTTCAGGATGCGGAAGTAGTAGCCGTAGTACGGATGACGCGTGCCTTGCTCATAACCTTCGGCATCGGCATCCGCAACCAGCGGACCGGCCGGACTCTCCGGCTCACCTTCAGTCACTTCCCAGTAGAGTCCATTCTGTGTCCCGGGCTGGCTTCGGAATCGCTGTGCATAAACGCCTGGCGCGTTCCCGTCATGACCCGATGCCGCATAGTCTAATTGTGCTTGGTAGAGCGCGCGGCAAACCTTGATAGCAGCCAGTTCGTTGGAGCCGATCCGCCGATAGAGCAGCTCTTTCACTCCATCCGCGGAATCAAACCTCCATTCACCGTTGCTCTTGACCAGCGGGATGGGCAATGGCCATTCGTTTTTTCCAACCACCAGAGCCAGTTTTCCAGATCCGGAAGAGAGGAGGCGGTGATGAGCCTCGTAGAGCTTCACGAAATTGGCGCGGTCGTTCTTATCCTGCGTTTCATCACCCGAAGAAACGAGGGTGGAAGCATCGGGACCGAGAATCTGATTCAGAGCGGCGATGTCATTGTCTCGGTTTGCAGCGATGAGGGCCTCGACAGCCTGCTGAGCGGTTTTAAACGTCTTCTGTGCCGCTTCTTGTCCCTCGCAGCGCGCGGAAACGAAAAAGGTCACCGCCAACAGCAAGAAAACGGTCGGCGACGCCACCTTGGATTGGGTCGGGCGGAGGGTCGTGTTCATTTCCGGTTTCCTCCCCCTTTTTGCTTTTGCTCCGCAGCTACACTCTGCTTGCCGCGATTGACCGCGGCGCGATCATCTGCGGCATTGTGGCCTCCTCCAAAAGCGCTTGTGCGTCCGCCCCAATTGGCCTGCGCATTGCCCTGGCCTTTCGAATAGCCCGCGTTCGGATTCGGTCGGTACTCTGGTTTCGGACGTTGGACTGGGGGCTGTGCCGGGTTCACGTTGGATGGCGGCCGCTCCTTGGGCGGCTGTGGAGCAGGACGAGGGGTTGGCGGTGGCGTGGGACGTGGCTGCGGATTGCTGGGAGGACGATACCCTGGGCCAGTTCCAGGCGGACTGGGTGGACGATAGTAAGGCCGATCGTGCCAGTTGTTTGGCGGCCGGACGTAAACCGGGCGATTGTAAACGGGGGGACGGTAGTGATAGTAGGGACGAGGCGGCCGATAGCGATTGTTTACCACCCAATAGTTGTTGTGCACAATGACGGTACGCCTACTCCAGTTCCAACCCCAACCGCCCCATCCCCAAGGATAGCTGTTGTTGCTGATCCAAGCGCCAAGGACAATGCCCGCGCTGAAACTTAGCAGAGAGGCGGTCACGACGGCAGCCGTGCTAGGTGGCTGATAGATGACCAGAGGGTTGTACTGCGGAACGTAAACAACCTGGGGATTGGCCGGTTGGATGACTACCACCTGTGAGGGGCCCTGGTCCTGCAGCTGGACGGTTTGGTACTGGTTGCTTTCAAGCGCGCCAGCGGCATAGGCTTGCTGCCGGAGACGTTGCACGGAGTCCATGACCGTAGCCTGGTTTGCGGCGAAGGCCTGACCAATCGCAGCATAGCTGTCGATGTTCTGAGCCATCATGTCAAGAACTTGCGGAAAGTTGATCAACGCAACGAATGCCGGATCGAATCCCTGTCGCTGCGCCGCATCGGTGAGCGCCTGTCCGATCAAACCCGAGTTTTGATGAAGCCAATTGTCAACATCGAGGATTTGCTGCGGATCGGTCGACGCCGCGCAGATTTGCGCGAGCAACGCGTCCGGGTAGAGAGCGACAGGCGCGAGCAGCTGATCGAGCTGATCGGGTGTCGGCAAAGCGCTCTGTGCATAGACGCCCTTTGCAGGAACAATAACGCTCCACAAGCACATGGCGCCAATTAACATCGAAGCGATCAGCTTTCGAAGGTCCATGGAGCTTGTATATTACCTCAGCTCGTTACGGGTCGCGACCTTGTGACCGCGCATTTCTCGAAGCTTGGAGATTTCATGACGAACGATGAGTTAACCACTTCCAAGGACAGTCTTTCTGCTCATGGTTTCAGCGGCTAGCCTAAAACTTGAAGATCCCTGTCTTGGAAAAGATGCTCTTGACTTGCGAACGGATGGTATTGTCAGGGACACGCTGCCGCGGCGCCTCGGGAAGGAGAACACATGAAACTCGCTAAGCCATTCTCGACGTTGATCGCAGTGATCGCGGTTGCACCCTTTGCGTTTGGGCAAGCGACTGCGCCAGTACGTACCCAGTATGGGCTCGTTCAAGGCACTGTTGTCGACAGCGTCCGCGTCTTTAAAGGCATACCCTTTGCCGCGCCTCCCGTCGGCGATCTGCGCTGGCAGGGCCCGCAACCTCCGAAGCCGTGGAAGGACGTGAAAAAAACTGTCACCTACGCGCCCGGGTGCATGCAAGTTCCTATCGTCAACGAGGCTCTCGGCCTCGCGCCTGTTACGCCCAGCGAAGATTGCCTCTATTTAAATGTTTGGACGCCCGCGAAATCCTCGCGAGCGCACCTGCCCGTGATGGTCTGGATCTATGGTGGCGGCTTCACCATAGGCGCCACTTCCATGCCGCAGTACGACGGCGAAAACCTGGCCAAAAGAGGTGTCGTTTATGTCAGCATCGCCTATCGCCTCGGCCCGCTCGGCTTTCTCGCCGATTTCGAACTCACCAAGGAACAGGGTGGGCATTCTGGCAACTACGGCCTGCTCGATCAGATCGCCGGCTTGAAATGGGTGAAGCACAACATCGCTGCCTTCGGCGGCAATCCCGATAAACTGACGATCTTCGGCGAATCCGCTGGAGGAATTTCCGTCAGCATGCTGTGCGCATCGCCGTTAGCGAACGGGCTCTTCCAAGGGGCAATCTCGGAAAGTGGTGGCTCGTTTGCGCCCGCGCGTGTAGATCACGAAGGCGGAGCGGGCCCTCCAACCCTCGCCGAAGCTGAAAAGAC
This sequence comes from uncultured Acidobacteriaceae bacterium, assembly GCA_964407845.1. Lineage (GTDB taxonomy): Bacteria > Acidobacteriota > Terriglobia > Acidiferrales > UBA7541 > Palsa-295. The sequence continues at coordinate 13,495 of CAYOXF010000026.1, read as the reverse complement.
GGGCGAAGCCTTCCTCACGAGATTGGGCGTTTCGTCGATTGCTCAAGCGCGCAAATTATCCGCAGCAGACGTATACAAGCAGACCGGCCCCGGCTTGGGTGGTGGCGGGTGGTGGCCGAACTTCGATGGCTATGTTCTGCTCGGCGATCAGTACAAGCTGTATCAAGAGGGCAAGTACAACGACACTCCGATCCTAATCGGAACGAATGCCGACGAAGGCGCGCTCTTCGTCGCCAGCACTACAATGCAGAAATATAAAGAGAGCGTAGAGAATGGATATGGCGAGTTCGCCCGAGATATCCTGACCGCGTATCCTGATAATTCCGAGACGCAAGCGCTCCGCTCCGCCCGCGATCTGGCCCGCGACGCCACGTTCGGCTGGAGCACCTGGAGTTGGGCGCGTCTGCAATCCAGCACCGGCAAGGGCAAGGTTTTCATGTACTACTTCAATCACCGCCCGCAGTATCCGGATGAGGCGCGTTTTAAGGACTGGGGCGCAGCTCACGGCAGCGAAATCGCCTTCGTCTTCGGGAATTTCACAAAACAAATGCCGGCCACGCCCGAAGACAAGACAGTTTCGGAACAGCTTATGCTTTACTGGACCAATTTCGCGAAGTACGGAAACCCCAACGGCAATGGCCTGCCCGAATGGCCCGCATTCACCGACGCCGATCCGCGAGTGATGGAACTCGACGATCCATCGCATGCTGTGCCTGTTCCGAACCTCGAGCAGCTCAAAGCGCTCGACAGCTATTTCGCCTGGCGGCGCAAACAGGAAGCGAGCCAGCTGAGTGGGGACTAGCGACTTCGGCCAGCGATGTAGTCGAATTAGGTGAGAGTTATGTCAGGACCGTCGCACGCGACCAGCACGAAAGAGCAATCAGTTTCGTTCGGAGGGCTACGCCTGCGGACGCAGGAGTGTGCGGTAAAATCTGCTTTGAAACATTCCATAGCATTGCTACTCAGCATAATTTCCCTCCCGATTTTCCATCTCCTGAACGTCCCACGGCCGTTCTCTCGAGGATGTTTTCGCATCCTGAATTCTTCTGCGTGGTGGCAGAGCAAGACAGAAGAATTGTTGGGAGCAACTGCTTGGACGAAAGGACGCCGATTGCCGGTGTCGGGCCGATTACCATCGACCCCGCTGCGCAGAACGGGACGGTCGGGCGGCAGTTGATGCAAGCAGTAATGGCGTGTGCCTCCGAACGGCGGTTCGCCGGCGTGCGGCTGGTGCAGGCGGCGTATCACAATCGTTCGCTGTCGCTGTACGCAAAGCTCGGCTTCACGGTTCGCGAGCCGCTCGCCTGTATGCAAGGACACCCAATTCAGAAAACGCCGTCAGGATATATCGTTCGGGCGGCTCAGTACGGAGACCTTGCCGATTGCAACGACGTCTGCACGCGGGTGCACGGGCATGACCGTGGAGGCGAACTTAGCGACGCCATCGAGCAAGGAACAGCGGTGGTCGCTGAATCGGACGGGCGTGTCCGCGCTTATGCTTCGTCCGTCGCGTTCTTCGGTCACGCGGTCGGCGACACCAACGGCGACTTGCAGGCTTTGATTGCTGCTGCCGCGGAATTCCAAGGAGCAGGAATACTCGTGCCGACGCGCAACGCTGGGCTATTTCGCTGGTGCCTTGAGAACGGGCTTCGAGTCGTGCAGCCGATGACCTTGATGTCGATGGGACTGTACAATGAAGCGGTGGGTGCTTACCTGCCTTCCATTCTGTTCTGAAGTGATGGCTCCAAACGCCTGAAGTAGCCCGGGCTCGGGATTGCGCCAATCAAATGAAGGTCGCGTGTGATATGTATAGAAACTTCAATAGCTGCCCCCATTGTGCAGCGAAGGGAAAGGAGAAATCGCTGCGACCCCGAGACAGCGCACCGAAATCCTCTCGTATCGCCGACAGATGGCAAGGCATTTCACGTTTTCTTGGAGGAGACATGGTGGCTCGGAAGTCGTCGCCCTGTTCCGCTATGACCTCGATTCCGTAGGAGTGGCCGGCGAATCGACCCTTGTTGTAATTCCATTAGAATCAGACGAACCGGGCACGTGTGTTTCGGAACTCGAAAAAACTGCTGACGAACTGGCCGAGATTCTCGGCTTGGGCAGGTGCCTCGACAGTTTCGGCCTGGAGATGACGCCGATGCAGATCAGTAAGATGCGATGAAGATGTTCTTGCTCAGCAATGGCTGGCGGCGCGAGTAACACTTTCTAACAAATGAGGCTGACTTTTCTCGGCACACGCGGTGAGATTGCAGCACGGACCGCGCTCCACCGGATGCACAGCTGCCTAATGGTAAACGACCGAGTTCTGGTCGACTGCGGTGCGGATTGGCTCGGCAAACTCAAGACATTGCACCCGCATGCTATTGTCCTGACCCACGCGCACCCCGATCACGCTGGTGGATTGAAACGGGGGGCTCCATGCAGAGTGTATGCCACGGCACAAACGTGGAACGGCCTGAGACGTTATCCCATCAGCGATCGAGAGATGATCGTCCCACGATGGCCATTAAAGATCGGCGATATCGAGTTCGAAGCCTTTGCCGTGGAACATTCGCTGAGCGCTCCAGCAGTCGGTTATCGGATCACTGCAGATGGCGTTGCTGTATTCTACGTCCCTGACTTGGTTTCTATTCATGAGTGTCACGAGGCCTTGTCAGGAATTCAGTTATACGTTGGCGATGGCGCATCCATTGTCCGACCGATCCTGCGACACAGAGCCGGAGTGTTCATTGGGCATGCGTCCGTGCGCGACCAGTTGGATTGGTGCCGCGATGAAGGCGTGTCGCAGGTGATCGTAACCCACTGTGGTTCGCAGATCGTGAAGGCGGACGCCCGTACCGTTGCCGCTCGGGTCCGGAAGCTGGGACAGGAGCGTGGTATAGAAGTGCTGATCGCACATGACGGAATGAAGCGAACAGTGCGTAGTACAGAGCACGCGTAACTCGCACGGACCGGAAGAACCGCTATCGCCCAGCCGATTTCCCAAACGTGGCGACGCTGGAAGAATCGCTTGGTTTTCTCTCGGCCTCTTGAGCCTGCTCCTTAGAAACTAGTTTCGGTAATTTGCTTAGCTCTTCGGCGAGCAACTCAATCAGATCGTCGACCGAAACGATGCCGACCAATGCCCCTTGTTGGTCGACGACGGGCATTCGGCGGACACCATGTGCCCGCATCTGCTCTATGGTTTCGAAGACGCCTTGTTCTTCCCTGGCCACAACAATTTCACGCCTGATCAGATCACCTGCGGTGACCCTGGTCGGATCCAGTTGCGGTGCGATCACACTAATAACGATGTCTCGGTCCGTAATCAGACCCACTGGAATGCGTTTCCCCTCTGACTCCGCAACTATCACCAGGTCGCCTACATGATACCGGCGCATCAACCGAGCTGCTTCCAGCACGTTAGTGGCTCGATTGCAGATGATCACTTCCCGGATGCAGATTTCTCCGATAGGCATTTTGCTCGCTCCAGTACGTGTCTCAGGCCCCGGCACGAGGCGCCCGTCCCTACACGTGAGCTAGAGACGTGCCAGGAATTCCTTCCACGGTGTCCCCGCAAGTGTTTCTGTGGTCGAATGGCCGTACGCCCGAATTATCATCGCCGCCTTTTCAATTTGCTTTGGATCATCCGTCTCGACTATGTCCACTACATCAAACCGTCCCAACGTAGCAAAGCTATCCTTCCACGCCACGTCGGGGCATTCTGTTCTAATCTTTTTCGATACGGTTTCTGCCAATTTCCTGAAATCTTTGGGATCCCTAAACGCATCCGCTGAAAAACGACTAAGAATCACATACGTCGCCATCGGGTTCTCCTCGTGCTTTGTTGACGCACTAATACGATATTCAACAGCCGACGACCGCGGCGGCGGACTTGCTCAGCTTTCTGCCCCGAATCGGGCGTGCTCCCAAGCCATGTGCTTTTGCCGCAATGCCTGCCCTTCTCGATAACCCGCTCGTAGTTCGGCGCGCGACGCTAGACTGCGACTGCACGGGTCGTCACGACTTCCGGGAGCTGCGGACTATAAATCCGCTTGAGCGTAAGGACGATGTCCGCATCACCGAGTTCAGAGGGACGCCCGGGGGCTTCTGTCTTTGCGTGAAGAATCACGTTGTCCATCGACAGAATGCCTTCCAGAACTCCGTCTTGGTTCACCACGGGCAAACGGCGGACCTGTCGCCTCGCCATCGTCTCCATGGCAGTTCGGATGTCATCCTCGGCGCGGCAGCTATACACTTTGCCGGTTGCCACCTCTCCGACCGTTATTTCTCCCGGGAGGCGATTCCGCGTTCCCAAGGCAACACAGAGATCCCGGTCCGTTACGAGCCCGATGACTCTTTGCTTTGAGTCGACGACTGGGAGAATGCCGCAGTTCCGATTCCAGAGAATCTCAACGGCTGCGCCTAGATTTGTCTCCGAGCTACAATATGCCGGGGTACGCATCATAGCGTCTCGCACTTTCATTATCGGTCTCCTCCTCTTCGTGGACCGGCATGCCTCGATCCCGCACCCAAATCAGCAGTCGATAAACGGTTCACCGGTGATTATGTTTTGGTGAATCACCGCATCGGACGGCTGCCGCTCCTTGCGACTGACCTTTCGATTAGGCTTTTTGGAAACTACACGAATTTTCTGAACTCCTCGCTTTGCCGTCTTTGCTCGCACGCCCTTGGCCTCCTTGAAGAAATTTCAGAACGCCAGGCCCCATTTCCAAGCAGTCGTGGCGTTCAGTCTCGACGTCGGCTGGAGGTCGATGCCTCGATGGCTCAGGCCTTCCAACCCGCGTCCGCTATTGGCAAGCACCACCGAGTTCAACAAAAATAACATTTCAGAATGAAACACGAAGTACAGTGACGCACGTCACACACAGGAACATCGTTCTTGACCAAGCTTTTGATCGTTGGGAGATCGGAACGCGTGTTCGGTTTGCAGAAGTGGCGGGAGATAAGGGCCGCGAGCCAGCACTGTCAACACTGTGTCACAGCAAAAGACTTAGCGTGCGGCCAAGGGTGCAGAGGCTTAAACTGAATGTTCAAACAGCGGCTTTGTGCATCCGAGGAGCAGCCACAAAGCGGCAGCTATGATTCTGTTCAGCTTTTCGGGTTACGAGAATATTGCACAGCGACTGCGAGCTGACGCTGCCGTACAGGTGGGGCAGTTCGCAGTGAGTCGCTATGCCAATCAAGAACTGCACGCGCGGATCGAAGGCGCTGTCTCTGGCGAGCATTGCCTGATATTGGGCAGTCTCGCCCCGCCCGACGAATGCCTGCTCTCGATACTCTTACTTGCGGAAACCCTCAAGAAGGAGCGGGCGGCCCAAATAACCGCGATACTCCCGTATCTTGCCTACAGCAGGCAGGACAAAGATAAATCGGGTGAAAGCCTCGCAACCGCCTGGGTAGGATCTCTCCTGAGGAGTTCGGGGATCAATCTGGTACTCACTGTAGATGTTCATAGCGAACGCGACAAACAGCTTTTTCCGATTCCACTGATTTCGCTTTCTACAGACAACCTATTCGCAGACGCTATAAAGAAGTACGACCTTATGGATGCGACTCTGGTGGCACCAGACAACGGAGCAATCGACCGCTGCGAAGCTGTGAAGAAAGCGGCAGGGATGGCAACAAGCGAGACCCCTTACTTTGAAAAAAGGAGAACTGAGAAAGGGATCATCCATTACGGTCCTATCGGCAGAGTCGGGGCCAAAGCGGTGATCGTTGACGACATGATTGACACAGGTGAAACCCTGGTTTCCGCCTGTGAAAAGCTGAAAGCGACCGGAGTTCGGGAGATCTACATCCTGGTCACTCATGGTCTTTTTACGGGATCCTTCTGGGTGCGGTTGTGGTCTTTAGGCGTAAAAAGCATATTTTGCACCGACACGGTTCCTCTCCGCTCGGGCGTAGACGCGGTGAATATCACAGTAATTTCCGTGGCACCTTTGATCGCCGAGAAGCTCGCGTGGTTGACGAACGAAATGGGACGAAGGGTTGCCAGTGGCGAATGATCGCTGCTGCTTAAACTCAATCCTTACTCTGGATTACAGGTTCTAAGAGTTTCGCTTGCGTTTGATGCTTTTGAGTGCCGCGACGAACACGGATCGAACCTCCGCACGAAGAAGGTGGGCGCCCGAGCTGATCTTCGGTAATGCGAGACTCGGACGACGGATTAGAAAGCCGGGGCGATTCTATAAGGCTCGGACAGCTGTTTCGACTTGCTGGGCCAGCACAGGGTAGTCTTCTCCCGTCAGGTATAGGGGCGTGCCGAAGGCTATCTCTACCTGACCTGGCCTAGGCCACCACGTGTGCCGGTGCAGAACCTTCTCCACGCCTCGCAACCGGATCGGAACCACCGGCACACCCAAACGTCCAGCAATCAGCCCGATCCCCGGTTGGAACGATTTGATTTCTCCTCCCTCTGTGCGCTCACCTTCCGGGAAGAACAATACGGACCAATTCTCGCCGACTAGGTCCCCGATATATCTAAGCGATTCGCGCGCGCCAGCTTGGGTCTGCGGAACGGGGAACGCGTTGAAGAATAGAGCCACGAGCCAGTAGACGAGGGTGTCGCGAAATCGTGAGTACCACGGGTGCCGCTCGGGGGAGAAGTGTGCATCGAAGTATTCCTTCCACATCGCTACGGCAACACGATAGCGATGTCGGGCGGGCAAAGCAGACAAGATCAGGGGCGTATCCAGATGGCTCTGATGATTGGGCGCAAAAACAACCGGCCCCCGCAGCGATGCGAGGTGTTCCCGGCCGGAAATACGGGCGTGCGCGAAGAGTCGAGTAAGGGGGAGCCATAGCAGAGACAACGCCACACGACGGATCGCCCGAGCCAACCAACTTCTGTTCCAGACAGGGAACTGAGAGATGCCGGAAGAGACGCCAATTTCCGACAACGACGAAACCGTGCGGGTGCCGGTCAAAAGCGACTCGTCGATGCTTGTGTCGAGATGCCGTTCCAGGTCGATCATAAGCTGCACGCGATCCAGCGAACTGAGCCCCAGTTCATCTAAGGTTGTATCTGGGGTGATGTCGCGGCCCGGAGCATATTCTCGGAGCAGGTCGTTGATGCTGCGCCCGCCGCGTGGGGTAGGCGGTGAACTCCCCGTATCTAACCAAGCCTGGATCTCACTGTATTTCAGTTTTTGTGTGCCCTCTGTCCGCGGTAGCCGGTCTCCGGGCCATACAGACACACCGCGAATCCTCTGATGGTCTTCGAGGCCCAGATTAGCCTGACGTACGGCCGCGTTCGGATCAGCACCGTTTCCAAGCACGAGCACCGCATGCACATGATCCCTGCCCACCACGGCGGACTCTCGGACTCCGGGAACGTTATTCAACACAGATTCCACATCCTCCGGGAAGATGTGCAATCCTTCCGGGGTGACGATCACTTCCTTTTTGCGTCCGCGAATCCTTAGGTTGCCGGCATCGTCGAAGGACCCGAGATCGCCAGTGTGAAACCACCCGCCCTCAAACGCGGCGTTCGTTTCGGCAGGTGTTTGGTAATATCCTGGTGTCACGCTCTCTCCCCGCACGAGGATTTCACCATCCGGCGCGAGTTTTATCTCAATGCCTGTTATAGGCCTGCCAACGGTTCCCGGCTTCGTGTCGAAAGGATTGTTGAAGGCGACGATCGGAGCTGTTTCGGTCAGCCCATAGCCCTGTACCACGGCAAACGCAAGCCGAGACCAGAAATCCTCAAGTTCCTTGCCAAGCGGGGCCGCTCCCACAACAAAGGCCCAGAACTTCCATCCGAACAGTGAATGCACTCGGCGGCACCTCCACCAGCGAATGATCCAGTGGGTCGTGACCGGAGGCAGGACCTCGATTTCAGGAACCTGGCGCAGGATGTGGCTTCGTAATACTTCAAGGATTTTTGGTACCGCGACGAGAAACGACACACGACGCGCGCGGATTTGCCGCAGAATTTCGTGGGAACTATATCCGCCCATGAAGATTATGCCCGCAGGAACAATCGGCAAAATGAACAGTGCAAGCACTTGAGCGAACATGTGGCTCAGCGGGATCACAACGAGAAATCGCAAAGGGAAAAATGGCCGGAACCATTTAGCATATCTGGAAACAATCTGCTCGGCCGATGCAATGTTGGCGAGTACGTTTCCGTGGGTGATAACGACACCCTTGGGCTCACCGGTTGCGCCTGAAGTGAATACGATTTCGGCGGCATCGTGTCGGTTGATACGAATGTCGGGGAACTGGAAGCTTTCATCAGGCCACTTGAGTTCCGAGAGATGCCAAATGGGTGGGCCATCGTTCGAGGCAGGCAAGTGCACTTCCTCTCCGACCAGAATGAGACGCGCGCCGACAATCTCTTGCACGTGCCGCAAGAAGCGGGCCGAAGTGCGATAGTCAATCGGCACAACAACGATCCCGGCAAGAACGCAGCCCCAGAATGCAGCGATCCATTCGGGCCGGTTTTCAGACCAGAAGATGACTTTATCGCCCTTACTAATGTGGCGTTCGCCGAGCTGTACTGCAAAATGATGTGCAGCGCGGCCCAGCTGAGCGTACGTATATTTCCAACTGCGGTAGCCGTTATCGTACTGAAGGAACTCGGATCGTGACGTCGAGAACTCGCGGAACAAATCCACCAGACTGTTCCGTGACTGTGCCTCGGCGGGCATGTTTGGCTGTACGTTCGTTAGCGTCGGAGGTTCCGCTCCGAATGTAGCACCATCTTCATTTCTGTCTGATCGGGCGCCAGAAGTGCCGGTTCCTAACGATTTCCTATGCTGAGGTCTGCCAGTTGAATGCCGTTCCTGCAGCGTGTCAGGGCACCAAGGCTATCTCGAATCTTTATTGCCACGAGCAGGCCTCCCGATACTACCGAAACAGCTGATCCTCACGCCAGTCGCTCGGTTCGCAGTCCTTCTTTCCAATAGTACAAACTCGACGGCCAGGTTCAATACGCTAGACATAGCTCAATTCTGTCAGCTTGCTAATGATTCTTCGGGCCGCATCTTCCGGCGCCTCCTGGTCCCCCTGGAGGACGACTTCGGGGTTCTGAGGAGCTTCGTATGCCGATTGAAGACCAGGCACGGTCTGGGCCTCACCCTCGCGCGCTCGGCGATAGATTCCTTTGGGATCTCGGGCCATGCAGGTCGCCAATGGACACTCTACATAAACCTCAACGAATTTAGGGATTTGTTGTCGCGCCCAGTCTCGGTACGTGCGACGATTAGCGGTCGCGTCGAAGATGACAGACACGCCATGCTGAGTAAGGAGAACTCCGACGAAAACCATCTGCCGATAGAACATGTCGCGTTCTTGCGAGTCATACTGTGGCCGGGTCGTGAAAATCTTCCGCAATTCGTCGGACTCCAGGAGAGCTACATCCACTCCACGAGCTCTTAGCTGAGCGACTAGCTTCGCAGCAATGGTCGACTTCCCAGACGCCGGAAGACCGGTTATCCACACGGCGAAGGCGTCCCGGTTCCTACACTCCTGCATAGGCGTTCACTTGAGTAGGATCAAAGCTCTTACTGTCCAACACGGCCAAGACGAAAGCGAAGATTCGTTTACGAACCGTATCCGATAGTGTCGGATACCAAAGCGGACTGCCGATCACTAAACCACGAAACGCAAAAAAAGGTGCAACGACGCGCAATATTTCGCGATCCCCGCTCTTCTCCAGATAGCGATTCCAGAAGTGAAAAAACAATGTTTCCAGGGGGCCTTCCAAGCGACCACTACGTTGAAGGGAGAAGAAAAAATAGTTCAGCGTCAAGGATGTCAGGTCATCTGCAGGATCACCGTATTCGTCTCTAGAGCGATCAAGCAGCCGGAAATCGACACCGGATCGAAACAGGATATTCCATGGATGAAAATCTCCGTGGATCTGGCGCAGCCGGTGAGCGAGACCTTTGATTTGCCAGCGCCATCGTACACAGCGATGTTCGATCTCTTGAAGCAGGTCTGCGGTGATGAGCGGATGGTGAGAATAAGAATCGGTAAGACCCATAATACATTCGCTATTTCCCAATAATTCGCGGATGTGTCGCGTGTACAACCCGGAATTGTCGACAGGCTTCGCATGGATTGCCACTAGGTAGTCGCACAGGGCATCGGCACGGGCCAGATCAAGATCTGTGAGCACTCCACCATCCCGAATTCGTTCAAGGTCTAAGGAATAGTTTTGGCCCTCGACATACTCCGTTAGTAGACAGAGTTCCTCAACCTCGCCTAGAGAAACGATACTTCCGTCAGCTCGGAAGCCACCGACATCCAGGGATCGAACATGACATGGCAGGCGGTTAAAAGCTTGATTTTCCCAGAGCAAAATTTGAGCACGATCGGCCATATGTTCGTGCCCAAAGGGACCTTGCCTGATCGTGTGTACAACGGCGCTGCCGCGTGTGTGACCGCCGATCTCGTAGTCCACGCGAACCGGAGTTCCGTACCCGTACTCTTTGAGGGTCTCGTGCTCCGGGGACCCTAAAGTGAGCACGCGCAGTACTGTGACATGTTCTCCAAACACCGAACTCAGATAGCCTGCAAGCTGTTCAGTCTTCAATTCGGGCATTTGAAGTTCTTCACGATTTCCCTGGCTCGCTGGTGCGGAACATAAAACCGAAATCGACTGTACCCATTCGTTCGCTACGATATGCGACCATGGCATCGATAGCTGTGACCCAAGTCACAGCAGCAGTGACAACTCCCCTCTGGTGACCCAAGAGACTTGCGCTGTTTGCTGGGAGGCCAGCTCGGACGGAAAGTCCATCTTTGGCGTACGTCTTTTCGCGAACGGGACTGCCGCGCCCGCTCAATTTAGCGTCGTTGTGAACTGGCCGTCGCTTCTAAAGAGATGACGCCGAGCACGAAACTGGCCCCTATGGACTCACACCGAAGGAGTTTGGGAGCGATATAAAGTTGTCGTGGTCCTCTTGAGACGGACCTTTTCACCGCAACGGCGCTTCAGCGTCAAACAAGCCTAAGCATTTCGCGCACGAGACTTTCAAGCATTTGATGAGCATACGGTCCGGGTAATACTGTTAAGAGTCCCAGGAGGACAAAAACAAACACCATCAGGAATCGCCTCATGAGCTTCGCAGCAGGCTCGGCAGAATCTTCCGAATCCCACTCTCCAATCCATTAGATGACGGCCTTGGGGAAAATGCTACCTCCTTGGAACGATCTGATTCGCGCGCTATCTGAAGCAAGCGGAAGTACGCGACGCTGCAGTAGTTGCTCGGAGTGCGCTTTCTCAGCGTTGAGCACAATCAGTGTATACTCTCGATCGTCTTGTTTCCTTAAATTGGCAGTTTAGATCGAAACCACAGCGCCCCATCACAAACCGAAACGATCTCGATTCTCTCTACAACCTTTTGATGAAGCGGTTTCTTGAACTAAGAGTCAGGTTTGCAAGTCCGATTTGAGGACGGATAGCCACCAAAGCTTTTTGACTCTGACATAAGGAGACGCAAATGGAACTCGCGTCGGAACGACGCACTATCGTCACTAACACGCCGTCTCAAGCCGTGCTCCAAAAGATCGACATCGCTGAGCCAGCGGACTGCGCTGAAGGAGGAAGGATCTCCCGACGATGGAAAATGCGGTTTAGACCCTGGATTGAACTACTGCTGCTCTGTGCTCCGTTGTTTAGCGGTGTAGCGACGTTCGCACAGTACAATCCACTGCCTAGTCCGATTGCTGAGGAAGAAGTTGCCGGCCCGGCGCGGGCTGCCGTGCGAGCCGGGCTGAATAACTATGCAGCCTTGTCGCAAGATCCGTACCTCGGGGGAGTTCCTTCGGGGAAGCTCAGCGCGACACCAGTACCGCTCTCCCTGGAAGACGCCGTCGCACGTGGACTCCAGCAAAACCTTGGAGGCTTCTTGGCTACGGATTCAGTGACGGACGCGCGCGGACAGAAATGGCAAGCCCTGAGCGAGTTACTGCCGAATGTAGTTACCGATACCGGTTTTGGCGTTCGTCAAATCGATTTAAGGGCGCAATTTGGTCTCAATATACCCGGAGTGCCAAAGATTGTTGGCCCATTTGGCTATTTCGACTCGCGGGCTTATCTCAAGCAATCCGTTTTTGATTGGGAATCCATCGAGCGGGAGCGATCTTCGCAGGCGCAGCTGAAGTCGGCGGAGTTCGGCTACAAAAATGCGCGCGAGTTGATTGTGACCGTGGTTGTCTCCAACTATCTGCTGGTCATTGCCTACCAGTCAGAGGTTGAATCGGCGCTATCGCAACGGGACACCGCCAAGGTCCTTTTTCAACAGACGTCTGATCAGAAGACCGCGGGCCTTGCCGCGGCCGTGGACGTTCTACGTTCACAGGTTGAACTGCAATCGCGTGAACAGAAATTGATTGTCGCACAGAATAATTTGGCAAAGCAGAAATTGGTTTTGGCGCGACTTATCGGTCTTCCTCCAGGCCAAAAGTTCGAGATAACCACGCAGGTCGGTTACCAAGCGCTTTCCATACCGCCTCTCGAGGATGCGATCCAAAGCGCCTACAAAGCTCGCTCCGATTTTCAGGGCCAGATGAATCAGGTCCGGTCAGCTGAACTTGAGAGAAAAGCCAGTTCTGCCGAACGTTATCCATCGTTAGACCAGGTAGCCGACTATGGCATCGTTGGAGTCAATCCGGCTTCCACGCATGGCACTGTCGATGCGGCTGCGACTCTCCGTGTGCCCATTTTTCAGGGCGGAAGAGTGCACGGCGACGTTTTGCGGGCCGACGCCTCGCTAGCAAGGGCAAAGCAGCTACTCGAAGACTTGCGAGCCCGGATCGATCAGGAGGTTCGCGACGCGTATCTCGATCTGGAAGCGGCTGCGCAAGAGGTTTCTGTCGAAAAAAGCGCAGTAACGCTCGCCACTCAGACGTTGCAGCAATCTCGCGATCGATTCAGCTCAGGAGTTACAGACAACATAGAAGTTGTTCAGGCGCAAGACGCGCTGGCAACCGCCAATGACGCATACATTGCTAGTCTTTACAGCCACAACCTTGCAAAGATATCTCTGGCAAGAGCGATCGGGGTCGCAGAGTCCCGCTTTGCCGAGTACTTGAAGGGAGAGTGAGTGTGGCTGAGCAAAATCAAGCAACGAATCCACCGCAAGCAACTTCGTCTGCGCGAAGCGCGCCAACGGGCCATACCGCCGCAGCTGAGGCGCCGATTCCGGCGTATCCGAGGAGGCGCTCGTACAAGCGTTGGATCTTTCTTATCTCGTTCGTTGTTCTGGCCATTGGCGGCGTTTTCCTTTGGCTATATTTGTCCGGCTTCGAATCCACCGACGACGCGCAGGTGGACGTCCATCTCTATCCCGTCAGCGCTCGCATTTCAGGATATATCCAGAAGGTCTACGTCGAGGACAACCAATGGGTCGATGAAGGTTCTACACTCGTGGAGATCGATCCAAAAGACTATGAAGTGGCATTGGCAAGAGCCCAGGCAGCGCTGAACAATTCAGAGGCTGCCGCGGAGAGCTTGAATATCGACGTGCCCATA
>CAYOXF010000025.1:0-12907 GCA_964407845.1 uncultured Acidobacteriaceae bacterium | reverse complement strand
GAAGTCCTTGGCGTTCTAGAGCTTTTAAACAAGGCGGATGGTGGTTCGTTTGATGAAGATGATCTCTTTCTACTTGCCAGTATCAGCGAGCAGGCCGCTATCGCTTTGCACAATGCCAATCTGCTCGAATCCGAGCGCAAGGTCCACGAGCTCGATGCGCTTTTGAAAATCTCCAAAGAAATCACCTCGACACTCGACCTGGATCACGTCCTTACGACGGTGGTTCACCAAGCCGCCTCCGTCGTTCCCTTCGACAAGTGCGTGATCGGATTTTTCGACCGCGGCCAGTTTGTCATCGGCGCTGTTTCCGGGGAAAGAGAGGTTCCCAAGACCCGTGAAATGGCCGATTTGAGAGAGCGTCTTGAGTGGGTGGCCAACTGCAAGGACCCGGTCGCCGCCGATCTGTCCTCGGACGGATGGCATCTCGAGCCGGAAGAGGCGCGAGCCCAGATTGTGTCGGTTCTTGAGAAGAACGATTACGCCGGCTTCTATGCAATACCCCTGCACGACGAGCAGGGTGCGCTCGGTGCGATGGCTCTTTTGAGCGGCCAGGCGGATTTTCTAATTCCGAGTCATAAAGAAACGCTTGCCATCCTGGCAAACCAGACGACGGTGGCGATCCGCAACGCGCTGCTCTATCAACAGGTTCCTCTCGCCGGTCTCCTGAAGCCGCTCGCGGAGCGAAAACAGAAGCTTCTCTCGGCCCTGCCGAAAGGACGCTGGCGCGACTATGCCGAGCGGGCCGGCGCTGTCGCCCTGGCGCTCATTTTGATTCCGTGGCCGATGCGCGTGGGCGCAGATGTGACCGTCGTGCCCGCTGAGCGAAGGATGGTGAGCGCGATCGAGGGTGGAGTTGTGCAGCATATGTTTGTTCGCGAAGGCGATTCCGTCGAACCCGGACAATTGCTTGCGCAGCTGGATGACAGCGACGATATCGTCAAGCTGGCACAATCTCAGGCGGCACTCGCCCAGGCGAGGCACGACTTGGCAGAGGCCGAATTTCGAAATGACGGCTCGGCCGCGGGCCAGGCGAAAATCCGCGCTGACCTTCACACGGTCGAAGTGCAGCTGGAACAGCAGCGCGTCCAGCAGGCGCAGCTGCGCGCCCCTATCAAAGGAATCGTCGTCACTCCGAAAATCGAGGAGCGGGTGGGCACCATGGTCAAGCCTGGGGAAGCCTTCTGTGAGGTTGTCGAGGCTGACCGAATGGCCGGCGAAATGAGTGTTCCAGAAGTCGACCTGGGGCTGGTCCAGCCGGGTCGAAATGCTTCTCTTAAATTCAATGCCTTCCCGACAGTGACCTTCCTTGGAACCGTTGAGCGGATCGGCGCGGAGACAAAATCGGAGGCAGGCGAGCAATATTTTCTGGTCCGGGCCGTGTTCGATAACCCGGGACATCTTGCACGAGATGGTATGGTAGGCCGCGCACGTATTCGCGCCCAGGGCGGGTGGTTTGACAGCGGATGGTATCCAGTGGCTTATGCTCTGGCTCGCGATCCGTTCCGCTGGCTCTGGCAGAAGGCCTGGGCCTGGCTCCCGTGATCGAGCGAAAGGAACGAACATGATGAGGCGAGGAACGCTGCTTTTAGCGGGTGCGGTTGCACTGGCGGCTGCTGGCTGCGGGGAAACGCCGATTGCGTCTTCCTCTCATGCTGCTCCGGCTCCCGTCAGTAGTTCGCCTCCTGCCGCTCCGAGTGAACCCGCGTCTTTTGTGAAAGCTGCCAACACCGACGAGTTGAGCGTCCTTTCCGTTGAGCATCAGGTCGATGTCACAAGCGAGCGTGATGGTCGGGTCGTCTCGGTCAGCAAGGATGAGGGAAGCACGGTTAACAAGGGCGATATTCTGGGCCAGCTCGACGACCGCACACTGCAGGTCCAACTGATCAAGGCACATGACGACCTGCTGGTGGCTCAAAACAACGTGAAGTACAAGGAAGCGGAACTGAAAGCCAAGAGCGCGGCGCTCGACCGCCAGCAGCAGCTTCGCATGCTAGGACTTTCAAGTCAGGCCGACCTTGAGGCTGCCGATTTTGAAGCCAAAGCCGCCGGGTATGATCTGCACGGCTGGGAAGCAATGGTTGAAAGCAGCCAGGCCGAGATTCACCGGCTGGAACTTGAGCTGGACCAGACGCGCTTGCGCGCTCCATTCTCCGGCGCGGTTGTTACCCGTTACATCCGGGAAGGGCAGGAACTCGTCAAAGGCGACAAATGTTTCCGGGTCAGTCAGCTGGCGCCGCTGCAGGTGCAGTTCCAAGTCCCGGAGTCTGCGCGGCCGCGCCCGGTCGACGGAGCAGGCGTGAATATCTTGCTTGCCGAAGATTCCAAGCGCATCCTCCACGCACGAATCGTCAAGGTCAGTCCAATCGTTGATCCCGCAAGCGACAGCTATAACGTGACGGCCGAACTTGTGGGCAACGATCTTTCCGACCTCCGCCCGGGGATGGCCGTTCGCGTCTCGTGGCCCAGCCCGGGCCGCTCGGCACCCTAACGGAACAGTTCATGCGTTTCGGTCCTACCAGCCTCAAAGCCTCGAGCATTCTTGCGAAGGGATTGCGTCGCCCTAAACTGCGCGCGGACCTTCGCATCAGCGAACAAACAGTCTCGGGTGAAAAAAGCTACGTCATCAAAGTTCCCGAGACCAATACCTATAACCGCTATGGCGCGACCGAGTACGAGCTTCTCACCTTCTGTGACGGCACACGGACGGCGTCTGACGTCGCAGCGCTCTGGAACGAGCACCATCCAGACGAGCCTCTGGACGAAGCCGAGGTGCTGGGGTTTTTAGACGGAGTCGAGGCGGGGGTTTGGGAGCAGTCTCTAGGAGAACGAAACCTAGCTGTGCTTGAGCGAATTCGTGACGATCGAAGGAGTCGCGTCGACCAATCGAGCGTACTCTACCTGACATTCAAAGCCTGGGACCCCAATCGAACGCTCGCAAAATTGGACCGCTACCTCAGCTGGATGTTCACGCCTGAATTCGTCATATTTTCTGTAGCGCTGTTCATCGCGTCCGCTTATTTTCTGGCCGGGAATTGGACTCGCGTGCAGAGCGATACCGCAGCTCTGTATTCCTTCCAGAACAAGACGGCCTATGACATTTGGATCTTCTGGTTGCTGCTTTTTGGATACGGCGCGATTCACGAGTTCGGGCACGGGTTGACGTGCAAGCACTTTGGGGGAGACGTACATCAGATGGGCTTCATGCTTATCTATTTCACACCGGCGTTTTACACCGATACAACCGATAGCGTCCTCTGCCCCATTGCGAGCCGCAGGCAATGGGTGCTTTTCGCTGGAATCTGGATCGGGCTGGTGCTCTGCGGCATCTGCGTGTTCATCTGGCAGTTTACTGCGCCTGGTTCATTTATGAACGATCTCGCCTACAAAGCGATGTTGTTGACTGGAATCCAAGGACTGCTCGTGGACCTGAATCCGCTCATGAAGGCAGACGGATACTATGCCCTCGCGGAATTCCTTCACGTTGACAACCTTCGGGAAGAGTCTTTTGCGTTCCTGCGGGTCGGCGCCCGAAAGTATTTTCTTCGCGAAGAAATCGAGCTACCTGCCACCACGAAGCGACTGCGCCGCATTTATACCGTTTTTGGCCTCGCCGCAATTATCTACAGCAGCTTGGTGGTCATTCTCGCTCTGCTGTTTGTGAAGAACATATTTGTCAGCAAGTTGGGGAATTGGGGATACGTCTTGATAGCGGGCATCGTCTATCTGTTCGTGCGCAAGGGCCTACGAAAAGCGTGGCCGCAGATCCGAGCCTGGTGGCGCGAGAACCGGGAGGGGTACATGGCCTGGAAAATGACGCGGGCGCAGAGTTTGGCTGGTCTCGCCGTTATCCTTTTGCTCGTAATTCCGCCCCTACCGTCGCGAGTTGCTTCGGACTTTGTGCTACAGCCAGGAAAAGATGCTCACGTGAGGGTCGAGGTGCCTGGAGCCGTTGAGCAGGTTTTCGTCAGACAGGGTGACTCCGTCAAGAAGGGGCAAGTACTGGCCGTTCTGCAAAATCCCGGAATCGAAGCGAATGCCCAAGCCCTTGCCCAGCAACTTGCGATGGCCAATAGCCAGCTGCGCGAGGCAGAGGCGCGAGCCGATCAGGAAAAGACCGCCGCCGCGCTAGAGGAGCAAGCACGATTGGCAAAGGAATGGCAAGTGGCGCAGAACAGAGTCGATTTGCTTACAGTAAGAGCGCCGATTACTGGCGTGATCTCTACGCCTGTCGTAGATCAGAAGGTGGGCGCCTACCTCTCGGCCGGAGAAGAGCTCTGCGAGGTCGTAGACCGGAGTTTAATGAAGGCACGCATCCTTGTCCGCGACTGGGAACTCGAAGATGTTCCTACGGGAGCACGTGCGCAGCTGAAGGTGACTCCGTTTCTCTCCCGCACCTATGCTGGAAAGGTCGAACAAATTCTCCCCGCCGCGGCTTTGGACCGCCCCGTAGCACAGCCGCAACAGATCTCGCGGCTTGGACAGGAACGAACAAACTACTTTGCCGTGGTCATGAGTTTCCCAAATCCTGATGGTACCCTGACGGAGGGGATGACGGGGACCGCCAAGATACTCGGCAGGCCCTCACCGCTAGCCTGGCAGGCAGCCGAGGGTGCGTGGCGCTGGATCCGCTCGCAAGTATGGTGAAACTCAGGGATCGACCGCGAAGATATCAGGTTGGTTCGATGCGGCTAGCCGTATTCCGGACCCAGGAGGCCACGTGTCAAAACCGGGCCTCCTGGCTGTTAGAACTTCAGAAAGCGGGAGCCCAATCCCCAACTCCAACCAAGCCGTCAAATACGCATCAACGGGCGTTGTTCCTTTATGGTCGTCGCCTTTTGAAGCTTCTTTGGCGCTCCCTTCTTTATAGGTTTCTCCGCGGGCCTCATAGCTTCCTCGCTTTAAACACCACCCGGCTGACCAGGATAATGACCAGGGGCGTTGAGGTGCAGAGTCACTTTCCTTTCAAGCTTCTTCGCGCCTAGGGTCTTTCCCTTTTTTGTGGGTTTCGCTTTGGGCTTCATCACTGTCTCCTTTGTCAGATTTGGTCCTGCAACAGTGAGGTAGTCTGCAATCTTGGCGCCAAACTCTAACCTTCGCCCACGAACTGGGATTCACTGAAAAGAAAGGGTTTTTTCCCCGAACTCTCTGAAACCATCCGATCCACCCCAATGGAGATGCTTACTTTTTCAACAGATGTTGGTTTATTCAACGATTGTGGACGAACTCTTCCTTAGAGACCGTGTTTGCGGCAGAGGTAGTTCAGGCGGTTGCGGTCGACGCCGAGCAGGCGAGCGGCTTCAGACCTGCTGTCCTTGGCGTGCTTCAGGGCTTCCTCCAGCCAGCGCCGCTCGTAGGACCGGATCTCCTTGTCAAGGTCAATTCCTCCCGCGGGCAAATGGAAGCGGTCCTTCAAGTTGTGGCTCACGGCCTGGACAATCTCGGGAGGGAGATCGCTTAGGGAAATGGAATCGCTGTCGGTCATCACCACGAGCCTTTGCACGGCGTTTTCGAGCTCACGCACATTGCCGGGCCATGCATAGCGTTTCATGGCCAGCAGGGCATCGGCCTCAATATGTTTAACCGACAAGCCATTCGCCGCACAATAGACACCAATGAAGTAGTCGGCGAGGATGGGGATATCCTCAACCCGCTCTCGCAGGGAAGGGACGAAGATCGGGACCACGTGGATTCGGTAGTAGAGATCCTCGCGGAAGCGGCCCTGACGTGTCATTTCCTCGAGGTCTTCGTTGGTCGCGCTAATGAGACGAAAATCGACGCGAATCGACCTCTTGCCGCCCAAGCGCGTAAGCGCGCGTTCTTCGAGGACACGAAGCAGCTTGCTTTGCAGAGGCGGCGTGAGAGTGGCAATCTCATCGAGGAAAAGCGTCCCCTGATGAGCCATTTCGATGCGTCCCTCTTTGGTCGCTGCCGCACCCGTAAATGCGCCCTTTTCGTATCCGAAGAGCTCGGACTCCATCAGAGTTTCGGGAAGGGCCGCGCAGTTGACGCTCACAAATGCCCGGCTGCGGCGGGGACTCTGCTCGTGGATCGCGCGCGCGACAAGCTCTTTTCCGACTCCGCTTTCACCTCGAATAACAACGTTCGTGTTTGCGCGCGCAATTCGCTTGATGGACTCGAACAGGTGCCGCATCGAATCGGTCGCGCCAATGAAGTCGCCAAGCGTGTTCTTGCGGCTGATTTCGTCGCGGAGGATGCGGTTCTCGCGCTGAATACGCAGTTTTTCAACGGCACGCTTGAGCAGGTGTCGCAATACGTCCGTATCGATGGGCTTGATAAAGTAGTCATACGAGCCTGCACCGATCACCTTGAGGGCCGTGGATTTTTTCTGGTCTGAGCTGAGGACGATGACGAGCGTATCAATTTCACTGCCGTCGAGGCGGCTCAGGAGTTCGATGCATTCGCGGGCGCCGCCGGACGCTATCGGTAACCCAAGAAGGAGAATGTCGAGCTCGGATTCCTGCAGGAGCCTGTAGGCCGTTTCATAATCCTTCCCCTCCAGAACTTCGAAATCCGATCGCAACGATGAGGCAATCTTGGAACGCAAGCTCTCGTCGTCATCTACGATTGCGACTCGGGATCTGGGCGTTCCTGGCGCGATCGCTGCTCTCCACACCTGGCGGGAATTTCCAGGCCGACCTAGACGCGATTCTAGGGGTGAGGCCTTCCGGTGTCAACGATCCCCACAAAGGGCAGACGGCCGCAAGGGGCTGGTACGCGCGCCCAACTCACGGTCCGAGGAGCCCTCGTCATGGGCTTTCGCTGCATCGCCAGGGACCTAAAAACCATCGAATCTGCTGGGCGATGCGGATCTGGGGAGGATTTGCTATCCTTAGGGAATTCAGCGGCTATGAAGGCCTCTAACACACTCTGGAAGGAGCACCTGGCCGGGCGGTTGCCGGACGATCTGGCCCGTGAGGTGGATATCTTTGATGCCGAAATTGCGCTGCGAAAGCAGGGCAAGCTTGACGAGCGCCTCTTTGCGGAGACTCGGCTGCGGCGAGGGACCTACGGACAGCGCTATGACAATGGCCAGCGGCACGACGGCGCGAAAGTCCAGGAGATGAAGTATCCCTCCGGGACCCTTACCAAAGGCCCATCGACACTGTGGGATGCGCCAGGTATGCAGCGAATCAAGATTCCCGCGGGCGGCCTGAATGCCGAACAGCTCGAGACGCTGGCGGAACTTGCCGAGGAGTATTCCGATGGCATCGCCCACGTCACCACGCGCCAGGATTTCCAGCTCCACTATGTCCATATCGATGACACTCCGACCGTCATGCGCCGTTTGGCGGCCGTAAAGATCACGACTCGGGAGGCCTGCGGGAATTCGGTTCGCAACGTCACGGCGTGCCCCTATGCTGGGACTTGCACGGACGAAGTTTTCGACGTCACTCCATACGCGCGGGCGCTCTCCAAATTCCTACTGGGTCATCCTGACTGCCAGAACTTCGGTCGAAAATTCAAGCCCGCTTTCAGCGGTTGTGCACAGCACGCCTGCGGTCTTACCAGCCTTCATGACATCGGTTTCATTGCCGTGACGCGCAAGGAAAACGGAGTTGAGAAGCGCGGATTCGACGTGTATGTAGGCGGTGGGCTGGGTGCGGTTCCGTATATGGCAAAGCGTTTCGATTCATTTGTACCCGTCGAGGAAATAATGCCTCTTACGCAGGCGGTCGCACGCGTGTTCGGGCGACTCGGCGAGAAGAAGAATCGAAGCCGGGCGCGCATCAAGTTTCTCATTCAAGATTTGGGAATCGACAAATTCAAAGAGCTGGTTCTCGAAGAGCGAAAGACGCTGGCTCCGGACCCGCGTTGGACCGACTTCCTCGAACAGGCCGAACAATTCGCCGAAAGCCCCCTGCGGCCGGGCGGAGGGGCGTCCGATTTGGGCTCGGAAGCTTATCGACGCTGGCTAAGAGCAAACACCCGGCCGCAAAAGCAGACGGGCTACGTAGTCGTCACCATCGCGTTACCGCTGGGCGATATCACGGCGAACCAGCTGCGTTCCCTGGCGGATACGGTGCGCAGGTTTACCAAGGAAACGATCCGGACCACCGTTGAGCAGAATTTCGTGATCCGCTGGGTCAGCCAGAAGGACCTGCCGGAGCTGTATGAGGCGCTCAAAGCCGTGCACTTAGCCGATGCAGGTGCCGGCACCATTGTGGATGTGGTGACGTGCCCTGGTACGGATACCTGCAAGCTCGGGATTTCCTCTTCGCGGGGGCTTGCGGCGGAACTGCGCAAGCGGCTCGCCGAAAGGAGTTTTGAATCCGACGAAGCTGTGGAGAATTTGCACATCAAGATCAGCGGCTGCTTCAATAGCTGCGGTCAGCATCACGTGGCGGACCTCGGTTTCTACGGAGTGAGCCGTAAGGTCGGAGGATACGCGGTTCCCCATTTTCAGGTTGTGCTGGGTGGAGAGTGGGAGCACAACGGGGGTTCGTACGGATTGCCGGTGGCCGCGATTCCCTCAAAGAATATCCCGAAGGTCGTGACGCGTCTCACCGGCCGCTATGTGGAAGGCCGGAATCCGGGCGAGTCTTTTAAGGATTTCGTCAAGCGCATCGGCAAGATGGAACTCAAGAGCCTGCTCGATGATCTGGCCCGCCCGCCCGCGGGTGATCGCTCCTTTTTCAGCGACTGGGGCGATCCACGCGAATATAGTCTCGAAGATATGACTGTCGGTGAGTGCGCTGGCGAAGTGGTGTCGGCCGTGGAGTTCGATCTCGGTGCCGCCGAAAGGGAAGTGTTCGAAGCGCAATTGGCCTTCGAGAACGGCCATATCGAGCAGGCCGGCAGGACCGCTTACTGGGCGATGCTGCACGGTGCGAAGGCTCTTGTGAAGATCAACAATCCCGGCGTATCAGAGGATGCAGATCAAATCGTGGCCGAGTTTCGCAAGCATTACTTCGATACGCAGAAATTCTTCGACCCGTTCGCGGGAGGGAAGTTCGCACAGTACCTGTTCGACGCCCACCGGACCTCCGGCACTCCCTACACCTCGGATTCGAGCCGTTACCTGATCGACGAGGCCCAACTGTTCATCGACGCCGCGCACAGTTGTTATAACGGACTGGGCCTTTCGGTCGCCGTCTGAAGCCAAGGAACGGCGCCGAATGGACCTTCAGCACCTCAACGTGAAATTCCTTATTAGCGATCCTCCTTCGGTCGATCTGGAATCGCTGATTCCTCTCTTCCATCGGTGGATTCAGGAGCAGGTTTTCGAAGAGCTGCTGCTCGACATCGCCGACTATCGGCATGTTCATGACGGGCCGGGGATCGTGTTGATCGGCCATCAAGCCGACTACAGTGTGGACAATACCGATGGTCGCCTAGGGGTTCGTTACAACCGCAAGGCGCCCCTGGACGGAGGGAACTCGGATCGACTCAAGCAGGCAGCCAGCTCGGCGCTCAAAGCCTGCCAACGCCTCGAAGCCGAAGCTGTCCTAAAAGGGAAGATTTGCTTCAACGGTCAAGACGCGGAGTTCTCGATCAATGACCGCTTGCTTGCGCCCAATCGCGAGGAGGTGCGTCGACGCCTCGACCCAGAGTTCAAAGCGTTCTTCGACACCCTGTTTCGCGGCAGCGATTACGTGACGTCGTATGACACAGATCCTCGCAGGCTTCTGCGTGTGTCCGTCCAAGCCTCGAAGCGTTTTTCGGTCACCGAGCTGCTGAAGAACCTTGAGGGTTGATCTTCTTCGGTTGGCAGCGCCCGTTCAAGATCGCTAAAATCGCGCCGAGCCTTCCATTCCCGCCAGCCTGCGCGGATCATTCCCGGGAATCGTCATCTGAAAGGTGGACTCAACACTGGTGTAGTCGTAATACCCGAGTCGCGCGATGGGACGAATCTTAAGCACATCGATGCGGCCGTCCGAGCCGATCGCGCCCTCGTCGATGTGGATTCCAATCACTCGCCCGATAACGATATCGACGGTGCCCATCGTTCCGTTGCCCGGCAGGCGAATGGTCTGGTGGTAGAGACACTCGAAATGGATGGGTGACTCGGCCACACGGCACGGTTTAACGAGGCGCGACGGTTCCTTCCTCACGCCCGCCAGCTCAAACTCGTCGACTTCTGAGGGGACTTCCTCCGCCGATTTGTTCACTGCCTCGCGCAGCTCGTATGTCGCCATATTCCAGACGAACTCACCGGTCGCTTCCGTGTTCATAACCGTGTCCTTCCGCCGCCCCGTTGTGGACTGGTTCGCTGCAAACATCACGTAGGGCGGATCAAACGTCAGGTTCTGAAATTGACTGAACGGCGCGAGATTGTGCACGCCGTGAGGGCTCACGGTGGAAATCCACCCGATCGGCCTCGGGACGACGCAGGACTTGAATGGATCCCGAGGAAGTCCGTGTTCGGTTTTGCCGGGCTCGTAGAACATCGCCACCCTCCTTGCAAACTTGACAGTGTGCCGATCGTCGCGATGACTTAGATTGCGACGGCCGACTCGTTCACCGCCGTGTGGCGCCTAAAAACCTCCTCCTCAGGCCCGCAAAGGATGGTAGCGCACAATTCCCTTGACACGGCTGCGAGGTTTGCGGCGAAATCGGCCTTCTCCATGGGAACTTACCTACCACACCAGGAGCTGAGCCTAAAATGCCTTCCGGGCGACTGATTTCCCCACTTCGCCGTATCCCCAAACACCCAGTTTCCGAAGAACCGAGCTTACTTAGGTAAGGAACATCTCTATTTTCGTTTGACAAAACGCCGGTTGCGCCTTGACAACGCTGCGAGCGTCCATATACGGTACTCAATTGCTTTGACGGCTCCATAGACACCGTGCCATCCCTTGGGCCAGTCGATCACGGGAGGGAATAAAAATGCCTCATAAGTTGCAGAACATCCTTGCGCGCGTGCCGAGCGACATTGAGATCGCCCAGGCCGCCACCCCCATTCCCATCGACAAGCTGGCCGCCGAGATCGGGATTCAGCCGGACGAGATTGAGCCCTATGGCAAGAGCAAAGCCAAGGTCCATTTATCGGTTCGGGACCGGCTCAAGAATGTGCCCAACGGGAAATATGTCGTCGTAACTGCTATTACCCCCACTCCGCTCGGAGAAGGCAAGACCACGACCACAGTTGGTCTCAGCCAGGCACTCGGCGCCCATCTTGGAAAGAAGGTCTTCACCTGCGTCCGGCAGCCGAGCCAAGGACCGACCTTCGGCATTAAGGGTGGCGCGGCGGGCGGCGGCTACAGCCAGATCATCCCCATGGAGGAATTCAATCTCCACCTCACCGGCGATATTCACGCCATCACGGCAGCCAACAATCTCCTGGCGGCAGCGATCGATACCCGGTGGTTTCACGAGAAGTCGCAAAACGCCGAGGCTCTTTTCGAACGCCTTTGTCCTCCTGCCAAGGACGGCAGCCGCCGCTTTTCGCCAGTCATGCTGCGCCGGCTAAGAAAGCTCGGAATCTCCAAGACCAATCCGAACGATCTGACCCCTGAAGAGCGCGCCCGCTTTGCGCGTCTTGACATCGACCCCGACAGCATCACCTGGCGTCGCGTCACGGACACGAATGACCGCATGCTTCGCCAAATCACGATCGGTCAAGGCTCGGAAGAAAAGGGCGCCACGCGCGTCACCGGGTACGATATTTCTGTTGCCAGCGAGATCATGGCGATCCTGGCCCTTACCACGAGTCTTGCGGATATGCGCGAGCGATTGGGCAGGATGGTCATCGGCACCAGCATGGCAGGCGAAGCGATCACGGCGGACGATATCGGCGTCGGCGGTGCTCTCACCGTGTTGATGAAGGATGCCATTTATCCCAATCTGATGCAGACCCTCGAGGGCACGCCGGCGTTTGTTCATGCGGGTCCGTTTGCAAATATCGCTCACGGCAACTCCTCGATTGTGGCGGACCAGATTGCGCTGAAGTTGGTAGGCCCGGAAGGCTATGTCGTCACCGAATCTGGCTTCGGCGCGGATATCGGGATGGAGAAGTTCTTCAACATCAAGTGCCGCTACAGCGGTCTTGTGCCGAACTGCGTCGTAATGGTAGCGACGATCCGCGCGCTCAAAATGCACGGCGGTGGTCCCAAGGTCGTTGCTGGCCAGCCATTGAACCACGCCTACGTCGAAGAGAATCTCGAGCTGCTGGAAAAGGGTTGCGCGAATCTGGTCAAGATGGTCCAGAACGCGAAGCGCTACGGCATTCCCGTCGTCGTCGGCGTGAACCGCTTCCAACACGACACCCCGGCCGAAATCGAATTAGTGCGCCGGAAAGCCATCGAAGCGGGTGCGCACGACGCCGTCATGTCGAATCATTGGGCTGAGGGAGGCGCGGGAGCTGTGGGCCTGGGCAAGGCGGTCATCGACGCGTGCGGCAAACCAAGCAAATTCCAGTTCCTCTATCCGCTGGATATCGGTATCAAGGAAAAGATCGAAACGATTGTGCGCGAAATGTATGGCGGGTCAGGAGTCGAATACTTGCCCGAGGCCGAAAAGAAGATTGCGCTGTACACACGCTTTGGTTTTGACAAACTGCCGATTTGCATGGCCAAGACGCATTTAAGCCTCAGCCATGATCCCAACCTCAAGGGTGCGCCCACTGGCTTCACAGTTCCGGTGCGAGATGTTCGAGCCAGTGTCGGAGCGGGCTTTCTCTATCCTCTTCTCGGTACGATGAGCACGATGCCGGGACTTTCAACCCGCCCCGGCTACTACGAAATCGACATCGATCTAGCGACAGGGCGCGTGATTGGTCTGTCCTGACCGAAAGGTGCGGTTGCGCGTTCGAATCGCGTGGGATAGACTGACCGGCCTGATTCAAAGCCCCGGGATCAATGGAAGCTGCCGAACAAGAAAAACTCAGGATTCTCATACGCCACGCCGCCATTGAAAAGCGTGTTCGAGCTGTCGCACAGCACATCAC
>CAYOXF010000024.1:0-13580 GCA_964407845.1 uncultured Acidobacteriaceae bacterium | reverse complement strand
GCCGAGGTCGTCCACAAATGAAGCGCTGGGAGTCACTTCGCCTTCGTCCACACCGAGCTGCTCGACAATGATCTGCTTCACGCGTTCTTCGACGCTGGCCATTCTGGTTGCTCCTCCGATTTCAGCGATCTTGGATCTTGGCTGTACGCCAGGGAAGTTGCGCCCCGTATGACCTGCCCATTTTATGCGTGGCCCATGACAGGGTCAACCTGGCAGCCACATTATCCGCTTGCTCTCGAGCAATCTGCGCTTCGAGACCCCTGCTTCAAACTAGCCCATGTGTAGGCCGCCATTCACCTCTAGCACTTGCCCAGTGATATAACCAGCCTCGTCGCTGGCCAGATAAACAATGGCCGTGGCGACGTCGCGGTCTCGCCCGAAGCGGCCCAACGGAATGAGCGACTTCATTTTGTCCTTTAGTTCCTGGGGAAGCGGATCGGTCATGGGCGTTTCGATGAAGCCGGGCGCAATGGCGTTCACCGTGATCGCGCGAGAGGCGACCTCCACTGCGATAGCACGCGTCAGTCCGATCAAGCCGGCCTTCGAAGCGACGTAGTTTGCCTGCCCGGCATTTCCGGTCTCGGCGACCACAGAACTCAGATTGATGATTCGGCCAGAACGTTGTCGCAGCATGGCGCCGAGAGCCTGCTGAATGCAAAGGTGAGCGCCCGTGAGGTTGGTCCGCAACACAGCGTCCCAATCCTCCAGTTTCATTCGCAGCGCCAGCGTGTCTCGTGTGATCGCAGCGTTGTTCACGAGAATGTCGAGTTTCCCGAAATGCGCCAGAACCTGCTGAAAGCCTGTCTTGATCTGGGCGGCGTCTGCAACGTCCATCGGCATGGCCAGTGCTCGGCCGCCCGCGGCTTCGATTTCAGCCACGAGCGAATGGAGCTTTTCGGCGCTGCGTGCGGCAACCGCTACCTGCGCACCTGCTTCCGCTAGAGCGAGCGACGTCGCGCGCCCAATTCCTTGGGAGGCTCCGGTCACCAGCGCTACTTTGTCTTTAAGAGAGAACACGCCGTTAGCTCTCCGCCACTTCGACGCGCGCCTGAGCAATTCTGTCGATTGTCGATCGCAGACTAGCAGCGTCCTCGACGTTCAGGCAACGCACGGACCGATCGATCTGGCGGAGTAAGCCGGAAAGAACTTTTCCTGGCCCGACCTCCACGAAAATATTGACTCCGCGGTCGATCATCTCGCGCACCGATTCGTGCCAGCGCACCGGTAGCGTCACCTGGCGGATGAGTGCCTCACGGGCTTCTTCGCCCGAGGTCACGGCCTCTGCGTCGACGTTGGTAATCAAAGGAAAACGGAGCGGGCCGAAAGCCGTTGCTCGTAGATCGGCTTCCAAACGCTGCTGTGCCGATGTCAGAAGCGAACAATGGAAGGGCGCGGAAACTGCCAAAATCACGGCGCGCTTGGCGCCCGACTGCGAAGCAATTTCGACCGCGCGCTTCACGGCTGCTGCGTTTCCGGCGATAACGGTCTGTTCGGGTGAGTTCAAGTTCGCGGCGGTGACCACCTCGCCTGCCGCGGCTTTCTTGCAGACTTCCGCAATGTCGGCCGGAGAAAGTCCTAAAATCGCCGCCATGGCGCCTTCCCCGGCTGGCACAGCCTCCTGCATATACCGCCCGCGCTGCCGCACCAGCTTGATCGCCGCCGAGAACTCCACAGAGCCCGCCGCTACCAGCCCCGAATACTCCCCCAGGCTGTGTCCGGCCACAAAGTCCGGCACGATCCCGCGCGCCTCCAAGGCACGATACGCGGCGACAGATACAGTAAGGATCGCAGGTTGAGTGTTCTCGGTCAGCTTGAGGGCCTCTTCGGACCCCTCAAAGCACACGCTCGATATCGGGAATCCGAGCACGGTGTCGGCTGCCTCGAAAACTGCCCTCGATTCGGGAAAATGATCGGCGAGATCCCGACCCATCCCCAAATACTGCGAGGCTTGACCGGGGAAGAGGAATGCGAGCTTGCTCATGGCTGTGTGAGATCCTTCTGGCTTATCCGCGAGAAGGTACTGCCGAAGCGGCGGAAAGCTCCTGTTCGATTTTCTCGTTGACGCGGGAACGGCAGAGGTCGCTCGCAACACGAATGGCGTTTTTGATGGCGTTCGGGTTGGAACGGCCGTGACCGATCACCGTGATGCCGCGAACTCCCAGAAGAGGGGCACCGCCTGTTTCCGAATAGTCGGTGCGCCTGCGGAACTCGTCAAATGCCCGTTTCGACAGCGCGTAGCCAATTTGCGATGTGAGGCTGCTCTTGATCGCTCTCTTGAGCATGGCGCCGATATGTTCCACCAAGCCTTCGCTCAGCTTAAGCGCAATATTGCCAATAAACCCATCGCACACAACTACGTCCACATTGCCGCGGAAAACGTCGCGTCCCTCCACGTTGCCGACGAAATTCAGTGAGGAATGCTTTAGGCGGTTCGCCGCCTCTCGCGTCAGTTCGTTGCCCTTGGCCTCTTCTTCACCGATCGAGAGCAGAGCGACGCGCGGACGCCTCACACCCCAGATGGACCGGAAGTAGATCTCACCCATTACGGCAAACTGCTCGATATGTTCGGGCTTTGAATCGACGTTCGCACCAACATCGAGGATGACCGATACCTTTTCCTTCATGTTGGGGAACGCAGCCGCCAGGGCGGGTCGGTCTACCGAGGGCAAGGTGCCAATCACGAATCTCGCAACGGTCATCACCGCGCCTGTGTTGCCGGCACTGACGAGCGCGTCTGCTTGGCCATCCCGCACCATCCGCGCGGCAATGTGCACGGAGCTGTCCTTCTTACGGCGAAATGCCTGTGACGGAGAATCGGACATGGTGATGACGTCCGGCGCGTGCACGATCTCGATGGGCAAGGTACGATGCCGGTGCCGATTCAACTCTTCACGGACGCCGGCTTCGATACCAATGAGCAGAACGCGCACGCCCAGCTCACGGGCTGCGAGGATCGCACCCTCGACTTCGACGCGGGGGGCATGGTCTCCCCCCATGGCATCCAAGGCGACCGTAGTCATCTAAGCACCGGCTTGAAGCGGTTGGCGAGGGAAAGTTAGGCTGTCTTAGCCTCGGTGTCAATTACTTCGCGGCCCTTGTAGTACCCGCACTTGGAACACGCCCGATGGGGCAACTTCCTTTCATGGCAATTCGGACACTCCCCCAAGGACGAAGCGCGGAGGTGATCATGGGCACGGCGATTGGCTGTGCGCCGCTTCGAGTGGCGTCGTTTCGGATTCGGCATTCCCTCTCCCTGTGACAGGCTCAGACACAAGCGGCCTGAACGCAATAAACTAGTGTACTGTTTTATTGTTTTTTGAACCAGTCCTGCTTGAGCCGGGCGAGCGGGGCAAGTCGGGGATCGCCGCCGCTTTTCTCGCAGCGACACTCCTCGTTGTTCAGATTCGCGCCGCAATGGGGGCACAGGCCGCGGCAGTCGCTGGAGCAAATGACCTTCATGGGAAGCGCGAGATTGACCTGTTCGGCAAGGACGTCGGCCAGAAAAAGCCCATCGCCTTCGAAAAAGGCGATTTCCGTATCATCCAGATTCAGCTGAACTTCGTCGCTCTCTGCGATGGACGTCGTCGATCGGTAGTAGAGATCGAAATCACGGCTAATCTCTTCGACTACCGTATCGAGGCACCGCGCACAGACCAATTCGACGCGCGTGTGCAGGTTTCCGCAGACGCGAATCTGTCCGTTTACAAACTCTGCTGTGGCGCGGACTTCGAGGGGCTCGATTTGGCGAAACTCGCCAGAGTGAAAATCTAAGGTCCCGGGCGAGTAGCTCTTCCGGATGCGCGCCTTACGGAGGGCAAGTTCTTTGACATCCAGAAACATTGGATTTTTCCCCCCGTAATCCCACGCGCAAATTCATTATATGTCCGCCACTTGCGATGTCAAGGAAGCCCAGAGCGAACTTGTATCGGCTGACACGAGACAAGCAATAACAGGCAAGCTTTGGGGACTTCGGTTCTTGCCCGAGCGCCCCCTCAATATTTAGCCGGCACCAGAAATTCCTGACATTGGCGAACTAAGAAGGGATCGGTCATGCCAGCGATGTAATCACAGACGATTACGTGCCGGGGCTCGCGTTGCGCGAGCTCGGCGTAGTAGGGCGGCATTCGGTCTGGTTGTTGGACAAAGAGGTCGAACAGCGTATCGAGGGCGCGAACCGAGCGCTCTCGCTCTTCGGAGATGGCCGGATCGGAATAAAGTCGCAAAGACAAAAACTTCTTCAGCTCCGCATTTTGTTGGGCAACCTCGGGGGAGAATCCGGCAAGTCTTCTGGGATGGCGGCGAATGTCTTCGACGGTCCGGACGCCCGCCCGTTCCGCCTGCTGCTGTGTATTTTCGATCAGGTCGGTCGCAAGATGATCGAGAACGCGCTTGAGCGCCTCATTGAACTTCAGCTTGCGGGAACCGAGTGGGTAGCGGCGATCTACCTCCTGATAAACCGCCCGAAACACGGAAACCTCTGCTACGAGTTGGTTGAGATCGAGAACGCGCGCTTCGAGACCGTCGTCGAGATCGGCCGTGTTGTAGGCAATTTCGTCCACCAGATCGATCAGCTGTGCCTCCAGCGGGGGGCGCTCGTCGAGGCGATACTCGCTGAGCTCCGGGAATTCCGCAGGCGTATAGTCACGGGAATGTTTAATGATCCCCTCGCGCACCTCAAATGTGAGGTTCAAGCCGGGAAAGTCCAAATAGCGTTGCTCGAATTGTTCAACGATGCGCAGCGCGTGAAGATTGTGATCAAAGCGTCCGCCGAATTCGCGCATGCGCCGATCGAGCTGTTTTTCCCCGGCGTGACCAAAAGGCGGATGACCGATGTCGTGAGCGAGCGCCAGGGCCTCGGCCAGATCCGTGTTGATCTCAAGTGCGCCCGCTACCGTGCGGGCGATCTGTGCGACTTCGAGCGTGTGTGTAAGTCGGTTGCGAAAATGGTCTGAGAAGCGAGTGGTGAAGACCTGGGTCTTGGCCTCCAATCGACGGAACGCGCGCGAATGAATCACCCGGTCGCGATCCCGCGCGTAGTCGTTGCGGTAGGGATGTGGCGTCTCAGGGTAGCGTCGCCCCCGCGAACGCCGCACGTCCATGGCGTATGCTTGGAGCAACATAGGCGCGGCCCGCCTAGGACTTGCCAGGCAAAAGGGCGAGGGCCTGATCGGCCTCTTGGGCCATCGGCGTGTCGGGATAATCGGTTTTGATCTGTCCGTAGAGCTTGGCCGCTTCCGCCGGGTTCTTCCGACTGTAGTGATCGGCTAGGGCGAGCATGGTGACGGCCTTCGGCACAAGCGCGGTCGGCTTAGCGATCAGCTGTAGGTAGAGGTTTACGGATTCATCTCCTTGTCCGGTGCGGTCGTAGAGCCCGGCGAGCTCGAACTTCGCCAGCGCTGCAACCTCCAAATCGCTGCCGCTCGCAAGACTCTCGAGGTGTTTTTTCGCTTCGTCATTCTTCTGCAGCTTTTCAAGACTCAGGGCCGAGTAATAGCTGGCGAGCTGACCCGCTCGGGTGTGGGGATATTGGGTCGCGACTTCCGCGAATTTCTGGTTGGCCTCGGTGAATTTCCTGTTCTCGTCGGGGTAAGTCGTTTCACCCGGTGTCACCGGCGCTCCCACAGGCGTTTGAAAAACCTTCATCGCTGCATCAAAGGCGGCGAAAGCTTTCACGGTCCGATGCTGTGAATACGTCCGCCAGCCGAAGCCGGCGAGAGCAATCACCGCAGCTGTAATCACGACATAGGATGTAAGCTGCCGGTGCGAGAGAACGGCTTCGGCACCGTGGGCGAGAGTATCGCGAAATTCATCCTTCTTCAGTTGCTTGCGGGGAATATGCTGCGTCAAGCTTGGCTCCCAAGATCTCTCAACCGATGCTATCACAGTCTGGAGCAGCGACGCACCGCGGCTGCTCGATATGCGAGGAGGGAGCGGCTAGAGTTTGACACTCGCGAGGCACAAAGGAAAGGAACAAGGCCTGGTCCCGCGGGAGCGGAGCCAGGCCCTTTCTCTTCACACCTTCATTACGTTTTCCGCTTGAAAGCCTTTCGGGCCCTGACGGACCTCGAATTCGACGAGCTGACCTTCGTTCAATGACTTATATCCGTCCATCTGGATGGCGGAAAAGTGAACGAAAACATCCTCTCCGGACTGGCGTTGAATGAAACCGTACCCCTTTGCTGCGTTGAACCACTTCACCACACCCTGTTCTCGAGCCAACGGTCGCTGCTCCTTCAAGTGATGTCCCGATTCGGGTGCTTGTAGGCGGTAGGAAACGAGCTGGGGCTCGACTTCCACACGGGCTACAAGGCCGGATCAGCGGCGGGATTCTTGCATAAACCGATTTCAGTGTCTAGGCGGAACTCACGGCTTTTTTAAGCCAGCAGAACTGTCTGTTTTACAGGAATCGAGAGTTTCTGCGGGCTTATTGTGGCGGAGGAGCGGTGTTCGGACCCGATGGATTCACTTGGGCAGAGGCGCGCGTCCCCACAGTGATGGCCATGGCTGTGTTCTTTGGAAAGATCACCTCGTGGCCGCGGGCAATGAAATTCGTATAAATCGATCGCGTTGCTCCAAAGATTCCGAATGCCATTCCCACGGGCTGGGATCGAGTCGCCAGGCCCACCGCAATTCCGATCAGCTTGTAACCGGCGGCTCCTCCTGCGGAGCTGTGGGCAATGTCGCCTCCGCCACTATCTCCAATGGACGCAAAACCAGCCAGTGCCACCACGACACCGGTCGTCAGGAATCGCGTGTTGGAAGATGTCGATCGTGCTCCCCCTTCGGAGTCGAGCTTAAGGTTTTGCTCTTTTTGTGCCTCGACGCCCGCTAGCGTTGCTTGCACTTTGGTTTCCACGCCCGTGTCGAGTCGCAACTCGTGAAAGGTGATTCGCAGTTGGCCGTTCCGGCCGGGGTGGCGCGCAGGCTGTACCTGAATGACGGTTCCTTCCAGCACGCTGCCCTGCGGGACGATCAGGTGATCGCCGTCAAACAACGGGCGTGACAGGATGGCCTCGACAGGATCTCCTTGGTGTGCGGTAGCTGAGCTGAGCGGAGTCATCAGACGTGCTTGGACGACACTGCCGTCCGGGGGAGGGGTGCCCAGCGAGGCCGCCAAGTCAGGCGAGAGCGTTTCAGTTCCGAAATCGATCGGCTCTTGCAACTCGGCAAAATACACGGTTCCAGGGTCGAGGTATTGGGGGTGAGCGGGAAGCTCGTTGAGCGCGAACCGCTTGAGGCGATGCAGTTTGTCGGGTTCCTTTACTTGCTCCATCGCGCTTTCCCACTCCTGCTTCACCTGCTGCTTAGCTTCGCGGGTTCGTTCGGCCGCCACGTCCTTGGCTTTATTTCCTTGATGCTCGTCCGCCGCGGAGACGAACTCCACCACATTCCCTGAGCCGGGCGTGACCTTCGTGTGGACGGGTAGCAGTTTGCCGCTGGGCAGGCTGATTTCAGTGAACTCGACCTCCACCTTACGCGCTGGCGTGAAATTCGCATCGAGCGCCGCTTGGGTCCGCTTGCCCGGCGATACACTTTCGATTTGGGTGATCTGTCCTGTGACTTTCGTGCCGACCGGTATGACCAGCTTCTCGAACGCGTAAACTGGCTCGACGACATGCCCTTCGATCACTTGGCCCGTCTTTTGAACCCGCACCTCCTGATTGAGTGCGATATGAAGGGGCGTCCCCGCGGGTACGGTGAGCGCGACACTCTGGGTGCCGACGGCGCTCACACTTTTAGGAGCCGGGGCGAGCGAAGCATCCAGCGAGGAAGGGGAGGCCGCCACCCCAGCGTTTCCACCTGTTGTTACGGGCACCCGTTCCTGCGCGGGCGCACTCGGTCCCCAAGCGAGCGCCACGAGCATTGCCGCCGCAAACCATTCAGCCATGACGCACCAGCGCCAACTCTTAGGCGCCACGCCACGAATTTCCTTCCCAGCGGCTCTGGACGGCATGAACAAAACCCCCCTGCGAGTCTCATCGAATCGGATGCAAACACGAAAACGAGTGTTGCACCGTCGAGAAGCTTCCATTTTAGCCCCTTGCCACCTGTTTTCCCACATCGGTGTTCGATCGAGTAGGACAAAGTGGTCAAGCCACAGGCCCAACGAGGCAATTTCCGGAGCTGTCGTGCGAGGCTTACAGGTTGATCGAGATGCGACGAAGCATCTCCTCCGTGAGATGGGCAGCGACTTCGGCCGATCGGGCCCCCGGCGGCGGATAGTAGGGCACGGCCGTCCCGCTCCAATCAAGATACGGCTGGTCCAGGTGGAACGAGACGACGGCGCGGCGGCCTTGTTTGCGCGATGCCGTCGGGAGACCTTCGAGCCCGAGCACCGTAAGCGCGGAAGTTGCCGTCGCCAGTAGAGCCAACAACCGGCGCCGCGTCATTCCAAAGGTTGCCACCGAGCAGGAGTTTTCGTCCATCGTCGGGTTCATGCAAACGGCAATTCGCTTTCATTTACCCACCGACCGTGTACTTGCGCGGTGGCCCGGAACGGCAAAATTACACGGGCAATGTCACCCTCCTGGAGATGTTGTGCGTCGGCGATGATCAACTCCGAGCGCATCTCCGCATAATTCGAGGCCACACCCATAATGTAGCCTTCGCCTTCTGATCCGTTTTTGCGCGGGACGAAGCAGACTTCTTGCAAGCTGTGTGTCTCTCCGGCGAAATAAGAGCTCATTTCGCCCGTTGCCAAATCAAAGCGGCCGTAACAGTTGTTTACGCGGCCCGCGAGATTTCCTGCTTTCCATTCATTGAAGGGCCTCTCTTTGTCCCCGTATGCCGTGAACGCATAGCGGTAGGGCAGTGAGAGGTAGCGATCGTCGATGCGGCCCAGATCGCTCACGTTCATTGGGAACAGCTTTTCTTCGGTAAATCCGTCATCCTTCGAACTCAAATCAAATGCGTTGCGACGAATGTAGGCTCGCGCCTTGGACGGATCCCACGGTGACCCGTCGATCGGTGGAAAGAACGGGAACGGGTTGGAATCGTAAATCGCGGCCTCGAGAATGACTTTTTCGCCTTCCGTGCGTGCATTCAATGTGTGAACGGTCGCGCGCTCGGGACCCTTGAACCAACGGATATCCTTGGCCTCGCCGTCGCGCGGCACGATACCCACATACGCGGGCTTCGTGCTATCCCATCCCCAGTGAACCTTGCCCTCTTTTAAGCGCTCCATGCTGGTCACGAAGCCGAACACAGGGATGATCACGTGCTTCTGTGTAAGCCCTATGTCGTGCACCATGCTGACGTAGGGCACTTTAAACCGCAGTTCGCGGGTCACCTCGCCCCGCTTGTTGATGGTGTAGAGAAACACGTCATTCGTTTCAAGCCCCGTGGCTTCATAGCCGTAGCAAATCATCTCGCCGGTTAATGGATCGACCTTGGGGTGCGCCGTAAACGTGAGGCTTTTGTATTTCCCGTGAAAATTCCAGGGACCGATTGTTTCCAGTGTGTTGCAGTCGATCTCATACGGCAGACTATCTTCCTTGAGTGTAAAAAGCTTCCCCGCGAAAGCAAGCGGTGTCGTGTTCTGAACGGAGCGATCAAGCCCTTTCACGCTGGGATCGTCCGTAAGCGGATTTCGATAGAGTCCAAACAACTGCTTGTGAGCAGCGAGATCGGCGTGAAAGCGCGGTGTTTTGACCCAGCGGCCTTTGTAGTCAACGATGCCGTTCTTAAACCGGAACATGTTGATGTAACCGTCCATGCTGAACGGGGAATCGTTCTGTGAGATCGGCGGGTAGAGCCAATCGCCTCCGAGCCGTATGAACGCGCCATTGAGGTCGGTCGGAACCTTCCCAACAACTTCGCAGTCGTATACATCCGCCTCAAAGCGCGTTGGGGCAAAGAATCCCTTCATCGTAGGTTGATTCGAGAAATCAACCATGGCGTCTGCTCCCTTCTTCCGCTCCTATTTCACCCACGGCGACGGCATGTCGTAAGGCACGGTGATGAACACGGCCTCCGCGTGGCGGATTTTGCCATCTATGATCTTGAACATCTCCAGCAGGCAAAATGAGTGCGGCGACTTCATGGGCGAGTCGTGCTTCACACCGTCCGTCGTGGTATACGTTTCCAGTCGTCCGGAGTGGTCAATAAACCCGGCCGCCAGAACGAGGCCTTTCTCTTCGTCCACCAGCGGAAAGCGCCGATCCCGTAGGCGATCGTCCCATCGGTAGTTCCCCAGTTTGAATCCGGCCTCACACGAGATCTTGCCATAGCTTGACAGGGCCGAACGGGCCTGCGGGTCGGGGTTCGGATCATTCGCAGTCCAGACCCCATTCTCCCGCCGACTGCAATCGTCGGTGAATTGCGTAAAGAGCTGGCCATCGTTCAATTGCAGCGTGTTGAAGTACCCGTCGGCGAGCGCAATCATGCGCTCGCGCGGCCTCCGATGCTCCGGTGCCACATCTTCGAGCAGAACTGGGACCGGCTTAAGCGTATTGGGATCACCGAACGGTCCCGGTCCGTAGCCCTTGCGATCGACAATCGTCTCCACCTGGGTGATCGTCCGGTCTTGAATTTTCATCCGCAGGGCGAAGAACGCCTGGTTTCCGCGTTCATCCACGACGCCAAAATAGGCGACCTGTCCGTTTTCGGGATCTGCTGCGCGAAGGTCCTCTGCGCCACGGCCCGTAATCGTGCCCCACAGGCCATCGCCGACGCCGAGCGTAACATTGTTTTCGGTGAAATGGACGCTCGTAGCCCATGGCAACCGGGCAGGATCCCGTGCCACGAGTGCCGCCAGGTATTCGTCGACAAAGCCGTATAAGCATTGCCGGTCGCAATCGCGTTCGACGCTGGCGCTCTGCGCGTGGCCGCGACTGACCGGCCACGCCCCCGCACTGATCCCCAGGACCACGCTCAGAGGTAGTGCGATCGAGATCATTCGTCGCATTGGTTGACTGGGTAGCGAATCGAAACGGTCTGCCTCAGCTCGAGGCGAATCGTACCAGAGGAATCCGATCGAGGGCTAGGCTTCGTTTTTTCTGAGCAGAGGCCGACTACGCTTTCCAGCTTGGTGAGGAGGTGAATGGCAGCAGAGGATAGACTTCGCGAAAAACTCCCGCGGCCTCGCGATCAAACGCAGGACGAAGCGCGGCGGCGTGCTTGAGTTTGCGGCGCACCACCCAGCCCTTCAGCTTCTTCCAATCATCCGGCTTCACGGGCCAGCCTTTGTGCTTGACCCATTCCCCTTTCTGGGAGGAATACCAATAGCTCTCATACCGCCCCTGCAGCCGACGCTGTTGCCGCTCGAGCCACTCGGTGTTTTCCATGGCTCGCGCTCGGCCGATCTGAATCAGAGGGGCGCTGCGCGAGCCGGCATAAACGCGAAAGCCGCACGTAACCGCCTCAGCCGAAATGCCGCTATAGACTTGGCCGCCCTCGCCGCCCGGCTCTGCGAAGAACAGGTACATCTGCGTGCGGTAGGGCGCCTTGTCCAGAGAGAAGCGAATGTCACGGTTGATGCGAGAAAAATTTTCGCCTACACGACCAGTCACAACAAACCGGCGATTCAGCTTCAAGACGACGGGAGTCAGACGTTCAAACAGTTCACGAAAGGGTCCGACGACGGCCGCGCGATAGCGCTCGCGGTTGTCGTCCATCCAGGCTTTGTCATTGTTGCGGCCAAGCTCGCGCAAAAAAAGGAGGGTTTCCTTCGAGAAAATAGGTCTCGAAGACTTCATCGGTATGGCGCGCCTAATTCCCGCAGCCGCAGGCGCCGCCACAGCAGCCGCCATCTGAGCCGCCAGAATCTGACGAGGCCGACGCTCGGCCCAAGGATTTCGACCCATTACCGGGCGCCGCAAACACCGAGAGTTGAATCGTATTTCGTCGGCTGGCGCATTGAGGGCATGTCACGATCGTGTTTCCGTTCATTACGATACGCTCATAGTGCGCGCCGCAATCGTCGCAGACATATTCGTAGATTGGCATGGCTACCGGTCCCAAAAGCCCTCTCATTGTACCAAAACTGACCTGGACCTAATCTAGAGCGCCACTTTAGGTCTGTAAAGGACGCGAGAGCGACGCACCCAGGATGGTTCGAGATCCACACGGCCAGTTCGGTGAGCCCGGCGTTTCTCATGCGACCGGCGTTAGCGGTAGGAGTCTTAGTCGCCGGCTACGGTCGCGGCCTCGGAGTGACCCACCTTGACCGCGTCCCCTCCGTTGGCGGGCTCGATGCGTTTCACCGTTGCGCCTGGAACAGCCGTCAAAATGTCGTCGATGGACCCGATCTGAACGATCGGCTCGGAACTCTTCTTAAGTACCAGCTCTTCGTAAATCTTCCGGACCTTGGCGGCTTCCTCGAAGGCCTTTTTGCGACGGATGCGGTCCTCTTCGGCTGCGGTCAGCGGAATATCGTGCTCCAAGTGACGCACGCGCGCAGCGTCTTCGGCGTTGATCCGGAGAGAATGCTCGTAGGTGTCGAGATCGACCTTCTTGCCCTTGGCATAGATCTGATGTTTTCCGTGGGTCTTGTACCACTCGGCGACGGTCGCGTTCTTGTACATGTTTTCAATGATCTTGCGCCAGCCGATTCCCGTGTTATACGCGCAGAAGGAAATTTCACCCTGCTGCGTGGCGTAGGGAATGATGCACATTTCCGTGCGACGAAAATCGTAGTTGAAAAGGTCTTGAAACCACATCCCGGCGATGAACAAAAAGTTCCAGGGATCTTTCCGGCGCTGGACTGCGTCCTCGAAAGTGCGCTGCGGATTGGTGCGGCCATATTTGACCTCCGCATGCTTCGAAAGCGCCCAGGTCTTGTCGAATTTCACCCACATGTCCTTGAGCCTCAAGCTGGGCGGTGCCTGGAAGGGCTTGTAATTTCTCAGCAGGGCGAGTGCCATCATGAAATTGGAGAAGTTCTTGCCCCGCGCTGCGTCGGTGATCGCATTGACGTCCCTCGTAAGGCCTTGCGCGTCCAAAAAGCGCGGTACCGGCGCCCATTCTTTCGTGAACTTATTGACCATCACGGCCGTTCCTACGCCGCAGTTTGGATGGCAGCCGCAGGAAAGTGAGCCCCACTGCGACTCCGGGCCGTGGATCAAGTCGGCGAAGCTTGCGAACGTACTGATAAACGATATGGGAAACCAATCGCGCGTGGGCTCGATTTTTCCGACTTGCTGACTTACGTCCTTGGCGAGATGCGAAAGTGTATATCGCTGGCGCATCCGCCGCTCCGGAGTGATGTCCTCATCACGGCCTGTGAACGAGACCGGCTGGAAGGAGACGAACGAAATCTTCCGCGGATTTTCCATCGCGAACTTCACGATGGGCCCAACTTGATCGTTGTTTACATTGTTGACGATGGTCGTGACCAGCACAATCTCGATGCCGGCCTCGTGCATATTCTCGATGGCCCGCAGCTTGACGTCGAATAGATTGCCAACCTGACGGTGGCTGTTGGCGTCGTTGCCGATCCCGTCAAACTGCAGGTAGGCGTACCGCATGCCTGCTTCAAAGGCCTTTTCGCAGAACTCCTTGCTTTTGGCGAACTCGATGCCGTTGGTAGCCGCTTGGACGCTGTTGTAGCCAACCTTTCGCGCGTAGGCTACCGCATCTAT
>CAYOXF010000023.1:0-14355 GCA_964407845.1 uncultured Acidobacteriaceae bacterium | reverse complement strand
GGCTTTCCAATTGGACCCATCCGAAATTCGCGCACAGCTCCATCGCATCGAGCACCACACCGCGCACATGGCCAGCACGTTTTTTGTGTCGCCTTTTGACCGGGCGGCCATTTTGTCAGCCGATGGACTCGGAGATTTCGCAAGCTCGATGTGTGCGACCGGCGCGGGGCCGAAGATGAGCGTTTTGGGTGAAGTGACATTTCCCCACTCGCTCGGCATGTACTACACCGCGCTGACGCAATATTTGGGCTTTTGGAAATTCGGCGACGAATACAAGGTTATGGGTCTGGCAGCGTACGGCCAGCCTGAATACCTCGACGAATTTCGGCGCATGGTGCGAGCTGACGGGCCGCTTTCGTTTCGCTTGAACCTTCGATACTTCAGGCATCAGACACAAGGTCCGGACATGTCCTGGCGAGAGGCCGACCGCACGCCGGTGCTGGGACGGATTTTTTCACCGTATCTTGAAAAACGGCTCGGCCCTGCCCGCCAGCCCGGGGAACCGCTCACCGAGCGCCATCAAAATCTCGCTGCCACAATGCAGGCTGCTCTCGAAGAAGTCCTCGTCAAATACTGGGAGGGCCTTGCGGCCAAGAGTGGGCAAAAGGCGTTGTGCTTAGCGGGCGGCGTAGCTTTCAATTGCGTTGCCAACGGGAAAATCTTCGATTTGTCGCCGTTTGAGAATGTCTACGTCCAACCGGCGGCCGGAGACGCGGGTCTTTCCGTCGGTGCCGCTTTTGCCGTGTACCATCAGATTTTGGGGCGGCCGCGGGAATTTCAGATGAGCCATGCGTATTGGGGACCGCAGTTTCGGGCAGAGGAAATTCGCAAGGTTGTCGACAGAATTCCTTCTTCCGATGGTGTAGCCATCGGAGAGCTGGATGAGTCGGAGTTGTGCCACAGGACGGCATGCCACATTGCCGCTGGAAAAATCGTGGGATGGTTCCAGGGAGCAGCGGAATGGGGGCCGCGCGCGCTCGGTCATCGCAGCATCCTTGCCGACCCGCGGCGCCCGGAAATGAAAGACATTCTGAACCGGCGCATCAAGCGCCGCGAAATATTCCGGCCTTTCGCGCCGTCGATTTTGGAGGAGGCGGTGGGGGATTTTTTCGAAAAGACGCACCCTTCACCGTTCATGACTTTTGCTTATCCGGTGCGTCCGGAAAAGCGTAGGGAAATTCCTGCGCCCACGCACGTCGACGGCACCGCGCGCCTGCAAACCGTGAGCCGCTCGGCCAGCCCGCTCTACTGGAATCTTCTTCGTGCCGTCGGGGAGGAGACCGGTGTGCCAGTGGTCCTGAACACATCGTTTAATGACAACGAACCGATTGTTTGCCGCCCGGAAGAAGCGCTGGAGTGTTTTCGCCGGACGCGCATGGACGTGCTCGTACTCGGCAATTTCATCCTGGAAAGAAAGCAACCGTCACAAACCACCGAAGAATCTACGGAACGATTTGCCCAACGTGGGAACTGAACAGGATGCACATCCTCCTGCTCAATGAATACTATCCGCCCGACACATCGGCTACCGCCAGAATGGCGCAGGTCGTTGCCGAAATGTTGGCCGAGCGGCACAAAGTCACTGTCGTGGCGGGGCGGCCGTCGTACGACCCCGAGCAGCATTATCCGTATGCACTTCTCCGCCGCGATGTGCGTAACCGGGTTGTGGTCGAACGGGTGGGTTCGACCGCCTACCCGCGGCACCAAATGCGCCGCCGCGTGTCGAACTATCTGACCTACCTGGCCCTGGCGCTTCCCCGCACCCTCACGATTCGCCCAGACCTCATTCTGGCCATGACTGACCCTCCCGTTGCAGGCATCGCCGGGGCCTTTGTGGCGTGGCTGTCCGGCCGGCCATTTGTCTATAACATTCGCGATATGTACCCGGACATGGCCCTCGGCGGCGAGATTGTGCAGCCGAGCCGCTGGGTCGAACAGTGGGAGAAGATGCACCGCCACGCCCTCCGGCGTGCCGCCCGCGTAATCGTGCTCGGGGACGACATGCGGGACCGAATCCTCGCCAAAGGAGTGGTAGCCGAGCGCGTCGTGGTCGTGCGCGACGGGGCGACGTTTCCTGCTTCCCTGCCAGCGGAAGACGACCCCATGGTCC
Organism: uncultured Acidobacteriaceae bacterium; assembly: GCA_964407845.1. Taxonomy (GTDB): domain Bacteria; phylum Acidobacteriota; class Terriglobia; order Acidiferrales; family UBA7541; genus Palsa-295. The sequence goes on along the minus strand of CAYOXF010000023.1, from coordinate 12,245 downwards.
GCGAGATTCGATCTGGTTTCCCTTTTGTCGCTTTGCACGCGGGCAATCTCGGCTTCTATGGGGCGTGGGGCACGTTGCTCGAAGCGGCCGAGCTTCTGCGCAAGGAAAACGTCGGGCTCGTGTTCATAGGGGATGGGGCAAACCGCGGGGCGCTCGAGGCCGCGGCCGCAAGTCGTGCGAACGTCCGATTCTTGCCGTTTCGTCCCGCCGAGCAAGTGCCTCATGTGATGAGGGCGGGCGACGTGCACATCGTCACTGTGCGGCGTGGGCTCGAAGGGGTCGTGGTTCCCAGCAAGATATACGGGATTTTGGCAGCGGGACGTCCCGTGCTGGCTTTGGCCGACTCGCGAAGCGATGCGGCGCGGATCGTTGTCGAATCTGGCTGTGGATTAGCGGTCGATCCGGACGATCCGGTGAGGGTCGCTGCGGCTATTCTGGATCTACGCGGTGATCCCGCAAGACTCGCTGAGATGGGCCGCCGAGCCCGAGAGACAGCCCAGAGATATGCTACAGTGAACGAATTGCAACGTTTTGTACGGATTGTGGAGGAAGCGGCAAACGAAAAAAATGGGAGGGGCGGTCATCTCAGAGCATAGGAAGGGGTGGCACATCCCTTCTTGGTTGCGCCTATCCAATGTGACTCCCACAGCAAGCAGGAGACTCACGGCATCTTCGAAAAAATGCTTAACGGCGAGATAGTCTTCGTGCAAAGCGAGCCATGAAGCTCCCTCCCGATCTCGTTGCTTTCATCGTGGCGTTCGTGGGTTCACTCGGCCTGACGATTCCGATTCGCCGTTTCGCGCTGCGACACGGCATGGTGGATCACCCAGGTCCGCGGAAGGTTCATATCCGCCCCATACCGCTCCTGGGCGGAATCGCCATCTATCTGGGTTTTGTGCTGGCGGTACTGATGACGCTCCACCGCATACCACAGCAGCAGATTGCAGGCATTTTCGCGGGAGCCACGCTTCTAGCCGTAGTCGGTTTCCTGGATGACGGCGGGTTGCTGCATCATCAGGTCAAGCTCTTCCTGGGTATGCCCATCGCGGGGCTGTTTTTGCTCGCTTCGGGGATACACGCCCAGCTTTTCTCACAGTTTGTTTCCGGCCTGGGCGGTACGGTTCTGGACGTTGGCTTGACGCTCTTCTGGGTCATCGGCATTACGGCGGCCTTCAGCATTTTGGACCACATGGATGGGCTGTGCGCCGGAATTGCCGCGATCGCCGCAGCGTTCTTTACGCTCTCCGCGATTCTGAATGGACAGACGCTCATACGAATTCTCGGTGCCGCCGCGCTAGGCGCGGCACTCGGGTTCTTGCGCTGGAACTTTAGCCCGGCGAAGATTTTCATGGGCGACGGCGGAGCTATGTTTTTAGGTTTTCTGATGGCCACCCTTGGCCTCAAGATACGACCCGACAGCGCATCGTCGCTGTCGTGGGTCGTTCCCGTTCTGATCCTGGGCGTGCCCATATTCGATACGATTCTGATTTCCATCTCCCGTTCCCGTCGAGGACTCGTTCCCTTCACGTCTCCTGGTAAAGACCATACGGCGCATCGGTTATCCAACTTGGGTCTGGGACATCGGGGTGCCGTGCTGTTTTTGTACGGGCTGGCGATCTTGTCGGGCACGATTGGCGTTCTGATTCCCCACCTGTCTGCCGCCACGGCGTATCTTGTCATTGGGATCGTGGTCGTTGTGGAATTGGTAGGTGTGCTGCTACTCGAGGGGGCGCCGTACGAGCGCCAGGTGAAATTCCCGAAATCCTCGCCTTTGAGTCACGAGCCTCAAAAGCTGAACGAAGCCTGCAAATAAATCAGCCGGTTCGCAGTGTTGGATGAAAACGAACCACCCGCCAACTGGTTGGGTGTGGCAAAGAAGGGCGACGCTGACGCTTGCGGGAGCTCCACCGTCGGCGGATTCAAAACGGCGGTCGGCGTGGCAACATTCACGTGATTGAAGATGTTGCGTGCCTGTACGCTGAAGGTCAGGTTGTAGCGCCGGTCTGTGCTGCCTCCGCTGTTAAGGCCGCGAGGCCCTCCCCCTCCTCCGAAGGGACCTCCCCGGCCGCGCCCTCCTCCATAGTCACCTCCCCCTCCCTGCGGGCGAGCTGATCCGGTCGATTCCCCGCCAAATCCGATGGTTTTGCTCAAGCGAAGATTCAAGGTTGAGAGCCCGGGGCTGGTCAGGTAATCAAACGGTATGGGCGTGGCGTTCTGCGCGGGCACCGTGTCGAACGTGCCGGCGGGTAGGCTCACGATGGTTGGCCCGGTCGCCCCGTTCGCCAGCGTCGGCCGTTGATTGAACTGTGCACTTCCGATCAGATCCTGGCTCAGTGTGATGTTGTAGGGTGTTCCGGAGCTCACAATTAGGAATGGGCTGAGCCGGAAGTTGAAGGGCAGCGCAATCGTTCCGCCCATGAAGTACCGGTTGCGGATGTCGAAGGGAGAGCGGCCGTAATCCTGCATCAAGTTGTGAGGATTCGACGGAAAGCTGGTGGCCGATGCGGTATCGCCATCTGCATACGTCAGCGTGTAATTGCTAAAGAGCATCAGTTTCGAACCCGCACGTACGGTCGCCTGCACAAAGACCTGATTTTCGTTGAAAATGCCCTGAGACTGAAATTGATAGACGTTGTCGAATTGCGTTTGCAGTCGCGTGCCCGGTGTCGGGCTCGTGTAGAAGGGATAGTCATAGGTGCCCGCAACCGGAATGTTGATATTGTTCGTCAACAATTGGTCCCCACCGCGCGAATTCAAATAGGAAACCGACATATTTGCAATCTTCGACAGCTGGCGCTCCAAACTCACGGCGGTTTGCAGCACATAAGGCGCATGCAAGGTGGGCAACTGATAGAGGCTGGGAGCGACCACAGCAGTAGGCACTACGCTTGGGAAAAAGTCGGGATTTGCATAGACATACTGTGCCTGCAAGGTCCCGTTTAGCCGGTTTTCTTCGAGCACGTAAGACGAGTTGAAGCGATCGTAGAAGATGCCGAAGCCGACGCGCAGCACCGTCTTCGGTGTGCCGCCGCCCCGACCCCCCAAGCCCCACGCGAAGCCCAGGCGAGGAGCCCAGTCGGCAGCATTGCCAATATTATTTTGCGATTCGAACCGCAAGCCATAGCTCAGCAGAATGTTAGGACGAATCCGCCAGTCGTCTTCCAGGTATACGCCAACGTCCAGTTGGTTGATCCGCAAGAAGGGGTTTCCGGGCACGGCGGCAGTCGAACCGGCGGTCAGCAGAAACTGGGTGGCCGTCTGAGTTCCCAATGCCAGCGCGCTCTGATATGCCTCGATCGATGGAAAGATGTAAGAGCCGTTAAAGCCGGTTGTGGAGCTGTTTGCGTCGGTGACGACGCGCAACCGTCCTCCCAACTTGATGAAGTGTTTGCCGTGCTGGATGGAGGTGTAATTCTGAAGCTCGTAGTGATTCGTATCGTCGATGATCGTTCCCGCGTTGCTGCCTCCTCCGGTAAACGCGCCTTGCACCTGCAGGGTTGTGGCGGTGCTGGCAGGGATCTGGCTGCTGGTATCATGCAGGTATTGGAAATTCGTTTCGTTCACCATGTTCGCGCCGATCGTCTGCGTATCGCTCGCCTGCAGCGTCTGTTCCGTGGTCAGTATGTTGTAGCCTTGAGACGGTAATGAAAACCCGCCGATTCCGTCGTTGTCTTGGTTATCGCGGTAGTATTGATAGCGGACCGAAAGCGTGTTGGTCTTCGTGAGTTGATAATCCACCCGGGGCCCAATGTTGTATCGGGTCCGCGGATTCGGTATCGCCGCACTGAAGGGTACGATTGGGAAACCGGGCGAAGCCGGGTTCACTACTTCTGCATTGACGACCGCCAGATTGTTGATGTCTCGAATATCCGCGTTCAAAAAGAAAGAGGCGTTTTTGCTGAGCGGTCCGCCGACGTTTCCGCTGTACTGGACCGAGTAATAGCTGGGGTAGGGAGTTTCGGCACTCTCTGCATGGTAGAACGGGTTTTTCGAGTTGAAGGCGGAATCATTGCCATTGACCGAGAACTGTCCGTGCCACTTGTCTGAGCCGGGCTTTGTAAAGATCTCGATCCGACCGTAACCTACTTTGTCGTATTGCGCCGAGAACGGATTCTGGTTAATGCGGATTTCTCGGATGGCCGACTTTGGAGGCAGCTGTCCGGCCGTGAAGCCGTCGATATAGAACTGGCCACCGTTCGGTCCCGCCGAAGGCCCGGCCAGCGCCGTCAGGTCGCTTTGCAGCTCGTCTGGATCGTCCGGCAGCGCCTCCAGCTCCTTGCCCGAGATGACGATGGCTCCGGCGTTGGCGGTGGGACTGACGTCGATCGTTGGTCCCTCCCCTGCGACGACGACCTTCTCTTGTTGCTCTTGGATTTCAAGCGCCACTTTGAGCGGCTGAGCTGGATGGGGGCCAACTTCCACGTTGGTGTTTTCGTAGGTCGCAAACCCGGCGGCCGTGACCTCAAGCGTATACGTTCCCGGCGCGAGGCCCTTCACGTTGAACATGCCTTGCTGATTGGTGGTTGCGCTGAGTTTGCTTCCCGTGGGCGTCGTCACTGTTACCGACGCGTTCATCACCGCGGCCCCCGAAGGATCCAGCACTTGGCCGTTGAGGTCCTGCGTCGGGGCTTGCGCACCGAGGGTGTGCGGATTCGAGAGCGCGAGAAAAACGAGACCACAAAAACACAACAATCGCCCCAGCTGCCGAAATCTCATTGTGTCCCCTAGCTAAAGCCAAGATGCAGGCGGGGTCGGGCTAAGGAGAATCCTCACCCGTTGATGCGCCAAGGCTCCACGGCGACAGCGCCATCTCCTGGCTGCCGGCCGGCGCCGCTGCCAGGATCGGCTCCACACCGCCTAGCACTGTAATGGCTGTCACCTGGCCTGCATCGGTGCCTTCGGTCGCCACGATCATGACTGCATCGTCTTTCTTAAAGTCCGTGAACGCGACGGTCTGCGTGCGGTTCACGATCTGCTGAAAATCTCCTCCTGGTCCACCGCCAGGGCGGCCTGCGCCCGCTCCTGCCGGGCGTTGGCCTCCGTTCGCATTGGCGGCTTGTCCGGAGGGACTTGCAGCACCGCTGTTCGCATCCGGTGTTCCGGCCTTCGCTGCCTTCAGGCGGAACGCGAGGCGCTGCGCCAGCTCCGGAGGCAGTGACCGAAGCTGCGATTTAGCAGTAACCTTCACCAAAAAGGGCTTCTTCGTGGCCAGGTCCATGAGCGTCAGGGTGCTTGCGTTTTGATCGATCGAACGGATCGTTCCGGAGATATTGCGAAAAGACCCCGACACAATCTCTGTTGCCGTAAATTCGCTTCCGTCGGCGCTGCGCGTTCCACGGGCGCGAAGTTGATCTCCGGGCCTGATCTGGTCAAACGGCGCTGGCTTGGCCTCGTCGAACTGGATCGAGTCCGGTAAGTAGCGCCTGAGGACCGTTCCTGCGGTCGTTTGGATGATCACTGTTTTCACTCCACCCATTGCTGCCACAGAAATCGTGATCGTTCTGTTGGTTGAATCGAGCGCGTTGACCAGACCGCCGATGCCGCGCTGCCAGTCTTCGCGTTCCTGTCGCTGCTTGGCTTCGACGTCGGAGCGGCTCATGGAGATCACGCCAACGGCCACGAATGATTTCCCGTCGCTTGAGGGCTGTCCTCGCACCAGAATTCGGTCACCCACATGGAGATCGGACAGCTGAATCGGAGTTGCGTTCTTCAGATCGGTCTGCCCGGGAGCGACACGCACCATGGCCGCGTTGCTCGCCACCTGAACGATGATGTCTGCGCCCTGATCGGTTGTCAGCGTGATTGAGTTTCCATTGATATTCTTGATGACGCCGACTTGCCTGGCTACGGTCGGCTGCTGAGCCTTTAAAGAGGCGGAGATCGCTCCGACGAGCGCTGCCCCGCCCACCCCGGTTGCTAGAAATAGTAAGATCCGTAGCGCCAAGCCCTGTTTCACCCAACGCATTGACTTCTCCTGCCGATCAACCTTGTCCGATTGCCTACCTCGCACCTTCTTCTCTCAAGACAGACGTGTTCTCCAGCTTTAAGTTACGTAGTTTGCAGGGGCTACTTGGCCCACGGCCTGGCTTAGGATGAGCTAAGTCATTGAAAAGAAATGGCGAGCGGCCCTTTCAGAAAGCGTAGGTTGGAGGAACTCAGTTGGTTCGAGCGGGGCCTTAGTTGACAATCTTAGAACCTGAAACATGAAGCCCGGGCACGTCGCGTTTTTGTATCTGGGCGGTAGCCGATGGCATGGTCGGGTAGCACCCTATACGACCTCCACATTGGCGTAATGACCAGATGCGGAAGCGATCCTGCCATCGCAGGTCAAGAGAGGGGCGTCGCCGAATAGTCCGCATAAGGATTCGCAGGGTCTTTGGGATTAAGATTCCCAGGCAGGCGTGGGAGGCCGGAGGTGTGCGTCGCCAGATCGACGAGCGTGATCACGCGGCTGTTGCGTTCTGGCATCTTGACGCCCGACGGCAAATACTTGGCTACGGGATCGTCGAGAGCCACTTCGTGGTGCTCGGCCATGTCGGCGAGCAGAAGCGCTGTAAAGACCTTGGTGGCCGATCCGATTTCAAAGATGGTGTCGCCGTTGAGCGCGCGCGGATCGCCCTTGTCCAGCTGTCCGTAGGCGATGACACGTCGTCCCTCGGGCCCAAGAACCCCCACCACGATCCCGACGCTCTGGTGCTGGACGTCGATTCGATCGACGAGGATTTTCCGAATCTCGGCATCTGACAGCACGGGTGTCTGTGGCTCAGAGCGGCCAACAGCGAAACTAAGAAAAAATGAGGGCAGCGACTCCGAGTATACGAAGCTTCGTGGTCACCACGAACGTCTTTCCTCCGTTTCGCTTCCTATGGGCTCCTTGGGATACCCATTCTCGCTCCTCGCTATGTAAAGGATCATCCCATGCCGATTGCCGTTTTGAGAAATCTAGCCTTTTGGTCCGAGTAAGCTCTGAGCTCCTGACCCGTTTGTGCTTCCGAACGCGCCGTCCCTTTTCTCGTTCGGCAAGCCCAACGGTGTGCTAGATTGGCAGTTCTTTGAGATTCGAAGCAATCCATGACGCACTTCCCCTTTCGAGCTAGCCTGTACGTGCTTGCGATCTGGGTCGGCATTCCCTTTTCGGCGCTCTCCTCGTCTGGGCCCCCGGACCTGCTGCTCGAGACCATGCAGAGGGAGCTTGCGCGGGCCAGTGCCGCGCTTGCCAAATCCGAGCCGGCACCTTACTTCCTTAGCTACGCTGCCCAAGACGGAGGCGGCGTCACCATTGCGGCTGTCAACGGAAGCCTGGTTGCATCCGCGGACATCCGTCGGCGCCAAGCAGACGTGATGATGCGGGTCGGCACTCCCGCCCTTGATAACACCCATGGCACGAGCCGTCCCTCCGGAATCACCTCCGGCATGCTGCCCTTAGGGAATAACCCGGACTCGACGGCACGTGTTCTTTGGCAGCTGACCAACCGCGAATACGAACAGGCATCCGGCGCGTTCCTTCGAGTAAAAACGAACGAAGCGGTACGGTCCCAGGAAGAGGACCAGTCTCCGGACTTTTCCAAAGAAAACGCCAAAATCGAGTTGGGCGGGAACTTCACACCCTTTTCACTCGATCAGAAAGTCTGGGAAGACCGACTCCGGCGAATCTCGGCCGTTTTTCTGAAGTATCCAGACGTATACACGTCTCTCGTCTTGCTGCAGGGAGGGACCTCTCGTTCCTATCTGGCGACGAGCGAAGGAACGGCAATCGTTGAACCATCGACCATCGTTCGACTCATCGTCGAAGGGGAGACACGCGCCGACGATGGTATGGATTTGCTGCGCGTCGAAACGTTTCAAGCAACTTCACCGAACCAGCTTCCTTCCGAATCGGAGCTGATCGCCAAGGTCGAGAAGATTGGCACGGACCTGCAGGCCCTGCGGTCTGCTCCTCCGGCCGACCCTTACATCGGCCCCGCTTTACTTTCCGGCAGAGCGGCGGCGGTATTTTTCCATGAAGTGCTCGGACACAGGCTCGAGGGTCATCGGCAACGAGATGAACGCGAAGGTCAAACCTTCACCAAGAAGGTAAACCAGCAGATACTGCCTTCATTTTTGACCGTGGTGGATGATCCAACGCTCAAGGAATTGAACGGTATCCAGCTCGCTGGCCACTACGATTTTGACGACGAAGGAGTACCGGCGGAGCGAGTAGAGGCTGTCGAAAACGGCGTTTTGAAGAATTTCCTGATGTCGCGAATGCCCATCACGAACTTCAACCGTTCCAATGGCCACGGACGACGCCAAGTCGGCCTGATGCCTACGGGACGGCAGGGCAATCTGATCGTGACCTCCACCAACACGGTCAAGGATTCGGAGTTGCGCGCAAAGTTTATCGAGGAGATTAAGAAACAGGGGAAGCCCTACGGCCTCTACTTCGAAGACATTCAGGGCGGCTTTACGTTGACGACGCGTGCGCTGCCGCAGGCCTTTCAGGTCATTCCGGTAATGGTGTGGCGCGTGTATCCAGATGGCCGTCCCGACGAGCTGGTACGCGGAGTCGACATCGTGGGGACACCGCTGCTTTCGCTCAACAACATCATCCTGACAGGAGGAACTGAGCAGGTCTTCAACGGAATCTGCGGCGCCGAATCCGGGCAGGTGCCGGTCGCCGCCGTAGCGCCGGCTATGCTTTTTTCGGAAATGGAGGTACAAAAGCGGGCCAAGGGAACCCAGAGGCCTCCGCTGCTGCCACCGCCCGGGTTCGAGTCTCCCACCAAGACAGCGGGCCCTAAGGAAGCCAGGCCATGAGGCCGCTCAGAACCGTTTTGCGGTGGCCAGTTATCTTTCTGCTGATCCTCTGCTTGTTCCCGGCTCGTGGCCAGCAAAGGGCGAATTCATCTCGATCCGCCACGTCCTCCGATCCCTTACTCGTGGCTATGCGCGAGGAGCTCGAGCGCTCGAAGGCACAGCTGAAAATGGAAAACGTGCCGGCGCCGTATTACATCGAGTACCACTTGTGGGACGTGGAGCAATATGACGCAGAGGCTGCCTTCGGGGCATTGCGTGAAGAGCAGCGGACGCACTCACGATCCCTACGGGTTGTAGTGCGAGTGGGTGACTACAAGCAGGATAGCTACGGCCCAGGCAGTGCGGGCGTCAACGTGGCGCCGCTCGACAACGATCCGATCGCACTGCGCCGGCAACTGTGGCTCGCAACCGATCAGGCCTTCAAAGCGGCCAGCGAAGCCCTAGCCGCGAAGAAAGCCGCTCTCCGCGAGTACACCTCCGACCAGCCCTTCGATGATTTTGCGCACGCCCCGGTGGTTGAGTCGATCGGACCGGTGGTCAAGCTCGCTTTCGATCCCAAGCCGTGGCGAGACGCCATGGAGAGTGCCACGGCTTTGTTCCGCAGCGATCCGAAGATCGAATCTTTGTCGGCGGTCTTTCGTTCCCGAACTGTCAACCAATACTTCGTGAATACGGAAGGGACTGTGACCCGAGACGGCTACACGGTGTATTACCTGACGCTAGCGGGTTCGACACAGGCATCCGACGGGATGCGCCTGGAACGGTCGCCCTACTTTGCGGCGGCAAGCTTAGAGGATCTGCCTACGCCAGAGGGATTTATAGCCGATGCGGCCAAGACGATCGAGACGCTTAAAGAGCTACGCGAAGCGCCCATTGTGGATGAGGATTATCTGGGCCCGGTGCTTTTCTCTCCCGACGCGGCGAGCGACATTTTCAACGGGATGGTCGGCAGAAACATAGAGGGGCGACGGCCGGATCCAGGCGATTCGGCGCGGACGATCGGAGAGTATGCCGCGCACTACAAGAGCCGCGTTCTGCCGACGTTTCTGTCGGTTGAAGACGATCCCACGGTGAAAACGTTTCAGGGCAAGTCCCTGATCGGCAGCTATGAAACGGATGAAGAGGGCGTACGAGCCGAACGAGTGTCCGTAATCCGGGACGGAATGCTTGTAAACTATCTTCTCGGTCGTGAGCCGATTCGGGATTTTCCCGAGTCGAACGGCCACGGCCGCGCCGCACCCAGCCAGTTTGTCACGTCGAGCATTGGCAATTTGATTGTAGAGCCGAAACAAACACTTTCACCCACCGAGCTCAAACAGAAACTCATCGACATGTGCCGCGAGGAAGCGAAGCCGTACGGCTATCGTGTCGAAACATTGGGAGGAAGACAATACGAGCCGCGCCTGCTCTATCGCGTCTATGAAAAGGACGGCCGTGAGGAGCTCGTTCGCGGCGCAGTTTTCGATAAGCTCGATACACGCACCCTGCGAAATGATCTCGTTGCGGCCGGCAACGACCCACTCGTGAGCAACCGCGAAGGAATGATTCCCACCACCGTCATCAGTCCATCAATTCTCTTCGATGATCTAGAGGTCAAACGCACTGAGGCGAAGAACGCTAAGCTGCCGGAATACCCACCTCCCGAGTTGGCCACGCACTAGTTCAATAGGACTGCTTTTTCTCCGGGCTCTAACGGCGAGGGAACTCGACCGGAGGGCAGTTCGGCGTGGCCGAAGTGCAAGGGACATTTGAAACGGGTTCCATCACCTCATTAAGGAAAAATGTGCCGCGGAACTCGAGGCGCTCGGCGAGAGCCCTCACGTCGATGCCGGCCTCACCGCCCGTGAGCCAAGCCTTCCAGGCGAGCTCGGTTGGCCGAAAGCCCTTCGCCGCGATTGCGATAGTCCCTGATGCTGCCGGGACATCAACGAATGAGAAAGCCCCAGCTGGGCCGGTAGTTGCGCCAGCCGAGTAGGAGGCGGCGGTTAGCTTGACCTCGGCATCGCCTACAAAGGCGCCACTCGAGTCGCGGACAACACCTTCGACCCGCGCGTGCCATCTGCCCTGAGCGCCCGAGGAGAGAGCACTGCAGCCAAAATGAGACTGAGCAGGCATCGGTTCGCACGGCCGAGTAAGGCAGCTTGACGTCACCCAGAGCTAAATAGGAGTTGCTGAAAGCCGTTCTATTGAGCTAAACTTAATAGGTTACGCTCTGCTGGTACCGCAACTAGTGTTCCGTATGTCACTTATATTGGAGGAATTAACCATGGAATGGACCACGCCCCAGCACGAAGAGATCTGCCTGAGCTGTGAAGTCAGCTCTTACGCAAACGCCGAACTGTAGTTTGGATGCGCATCAAGGTTCTCGGCTCCGCCGCCGGTGGCGGCTTCCCCCAATGGAATTGCGGATGTTCCAACTGCAGCCGGTTGCGGGGAAGTCAGTTGAAGGGCGGAGCCAGGACCCAAGCGCAGGTCGCTGTCTCGCTCGCCCCGTCTGGTTGGTTGCTGCTGAACGCCTCTCCTGACCTTCGCCAACAGCTGTTGAGGGATCCCGATTTCGCGCCCACCCACCAAACCCGCAGCACTCCGATCCATGCTGTGGTGCTGACCAGTGCTGATGTCGATTGCGTTTTGGGACTACTTCACCTGCGGGAGTTCGAACCCCTGCACCTCTATTCAACCGACGGTGTCAGGCGCGTACTCACCGAAGAAAATTCCCTGTTCCGAACGCTGGAGCGCTCTACGCCCCCCGTCGAATGGAATACGCTCCCACTCGGGCACCCTATGCCGATTTCTCCCCGGAACGCTTCTGGTGAGAACAAGAATCTTTGCTGTCGTGCCGTCCCTCTTCACGGTGCATTCCCGGACTACGTGAGCGAGCGCCTGCGAAACAGTCTGCCGAAACAGGAAGCCGTGATTGGCCTTGAGTTGACACAAGGAGGAAAGCGCCTGTTCTACGCACCCAGCCTTCCCGGCCCTGGCGAGGAGTGGAAGCGCAGTTTGGCTGACAGTCAACTTGCTCTGCTCGATGGCACGTTCTGGACCGATAACGAACTCATCGATGTTCGCGGCGCGGGCAAGACAGCACGAGAGATCGGCCACGTGCCGCTTTCCGGGACGGGCGGGCTTCTCGAGCAGACCGAAGGTTCTCAAAACGTGCGCCGCATCCTAATCCACCTGAACAATACGAATCCTGTGCTGGACGAGGCGAGCGAGGCTCACCGCATGGTCCGTGAGGCCGGCTGGCAAGTGGCCTCGGATGGAATGGAGTTTACCCTGTGAGCGAATCGCTTCTCCCTGAGGCGCAGTTTGTGGCCGCTTTCCATGCCATTGGCAGGGAACGCTACCACCATCAACATCCGTTTCACGTGCTCATGCACGAGGGCACCCTCCGCCGCGGTCAGTTGCAGGCCTGGGCGCTCAACCGCTTTGCCTATCAGAGCCAAATT
>CAYOXF010000022.1:0-16801 GCA_964407845.1 uncultured Acidobacteriaceae bacterium | reverse complement strand
ACCTCGATCGCCGACTCGTGGACAAGCGTGTTTTCCCCACTATCGACATCAATCGTTCTGGCACGCGAAAAGACGAACTGCTTCTCCCAGCCGACGAACTGAACCGCATCTGGGTACTGCGCAAAGTGCTCAGCCCGCTCTCGACTGTCGAGGCGATGGAGCTTCTCCTCGGCCGGCTTGCGAAGACCAAGACAAACGCGGAGTTTCTCGCCTCGATGTCCAGCCCATCGTAATCCGCTTTAGCGGCCGCTTCCGCGCCCCCGCGTTCGTTCGCATCCGTTCCTCCGGCCGCAGCGCTATCGACGACTTCGGCCTTAGAGGCCGTAAGAAAGAAGCGCGCGGCGGATCCTGTGCGAGTCGAGCGGCGGAATGATTGCGCTTGCCCGGCTTGGCCGGTTTTGATAGGCTGCGCTCCAACTGGTTTGGGAGATTGCTATGCCACATTGCACAAAATGCGGTGCCGCGATCGCCGACAATGCTGCCTTTTGCGGCAGCTGCGGCGCCCCTCAGTCGACGCCGGCCGCTAGCCCGACGGCACCTCCACCGGCCAGCTCTGCCGCGCCCACGCAGCAAATGGCCGAAAATGTGGCGGGCCTGCTCTGCTATGTGTTGGGTTGGATTACGGGGTTGATCTTCTATTTCATCGACAAGCGCCCCTATGTCCGCTTCCATGCCGCTCAATCGATCGTCGTATTCGGTGGCCTGCACATCATCGAGATCATTCTGAGCATGTTTTTTGGGTTCGGCATGTTCATGTCGGGATTTGGGGGATTCTCGATGGCCTGGGCGCTGTCCGGGATTGTGGGTCTTTTGGTGTTCGTGCTGTGGATCCTGCTGATGGTCAAGGCCTATCAAGGCGAGCGATTTCGCGTTCCTATCGCGGCTGACATCGCCGAAAAAATCTTCGGCAAGGCCTAGACTGGTTTTTCTCCAACCTTCCGGGTTTTCGGTGCGCGCTTGCCTTTCCCTCCGTGTGCGGCGTAGGATTAGCACTTGGTGCTTATCGTGTCGGCCCTCCTGTAATGTTTCAGTTGTGACCGGGAAGGTGCGATTCGTGTGGTTTGGGAGCGGTGGGAGTCGTGGAGAAGGGCCGGACCAAAGCGATCGCCGTCGTCGGTGCCCAATGGGGCGACGAAGGAAAGGGCAAGGTGGTCGACTACCTTGCCTCCTCGTTTGATTTTACCGCGCGCTACGCCGGCGGCCACAATGCCGGCCACACTGTCATTTTCAACAATCATCGCTACGTTCTTCAGCTGGTTCCGAGCGGGATCTTGCGTCCGGGAAAAAAGGCCATCATAGGTCCAGGAACGGTGGTCGACCCCGCAGCCCTTGTCGGTGAATTAGAAAACCTCAAACGCTCCGGCGTGGAGATCCGAGGCCGCCTGTTTCTTAGCAATCGCGCCCACGTCATCTTTCCCTACCATCGCGAAGTCGATAAGGCGGCGGAGGCGGCGCGCGGCGAAGCGAAGATCGGCACGACGTCCCGCGGCATCGGCCCCGCCTATGAAGACAAAATGGCGAGGCGCGGAATCCGTGTTTGCGAATTGCTCGAACCGGAATGTTTCCGCATCAAACTGGAGCGCGCCATCGCTGAGAAGAATGCGATTTGCGCTGCAGCCCATGGCCATCCGCTCGAAACAGCCGGGCTTCTGGAGCAGTACTTGGAGCTTGCTGCGCACATCCGTGGCCTCGTTGTCGATACAGCCGTGCTCCTCAATGACGCTCTCGATCATGGCGAGTCGGTGCTTTTGGAGGGTGCACAGGGCACGATGCTCGACATCGACCACGGTACGTATCCCTTCGTCACGTCGTCGAACGCGATTTCCGGTGGCGCCTCGACCGGTCTTGGCGTGGCTCCTACCCGCATCTCCGGAGTGGTGGGAGTGACCAAGGCGTACACAACGCGCGTCGGCAGCGGGCCCTTTCCCACGGAAATGCCCGATTTCGACGCTGAGGAGGTCCGCGCCCGCGGCAACGAATTTGGCGCGGTCACCGGACGCCCGCGCCGTTGCGGCTGGCTCGATCTTGTCGTTCTTGGCTACGCCAAGATGCTCAATGGGATCGATTCGCTCGTCGTCACGAAACTCGATGTCTTTGACGAACAGCCTGAAATCAAGGTGTGCGTCGGCTACCGGCACAAGGGCCAACGGATCACAGAGATGCCCCCGGACGTCGAAACGCTGTCCCAGATTGAGCCGGAGTACAAAACTCTCCCGGGTTGGAAAAAGCCTACGTTCGGTGTCAAAGACGTACGCGACCTGCCAACCGCAGCGCGCGATTATCTGAATTTCATCTCCGATCAGCTGAAGGTCGAAATCGGAATGATCTCGACCGGTCCAGAACGTGATGCCACCATCGTCCCGCGTGGCTCGAAACTCGCCGCGTGGCTATAGTCTCGCCATGTTCTCTTTTGAAGATGCGCGCGCTAAAGTGATCGAGGTAATCGGCACTCGCACGGGTGCACCCGCCAAAATTGCGGCAACGGAAACGCTCGATATCAGCAACGATCCTTCCATAGCGCTCGGACGCATTCTCGCCGAGGACCTCCTTGCAGACCGCAATTATCCTCCATTCAACCGCTCGATCCGAGATGGCTTTGCTCTTCGCGCTGCCGATGCGACACTGCCCGGCGCGCGCCTGCGATTGATCGGTGAGAGCCGCGCGGGGTTTGCGTTTCAAGGTGCTGTCGGCGAGGGTGAGTGCGTCCGCATCCTCACCGGTGCGCCTGTGCCCAAAGGCGCAAACGCGGTTCTGATGCACGAACACACCCGGGTGGACGGTGATTTTGTCGTGCCAGAACAGGCGGCGCACGCAGGGCAGCACTATGTTCTGGCAGGGGCCGAGGCACGGGTGGGAGAGGTCGTCGTTCCCCGTGGCACGCGCCTGAGCTATGCCGAGCTGGCCATGGCCGCCGAAGTGGGCCGGGCCCGTTTGCAGGTCAGCCGCCGCCCGCGCGTTGCCATTCTTTCGACCGGCGATGAGCTCATCAACCTCGGTGATAAGCCCGGTCCCTATCAGATCCGCAACAGCAACAGCATTTCACTGGCCGCGCAAGTTGCGCTGGCCGGCGGCGAACCGGTCTTGGTCGGCAGCGCGCGCGACGAAGTCTCCGAACTCCGTATGCGCATCGAACACGCTTTACGCGCAGACCTGCTCATCCTAAGCGGCGGTGTCTCTGCCGGAAGGTACGATCTGGTTGAGACAGTTTTGCGGGATCTCGACGCAGAGATCTTTTTTGACGCGGTGGCAATCCGTCCAGGAAAACCGGCGGTTTTTGGATGGTGTTGCGGCAAGCCGGTCTTCGGTCTGCCGGGCAATCCGGTTTCGACAATGATCACATTCGAACTTTTCGTCTTGCCCGCCATTGATCTCCTGAGCGGCCACGCGTCCGAATTTCTCCCCTTTTTCAAAGCCAAACTGGCCCATCCGATCACCGAGAAAGGCATGGTGGCTCATTTTCTTCCCGCGCGCCTCACCTGGCCCTCGGGGGAAACCGGCGGCGACCCGAAGGTGGAAGCTCTGCTTTGGGAAGGCTCAGGGGACATTGGCGCTGTTGTGCGCGCGAACTGTTTTCTCGTGGTTCACACCTCGCGGTTGCAGCTAGAAAGCGGAGAGTGGGTGGATGTATTTCCTCGCCGCGGAAAACTTTGATCCCGTAGAAACGCGATGCGACCCCACCTTGGGCCACGTGACCCCGCTCACCTGTGTTTCATTCCGTCAAGTCTGCTTGCTCCGCCGCGGACACTAGGATTGGTTGGGCGGTGCGGCCGCGGTACGCTTTTTGTTGGCCCAGACCAAAACCACCAGCCCCACAATGAACGCGATCCCGCCGTAGATCGCCCATTGGATCTGTCCGGTCATGAAGCTTCCCGGCAGCACATTGATCCCCTGCAGGAACCAGACGCCTCCGAAAAACACAAGTATCACGCCTATCAAGTTTTTCAGGATTCTCATGTGTCCTCCTGGGATAATGCCTTCCGGGGCCGGGATTGTTGGCGTCGGAGCGTACTCCGCTCCCAAGTTATCGTCAACCCGGGCCACACACGAGTTGTTACCACAGGAAGCTCATTTCGAAAGGGGGGAACATGATCCGCTTCTGGAGGTTGTGGGGCCGCCTGCCATCGGCAATGCTGATGGTAGCCGGTCTGTTTTTTAGCACAGGCGGTTCGCTTAGCTCGGCCGGTAGCAGCGCCGCGCCCCGGGGCCCGGATCTGAATCCGGCCATGGTGACGTATCTGCATCCGGACCAGATCCAATGGACTGGCAATCCGACCGGTGCGCAGCAGGCGGTTCTGCTGGGTGACCCATCGAAGCCCGGGCTCTACATCGTGCTGGTGAAATGGAATCCGCACAACATGAGTCATCCCCACTTCCACCCCAATGATCGCTACATTACGGTTCTCTCGGGTACGTGGTGGGTTGGCAGCGGCACAAAATTCGATCCCGACGCGACCGTACCGATGCCCGCGGGAAGCTACGTCGTGGATCTGGCCAAACAGCCCCACTACGACGGCGCGAAGGACGAAGCCGCCATTATCGAGATTGTCGGGGAAGGTCCCGCGACCATCACGCCGGCAGAAGAAAAATGAGTTTCTGTTTCTCTGCAGGTGTGGCGGGCATTTTGGCCTCGGGCGCTTGACAGTTTTGCGCCTCCGATGTATCAAACTGCCATGAAAACGCGATTTGCTCTACTCACTTCACTCCTCTTTGTGCTGGCCTCGATGCCCACGCGCGCGCAAGAGCCGGTCATTGGCGTCACCGGCGCCGAGGCGGATGCGATGTTCACTAGCAAAGACGCTCAATTGAACATCAACAAGCAGGCCGCCTACCACATCATGAAGGACCTACTGGAGGCCAATCACTGGGAACTGGCCGACCAATGGCTGACGGCGGCATACCATCAACATAATCCCAATGTGGCTTCGGGTCGCGACGGAGTCGTCAAGTTCTTCATGTCTATTCGCAAGCCGTCTCCGATCCCCGAGCACCTTACGAAAACCAAGATCGTAGCGGTCATTGCCGAGGGCGACCTAGTCGTTGTCGTCACGCCTCGTGAATTCACCGATCCGCGAGACCCGTCGAAAAAATACACGACCTCATGGTTTGACATGTGGCGCTTCAAAGACGGCAAGGCCGATGAACACTGGGACGGCGCCACCATCAATCCTCCCCCTCCGCCTAAGATGAACTAGCAAGGCCTTGGCCTGCTCGGCGCCTGGATGCGCCTTCAACGCCTCGCGCTGCCCTGAGAGGGCTTGCCGTGTATCTCCCCTTTGGGCAAACAGTAACTGCTGCGCCAAAGTCGCGTGGCCCCTGGACTTGCGCCGGGACCCGCGTTGTGCCAACGTGGGCGCGGCGATCTACCAAGCCGATCGATCCGGGAATGTCGAGACGATGAAGCGCAGAGAGAGGCTTTCGCACTACGACAGATCGGGCCGGGTGCGTATGGTAGATGTTAGCGAAAAGCCGGCGACGTCTCGCACGGCCGTTGCGCATGCCTTTGTGCGGATGAAGCCGTCGACGGTGAACCGTCTCAAGGTCCTCCGGTCCCCTAAGGGGAGCCCGCTCGAGATTGCGCGCATTGCGGGAATTACAGCCGCCAAGCGCACTTCCGAACTGATTCCACTTTGTCACCCCCTGCAATTGACGCACGTGGATGTGAGCGCGAAGCTGTGCAAGAATGGAATCAAGATTGCTTCGGAGGCGACGGCAACAGGGCCGACGGGGGTCGAAATGGAGGCTCTCACAGCTGCGGCGGTTGCTGCCCTGACGATCTACGATATGTGCAAAGCGCTAGAACGCGGCATGGAAATCACCGACTTGTATCTCCTAAGAAAATCCGGCGGCCGTAGCGGGGTTTACGTGCGCGACGGAGCGAGCCAGTGACACCGGCAAAGGACGTCCGGGTGCTGGTCGTGGACGACAATGCGCTGATCCTTGACCTGCTCATGAAGGGCCTCGCTTCACATTGCCAGACGTCTGCGGCTGCCGACGGCGCCGACGCGCTTTTGAAAATCGTCGACGATCCACCGGACCTGATCCTCTGCGATTACCGCATGGTCGGCTTGGATGGTCGCCAGCTCTATGAAAAGCTTCGCGCGCGCCAGCAAACCCGCCACATTCCCTTCATTTTTTTGGCGAGCCGAAGCGACGTGGAAGAAAAGCTGAGGCCCATTGTCGAGGGCGTGGAGGAATTCGTTGTAAAGCCGTTCTTTCTGAAGGATGTCGTTCGTCGCACCAAGAAGGTGATCGACCGACTGGCGCTAGAAAAGTTGCAGAACCGTGCGATCCGCCCGGGCGTGATTCAAGGACGCCTGGAGGAGATGAGTATCCTGGACCTCATGCAGTCGCTTGAGATGGGCCAGAAATCCTGCCAACTCACCATCCGTCGTGATGGAGAGGCATGCGAGATGTTCTTTACGTCAGGGCAATGCGCCGATGCCAAGCTGGGATCGGTGGAAGGGGAAGAGGCTGTCTTTCAGGTGGTGCGCTGGCCCGCTGGTGATTTTGAAATTGACTTCAATTCCACTACCTCGCGCTCCACGATTTCTCGCACCACGACCGGCCTCTTAATGGAAGCGCTTCGCCTGATCGACGAAAGCCAGCGCGATGCTGCCTCGATTGAAGGCGTCGAAACGGCCGGCTGAAACGTCCTGTTCATGCGTGTCTCGATTTTGACGATCAGTGATTCCGTTTCCTCAGGTAAATCAGAAGATCGCTCCGGCCCGTCCGTTTTATCTCGTTGCAAGCAACTGGGCTGGGACGTCGTTTCCTGTGCTGTACGGGCCGACGACCAGAACGACATCGAAGGATTTCTGAAACAGACCGCGGATCTAAGCGCGGTCGACCTCATCTTGACCACCGGCGGCACGGGCCTAGGCCCGCGCGATGTGACGCCCGAAGCTACAACAGCGGTTGTGGAACGCTTGATTCCGGGCTTTCCCGAGCGCATGCGGGCGGCTGGCGCCACGAAAACCCCGCGCGCGATTTTATCGCGCGGCACTGCTGGCATTCGCGGTACAACAATCATCATCAATCTTCCGGGCAGTCCTACCGGTGCTGTCGAATCCTTGGACGCCATTGCAGATTTGCTTCCGCACTCCGTTGCGGTCCTGCACGGCTTTCACCACGGCTCGTAACGCCGGACCCGGGAGGTGCAAAGCGGTCCCGTTCTGCGCTACACTCCGGCTCGGTTTAGGTGTCGATCGCTGTCTACAGAACTTTCAGAAACGGGGGTCGAATGAGTCCCAAAACGAAATCAAGACCCAGCTCACAGCCGAAGAGAAAACGCTATCGGCGAATCGCAACGGAAGAGGCTTGTGCGATCCCAGAACAGATGGCGGTGCAGCGCGAATTGGTGGCGACTACCCAGGAGTATGATCCCGACCTTTTTCTTTGGCGCATCCAGACGGATCCGAATGGCCCTGTGCACAACAAACTGATCGATTTGTATGACCTTCGTTTGCGCGAAATGGACAAATACGACGTCCAGATGCACGTGCTCAGCCTTACCTCGACCGGGGTGCAAATGATGAGCCCGGAAAAAGGCAGCGAAGTCGCTGCGATTGCCAATGATCGCTTGAAGGAGGCGGTTGAGAAGCATCCGGACCGTTTTGCCGCCCTCGGCACGTTCGCACCGCAGGACCCTGCCCGAGCCGTCAAGGAAATCGAGCGCGTGATGAGCAAGCTTAAGCTGAACGGCCTGATCATCAACTCGCACACGAACGGCGAATACCTGAGCGAGCGCAAATTCTGGCCCATTCTTGAGGCCATTGAGGGACTGAACGCTCCTCTTTACATTCATCCGAGAGCACCGATTCCGCTAATGGCCAAGGCGTTTCGGACCGACCATCTCGAGCATGCCATCTGGGGCTACCAAGCCGAGACGGGACTCCATGGCCTGCGCCTGATCACAGGCGGCGT
The DNA here is from genome assembly GCA_964407845.1 of uncultured Acidobacteriaceae bacterium. GTDB lineage: Bacteria > Acidobacteriota > Terriglobia > Acidiferrales > UBA7541 > Palsa-295. The sequence continues at coordinate 8,878 of CAYOXF010000022.1, read as the reverse complement.
TTTCGATCAATTCCCGCAACTCGAAATCGTGCTCGGGCACATGGGTGAAGGCATTCCTTACTGGTTTTACCGTCTCGATTTCATGCACGGCCGCGTCCGTATCCCTTTCGACCGTCCGAAACTCAAGTTGACGCCCAGCGAATATTTCAAGAAAAACTTCTACATCACCACAAGTGGAATGAACTGGGACCCGACGCTGAAGTATTGCATCGAGGTGATGGGCGCCGACCGAATTATGTGGGCGATCGATTATCCGTATCAGGATCACAAGGACGCAGTCGAATTCATGGACGCCGCGCGCATCTCGGAAAAAGAGAAGCGGCAGATCTACCACGAGAATGCCGAACGAGTTTTTAAAATCAAGAAGGCGAAATCGGGAGGCAAGTGACCCCGCAAGACCCTGGTCCCGCCAAGCGCAATGCGTCGTTCTTGCGTCAGTTGTCCATGGCGATGGAACTCCCATTTGTCATGGTCGGCGGCATACTTGCCGGCGGCGGATTAGGATATCTGCTCGATCGGTGGCTTCACACGGCGCCGGCCCTCACGCTGCTCGGTGGAGCCTTCGGTTTTGGAATCGCGCTCCGAGACATCCTTCGACGCCTTTCGCGCGAAACGAAACCAGACAACCCCGGAAATGGCCGTGGCAGGGAATGAATCCTACTATCGAGTCGCTGAGCGCCGCATCGAGTACGTCACGCTCGGGATTGGAGCCGCCGGAACCATCGGAGCGCTTCTTTGGGCGGGCATCCGCGCCGGGGCCGGGGTCGCAGTGGGTGCCGTTCTTGCGTGGCTGAATTATCGCTGGCTCAAGCAGGGCGTAGGCGCACTCGCGGACCTGGCCAAGGTCCAAGCGGGCGCTCCGAGAGTGCGCGTTCCACGAAGTGTGTATTTCAAGTTCATCGGCCGCTATGTTTTGTTGATCCTTGTCGCCTATGTTATTCTGACTCGCTTCGAAGTACCCGCGGCAAGTCTGCTGGCGGGGTTCGGCTCGCTCGTCTTCGCCGTGCTCGCGGAAATCGTCTGGCAGTTGTTTGGGACGAGCCGGCCGAGTTTCTGAAAGGGACCAATGGAACATGTAATCTGGGTTACGGAGATTGTGAACCGCTTGCTGGGAAAGCCCGCGTCAGCGCTTCTCCAAGCGTTGCACATCCAGCCAGCCAATCCTGATTACCCCATCTCCAACGCGGTCTCCATGGAGATTCTGGTTTTCCTCGTGGCTGGCTGTTTCTTCCTGTGGCTGAGGGCCCGCATTTCGGTGGATCGCCCCGGCGCGACCCAACAAGTGATGGAAATGCTCCTGACCAATCCCATGGGGGTCGGAATTCGCGATCTGATCCATGACAACATTCCCCATGGAGGCGAGCAATATTTGCCACTCATCGGATCGATCGGCATCTTCATTCTGTGGTGCAATCTGATTAACCTGATTCCGGGTCTCGAGGCACCTACGGGGACAGTGACCGTCCCCCTCGGCTGTGCCGTGATTGTTTTCGTCTATTACAATCTGATGGGTATCGCCAAACAAGGAGTCGCAGGCCACGGGAAACATTTTCTGGGCCCCATTCCGGCGATGGCGCCTCTGATGCTACCGATTGAGATCTTCAGTCACTCGTTTCGCCTGCTCTCGCTGACGGTCCGACTCTGGGTCAACATGCTCGTCAGCGAAATGCTATACATGATTTTTCTCGGTATGATGCTGTCAATTTATGTGGCCCTCGCGAAGTTGAGCGCCGCCGGGCAAGCGGCAGCTGTTTTCCCACTCCTTATTCCGTTGGTCTTTATCCTGCTGCATATCGCCGTGGGAATTTTACAGGCATTCGTTTTTACGATTCTTCCGATCATCTATGTGGCGGGTGCGGTGGAAGAGCACTAATCCGGCATAACCGCTTCCAGTGTGAGACCGGCTCCCCCCCGGGCTGCCGGGAACCACCTCCTGGCGGCAAATTCATACAAGGAGAACACAATGAGAAGGTATGCGTTGTTGCTGCTGGCGGTCATCGCGATCGTTTTCGTCGCGCCGGCCGCATTCGCGCAGGAGGCGGGCGGGGGAGCGGCGTCGGCCGCGAACTGGGTCGCGCTTGCGGCGGGCTTTTCCATGGCAATCGCATCGGCAGGCGGAGCGATCGGGCAGGGGCTCGCTACGGCCCATGCCTGCGAGGGACTGGCACGTAATCCGGGTGCGGAAGCTGCGATCCGCTTCGCACTCATCTTGGGTCTCGTGCTGATCGAGTCGATGGCGCTTTACACCTTCGCCATCATCTTCCTGAAGGTCAAGTAGGTTCGAGCTGAGGTTCCGGTCCGGAGGTTCACGATCGGTGAGCCTCCGGCCTTCCTTTTTCTTGCTTCTTCGAGCGAAATGAACAGGGGCCGATTTCGATGAACGACCGAACGGGAGTCGGAATCACGCGCTTGGGCCAGGTCGCCATCCCTGTCCACGATGTCGGGCGCGCCACCTCCTTCTATCGCGACGTACTGGGCCTGCGCTTGTTGTTCCAAGCCGGACAGCTTGCTTTTTTCGACTGCGGTGGCATCCGCTTGATGCTGGACCGGCCCGAAAAGACGGAGTTCGATCATCCGAGTTCGATCCTTTATTTCGCGGTTTCCGATATTCAGGCGGCACACCGGCGACTGGTCGATGCCGGCGCTGCGATTGTCGAGGTGCCGCGCCTCGTTGCGCCGATGCCGGATCATGATCTCTGGATGGGTTTCTTCAGGGACACGGAAGGCAACGTCATGGCGCTCATGAGCGAAGTGCCTCGCAAGCCTTGACAGCTCCCTGTCGTCGATACTTGGGTCGAGCCTTCGCTACGACCGCTTCAGTGCAGGGGAAGAGAATCGGCGGCTGTGCGGGCAAACTCGAGGACCTGTGCAGGCAACAGCCCAAGGTAGAGCGTGCCGGCAGCCGCGACGAAGATGGCAAATCCCAGTGCAGGTGCAACCGAGGACGGCACGTAGTCCTCGGTAGGTTCCGCGAAGTACATTGAAACCATTACACGCAGGTAATAGTAGGCCCCGATCACGCTGTTGATCGCAGCGATGACCACGAGCCAAATGATGGCAGTCCCGTGCGTGCTATGGGAATCGAGCGCCGACTGGAACGCGAAGAATTTCCCGAGGAAGCCAGCCGTGGCGGGCAAGCCCAGCAGGGACAGCAGAAACAGCGAGAAACAGGCCGCGACTACCGGCTCTTTCGAGCCCAGGCCTGCATAGTCCTGGATCTCGAGCCGCGTTTCTCCCCGCTGGCCGAGGTGCGTGACGATTAAAAACGCGCCGACCTTCATCAGCACGTACGCTGCGAGATAGAAAAGAACGGCCGCGACGCCGAGAGTCGTGGATGCCGCAAACGCGACCAAGATGTATCCAGCGTGCGCGATCGAAGAATAGGCGAGCATGCGCTTCACATTCGTCTGCACAAGTGCCGCGAGGTTGCCGATGAACATGGTCAGCACAGCCGAAATCCAGATCACCCAGAACCAAAATTCGCTCACCATGCCGAACGACACATAGAACACACGCAACATCAGCGCAAAGGTCGCGACCTTGGGCGCCGAGGAGAGCAGCGCGGTCACCGGTGTTGGCGCACCTTGATACACATCGGGTCCGTACACCTGGAATGGCGCGATGACCACTTTGAATCCCAAGCCCACGAAGATCAGCCCAAGGCCCAGCATCGCCAGAGCCGGGACGGTGCCGGAACCCTCGAGCATGGCCTGCACCTTGTCCAGATAGGTCGTACCGGTCGCGCCATAGACCATTGCGATTCCGTACAGGAAAAATGCTGTGGCGAAAGAGCCGAGCAGAAAGTACTTCATCGAGGCTTCGTTCGATTCTGTCGAGCGTCGGCGAAAGCCGACCAGAACATACGTCGAGATGGAGCTCATTTCAAGGCCGATGAAGGCGGTGACAAGTTCGTTCGCGCCTGCGAGGATCCCCATCCCCGCCGTCGCAAATAGGATGAGCGCATAGTATTCACCGCGTTGGATGCCTTCCCGTTCGAGATAGTCGAGCGAGCCCAGAATCGCGAGTGCCGCCGCGAAGATCACGACGGCGTGCACGAAGACGCTGAACATGTCCGTGCTGATCAGGTTGTCGTAGGCTGGCCCACGAGAATCATAGGCAACATGAACGGAGAGAAGAGCCAGAAGGGCGCCGACAAATGCCACCCAGCCGAGCCACCGCTTGCGGGTGGGGCCGATGAATGGATCCAAGATCATCACCACGATGCCGGCCACGACCAGGTGGAGCTCGGGTGCAATCCGATGCAGGTTCAGAAGTTGGCCGGCCCACATCACTGCTGCTCCCGCGCCAGGATGGCCTTCACGAAGGAGGCGCTCGGGGTCTCTCGACCGATCGCGGATTGCGGCATGTTCACAGAGGCGCGGACCCGTGTGACGACATTGCTGACCGACGCTTCCATCCGGCTGGTAAAGAGCGGAGACGCGATGCCCATGAAAAGAATCGCGAGCGACACCGTCACGAGAATGATGCGCTCACGCTTGGATGCATCGGGCAGGGTGCGGTTCTTTTCAACCGTGACCTCGCCAAGGGCGACGCGCTGATAGGCCCAAAGCAGATAGATCGCAGAGAGCACCGCGGCGCTTGCTGCCAACGAAGCCCACACATGATGGTCCAAGAACGTCCCAACCAAAATCAGGAACTCGCCGATAAAGCCGTTCAGGGGCGGCAGCGCAAGCGAAGAAAGCGCAACGAACAAGAAAAACGACATCAGCACCGGCATCGGCGTTGCCAGCCCGCCAAACTCCTTGATTTCGTGCGTGTGCCGGCGGTCGTAGAGCATGCCGACGGATAAAAAGAGCGCACCCGTAGAAACGCCGTGGTTGAGCATCTGGTAGATCGCGCCCTGAATGGCGGTCGCCTGGAAGGCGAAGATCCCTAAGATGACCAATCCCAAATGGCTGACCGATGTGTAAGCGACCAAACGCTTCAGATCCGTCTGGACGGTGGCAACCAGCGCGCCATACACAATGCCGATGATGGCGAGAACTCCGACGAGCGGTGCCATTTCCGCGGCGCCACTAGGAAACAGTGGCACGCAAAAGCGCAGAATTCCGTAGGTGCCAAGCTTCAGCATCACACCGGCCAGAATCACCGAGCCGGCCGTGGGCGCCTCGGTGTGTGCGTCCGGGAGCCAGGTATGCAGCGGGAAAAGCGGGACTTTGATCGCGAAAGCCAGAAAAAATGCACCGAACAGAAGCAGCTCGGTCGTATGTGGCAAAGGCGTAACCGTCAGATATTGCTGAATTCCGTCGAGATCAAAGGTGCCGCTCAGTCCGTAGAGCCACAGGATCGCGACGAGCATCAAGATCGAGCCGAACATTGTGTAGAGAATGAATTTTACGGCTGCGTAGATCCGGCGCCCGTGGCCCCATATCCCAATCATGAAGTACATGGGGATCAGCGTGAGTTCCCAGAAAACGAAGAAAAGGAAGAGGTCGAGCGACAGAAACACGCCAATCATCGCTGTCTCGATCACCAGGAGAGAGACGAAGAATCCCTTCACATTGGTGTGAATGGATTCCCATGAGCACAGGATAGCGAGGGGTGTGAGGAACGTGGTCAGCAGCACCAAGAACAGACTGATACCGTCGACGCCAAGATGATAGTGAATAGCCTCCCCGATCCAGTGGTGGTATTCAGTAAATTGATAGGCGGCGTTGCTTGCATCGAATCCGCGAAGCAGCAGGAGGGAAACGGCGAATTCAGCGAGCGACGCAGCCAGCGCAATTCGCCGGATCCAGAGGTGATCATCCGAGCGTAGCAGAAGCAGCGCCACCACACTTAGCAGGGGTAGGAAGGTGATCACCGTCAGCAGAAGGGGCTGGCCTCCCATGCTAGTGCACCCCCGTGACAAAGAGCGTGAGCAGCAGCACGGTGAAACCGACCACACCGACCAGCACCCACGCCGCATAGCTCCGCGTATTGCCCGATTGCAGTTCCCGCAACCGGCTGCCCGCTAGGCGCGCGATGTGCGCCGAGCCGTCGACGATGCCGTCGATGAGGCCCTGATCGATGCCGTGCCAGAGCACGTTCGTCGATATCCAGAGCAGGGGACGAACGATCAGAGCTGCGTATATTTCATCCACGTAATACTTATTCAGCAGCAGCGCGTAAAGTGCGTGCACGCTTTTCGCAAAACGCTTGGGCGCATCGGGATTCTTGATATAGAGCCACCACGCCAGGAGCAATCCCAGGACCGCCACAATCACGGGCCAGCCGGTCACGGCGTGAAAAAGCCCGAGGGCTGGGCTGGGTGGGCCTTCCGCAGCGGGATTTCCTGCCAGCGCCTGCTCACCCATTGGCTGCGGCGCGTACGCCGAAAAGACTGGTTGCAGGAAATGTTCGAAGTAATCGGTGCCGCCGACTAGATGGGGCGCGGCAAACCAGCCGCCGAAAATGGAAAAGAAAGCCAAAATCATGAGCGGAATCGTCATATTTTTCGGCGATTCATGCACGTGAATGTGATGCTCGTCGTAGCGTGGGGCGCCGAAAAACGTGAGAAACACGAGCCGGAACATGTAGAAGGAGGTCAAACCCGCGCCCACGACGCCCAGAAGCCAGAGAATCAGATTGGCGTTCGGTCCGGAGCGTGCGGCCTCCAAGATTTCGTCTTTGCTAAAAAATCCTGCAAAGCCCGGAATTCCCGCGATCGCCAATGTCGCCACAAGCATCGTCCAGTAGGTGGCCGGGATTTTCCTGGCTAAGCCCCCCATCTTCATCATGTTCTGCTCGCCGCCCATGGCGTGGATCACGCTACCGGCGGCAAGGAACAGCAGGCCCTTGAAAAACGCATGTGTCATCAGGTGGAAAATGCCCGCCGCATACGATCCCACTCCACAGGCTAAGAACATGTACCCGAGCTGTGAAACAGTGGAGTAAGCGAGCACCTTCTTGATGTCGGTCTGGACAAGGCCGATCGTTGCCGAGTAAAAGGCCGTGACCGCCCCGACGATGGCGACGACGAGCATGGCGACGGGCGCTCGCGCGAAAAGCGGATTCATCCGCGCGACCATGTAGACACCAGCTGTCACCATGGTTGCGGCGTGAATCAGCGCGCTGACTGGCGTGGGACCCTCCATCGCGTCCGGCAACCAAACGTACAGCGGCAACTGCGCCGATTTGCCGACGGCGCCGGTGAAGAGCAGGATGCAGATGACGGTTAGCGTCCGTTCAGAAACCGGGTTCGCAGCCAGGCTTTTGAAGATCGTGCCGAAGTCGATGGATTGAAATGTCGCGAAAACCAGCAGCACTCCGACCGTGAACCCGAAGTCGCCGATGCGCGTGGTGATGAACGCCTTCTTACCCGCATCAGTCGCGGACTTTTTCAAAAACCAGAAACCGATCAGCAAGTAGCTGCACAGGCCAACCCCTTCCCATCCGACAAACATCACGATCAGATTGGTCGCCATCACCAGGGTCAGCATGAAGAACATGAAAAGATTGAGATAGCAGAAGAAGCGATAGTAGCCGCCCTCATGCGCCATGTAGCCTGTCGAGTAGATGTGAATCAGCATGCCCACGAACGATACTGTGAGCAGCATCACCACCGTGAGCTGATCCACTGCCAGCGCAAAATCAACGCGGAATACCGAAGCGAGCATCCAGGTGAAATAGTTGCCGACGAACGGGATCTGCTCAGGGGCAAGCTCGGAGAACTCGCGAACAAGCTCGACGACCGCAAGAAAGGCGAGCGTCACCGAGCCGATCGCTACGGCGTTGACCCGAGATTGCGGCCAGTGCTTGCCGAGCAGACCGTTAATGCCCGCGCCCGCCAGCGGCAATGCCAGAATGATCCAGAGATGGTCGAGTATCAGCATTTAGAGCTTCAGGTGGTCCATGCGTTCCACGCTGAGCGACTGACGGTTTTGTGCGAGCATGATCACAAGGGCGAGTCCCACGGCCGCCTCGGCCGCCGCGACCACGATCACGAAAAACACGAAGACGAGCCCATCGAGCCGGTTGTGGGCGCGCGCGAAGGCGACAAACGCTAAATTCACCGCGTTGAGCATCAGCTCGATGGACATAAAAATAGTGATCACGTTGCGCTTGAAGACAAACGCGATCACGCCTAATCCGAACAGCACGGCGCTGAGCACGAGGTAATAGGAAACCGGAATGACGCTCATTCTTCCTTCTTCGCCAGAACCAGGGCGCCTAGAATTGCGATGAGAATCAGGATCGAGGTTGCCTCGAAGGGAAACAGGTACTGCCGGAAAAGCTCGACCGAGAGATCGTGGCTCGAAGCCGCTGCTGTGGTGGCAGTTGTCCCCATGGCTCCTGCCGCCTCGGAATGCCAGAGCCAATGCGCGGCCCAAAGCATCAAAACAAACCCCAGCGGAAGACCGACGTACTTTGCGATGGAGCTGAAGTCGGTGCGTTCTTCGACGCCTGCGTTCAACAGCATGATGACGAAGACGAACAACACCATGATTGCGCCGGCATAGACGATGATCTGTACAGCGGCGATAAAGGGTGCCCCGAGCAGCAAATACAGCACGGCGAGCGCCGCCATCACCAATACCAGCGCCAGCGCGCTGTGAACTGGCTCGCGCGAAGCAATCAAGAGGATCGCGCCGACCACCGCGAGCGCCCCGCAAACGAAGAACAATAGAATTGGAATGGTCATCCTTGCTTCATCCATCCCCACACGAGCCAAGCCGCTGTCACGACCAGATTTGCCAGCGAAACTGGCAGCAGTAGTTTCCAGCCGAACGACATGAGCTGGTCATAGCGGAACCGAGGCAGCGTCCCGCGAAGCCAGATGTAGAAAAACAGAAAAAGCAGAATCTTCGTCGTGATCCAAAACGGCCCTTGAATCACGGCTGCCACGGGCGGAAGCAGGCAAAGCAGCGCGGCCCCC
>CAYOXF010000021.1:0-43277 GCA_964407845.1 uncultured Acidobacteriaceae bacterium | reverse complement strand
CGTCACGCGCCGAGCCTTCCAAGATTCGAACCGAACACACAGCGAGGCGCTCGTTGCGCAATTCGAGCGTGAATTCGAGCGGCACAAACAGGACATCGTCCATCGTGTGCAGGGAATCGCCGATGCGGAAGCCACGGTCCGCATGGCCATCGATTTGAGCCGACCGAAGGCTGACGTTTCGGTGTACGTCAACGACGCTCGAGGCGTCTCTGAGTCACACCAACTCGACTTTCTCGATTTTGCCGGCGACGATGGTTCGATCATTTCCTCGAATGAATTGCCGGCGCGCTTTGGATACAAAATCGATTGGCTGGCACAACCGCAAGATTGGGCCGCGCTCGGCGCGTTTCTGAGGAAGGTCGATACCCAGGATGGGCCGGCACTTGGTTTGATGTCGGTGTCTGTTGTGCGCGTGGGCGACAGGAATCTCTACGTTTTTGGGGGTGAGCGCCTCGGCAAGGATTTTCTCGCTTCGCTGGTCCTTCCCTCCGGTATGCGTGCGCTGCTCTATATGAACCTCGATACAAACTTCCAGCCCGCAAATCTGGTCGATGAATCCGGACCAGTGATTGACGGTGAACGCTTCGCCGAGTTCATCGAACCGGAGCGTGAGCATCCCACCGAGCGAGTGTTTCACATTGCCTGGACGCCGGATGCAGCCAGTGGGGAGTCGTTTCACCTCCTGCCTTTACTCGGGCGTCAGGGCGAGCTGCTGGGCGCGTTGCTGGTTGGTAGCTCGGATCGGGAAGTCGTGATGCTCGAGCGGCGCATCATTTGGCTGGCTGCTGGGGTTGCCGCGATGGGCTTGCTGTTGGGCTTGCTGCTGAGCTGGTGGGGAGCGGCGAGAGTCACGCGGCCGGTTCGCAAGCTCGCCGAGGGAGCGCGGGAGGTCTCGGAAGGGAATTGGAGCGCCCGCGTCGAGGTGCGAGGTCGCAACGAAATCGCCCAGTTGGCCAAGGCGTTCAATCGCATGACTGAGCAATTGAGTGAACAACGGGAACGCCTGGTGCAGGCAGAACGCGTGGCTGCATGGCGCGAGCTCGCACGGCGTCTGGCCCACGAGCTGAAGAATCCCTTGTTTCCTCTCGGGACCACGGTCGAGAACCTGGAGCGTGCCAAAGAGCAGAGCCCGGAGCAGTTTGAGGAGGTTTTTCGCGAATCGACGGGCATCTTGCTTTCGGAAATCGAGAATCTCAAAAAAATCGTGGGGCGGTTTAGCGATTTTGCAAAAATGCCACAGCCTGAGATCGGGCCCGTTAATTTGAACGAGACCGTTCGCAGCATTGTCAAACTCTTTGAATCGCAATTCGGAGCGGTGGGCCGGCCGCCCATTACTCCGGAGCTGCACTTGGAAGACGGCCTGCCCGCCATTCAGGCCGATGAAGCCTTGTTGCGTCGCGCGATCGAGAACCTGGTGCTGAATGCCATGGACGCCATGCCTGCCGGCGGCGTATTAATGCTGCGAACGACGCATGAAAACGGCGACGTGGATCTGGAAGTGTCCGACACGGGTAGTGGGCTGACGCCGGAGGAATGTGACCGGCTTTTCACTCCGTATTATACGACCAAGCAGCACGGCACCGGGCTGGGACTCGCCATCGTGCAGTCGGTTGTGAGCGATCACGGGGGCCGGATTTCGGTCGAGAGCGAGTCGGGTGTGGGAACTTCGTTTCATATTCACCTTCCCGCGAAGCCGCCCGTCCGGTCGCCATCGGCGGTGCACGAGGCGGCCTCGTCAAACGGGGAGTAGGTACGTGATTGTGAAAGCGCATCTCCTTATCATTGACGACGACGCCAACACGCTCGCGTCGCTCGCCCGCGCTTTTCGCCTGGCTGGACATGAGGCAACGGTGTGCGATAGTGCCGCGCGCGCTCTCGATCTTGCGAAAGCGCAGCGCTTCGATTTGATCCTTTCCGACGTTGTCATGCCGGGTCGCGATGGCATCGCGCTGCTGGAGGACCTGAAGAACATAGGCGTCGCTTCGCCGGTGGTGATGATGTCGGGACAGGCCACGATCGAGATGGCCGTGCGAGCCACGCGTCTAGGCGCCATCGATTTTCTCGAAAAGCCCATTTCTACCGAAAAGCTCCTGGTCACCGTCGACAATGCCGTTCGACTGATGCACCTCGAACAGGAAAACCGTGACCTGAAGCATCAGCTCGGTCGGCATCACATTGTGTGGGCAAGCCCTGCGATGCGGGAAGTGATGGCACAGGTCGAGCACGTCGCGCCCAGCGAGACGCGTATCTGCATTCGCGGTGAAACCGGCACCGGCAAGGAGCTGATTGCGCGCACACTCCACGAAAAGAGTTCACGACAGGCCGGGCCATTTGTCTCCCTAAATTGCGCAGCGATTCCAGCCGATCTGATGGAATCGGAATTGTTCGGCCATGAAAAGGGATCGTTCACCGGTGCGGCGGTGCGTCACATCGGGAAATTCGAGCAGGCTCATCGGGGCACGCTCTTCCTTGATGAGATTGGAGACATGCCGCTCGCAATGCAGGGCAAACTCTTGCGCGTCCTTGCCGAGGGCGAAATCGAGCGCGTCGGTGGCGGCAGTCCGATTCCCGTGGACGTGCGCGTAATCGTAGCGACGCACCGCAATTTGGAAGAGCAAATGCGGCAGGGAGCTTTTCGCGAGGATCTCTATCATCGCGTGTTTGTGTTTCCGATCGGGCTTCCACCGCTGCGCGAGCGGCGCGAAGACATCCGTGTTCTTGCCGAACATTTCGGACGCCAACTTGCCGAGCAGAACCGCTGGAAGCCAAAGAGTTTTTCGCCCGAAGCAATCGCTGCGCTGGAGGCTTACTCCTGGCCCGGGAATGTACGAGAGTTGCGCAACGTGATCGAGCGCGTGCTGCTGTATGCGTCCACGGATGAAATTGCAAAGCCAACGGTCGAGCGGGCGCTGCCCCAGGGCCTTGAGATGGGCGGCACCCCAACTGACACGTCAGGCGAGCGTGCGAACGGGCCGCTGGCCCAACGCATCGAGCGATTCGAACGCGAGACGTTGCTCGCTGAGCTGAAACGAAATCGCAATCACATGACCAACACGGCCAAGGCGCTTGGCCTAGAGCGCAGCCATCTCTACAAGAAGTGCCAGCAGCTTGGAATCGATCTGCGCGTCATCCGTCAAAGCGCCTAGGGGCAGGAGCACGCCCCGGTTTCTGGGGGGCGGAAAATGCTCCTGAGAACCAGGTGCGTGGGCAGATACACGACCAGCACCATGAACAGCCATATGACCAGGATGTGAATTGGCGGGGGGCCCATCTGGCGGTGGAAGAAGGGATCGGAGAAGGCAAAATCGATATTGGCTGCGGGCCGCGTGAACCGAGCTAGGGCGAAAACGGGCAGCGTGATCGCTGATTGCAGTGCCCAGGCTCGCCGATCATACCCCCTGCGGTAGATTCCCCACAGCAGCAAGGCAGGCATCACCATATGGAACACCGTCAGCAGCCGAACCCAGGCTGGATAGCGAGGGTCGAGCAGGTATTCATTTCCCGGTACCAATGCGCGCCGAAGCAAGACTCTCGACGCTGCATCCACCGTCCAGACGGCATCGACAATCAATATGCCGACCGCCTGGCTTGAGATTAACAAAGCGCTGTCAGTCCACATGCCGATGCAGGTTAAGATCACAGCCGTATCACACAGATGGACGAAGTTTGCCGTTCCCCACGTTCGCCAGTATGATGGGAACCAAACGACGAACCAGGCCAATGCTGTCCAGCGCATCCAGTTTGGATAGGTCGCGGCGTGTCCCTGTGCCGATGGCATGTTCGATTTCAGCCTGCCGAGATCGTACCAAGCATGGTCTGGGACGCGCTAGAATACGGCTAGACAAACAGAGGTTGATCTCCGAGTCGTGAATATGATCGCCATCTGACTGACGGACCGGAACCATGGACGAACGACGCTTCTACGACGAGAAGGAAGACACCAAGCAGATCCCCCTCACCTGCCCACATTGCCGGCAGGAAAACACATATCCGGTTCGTTGGATGGTGCGGACGAAAAAAGCCCAGCTACCGGCCGGCGCCAGCGCCGAAGATAAGCAGCACTTTGCTAAGGCGCGCACTTACATGGTCCGTGTAGACAATCTGGTAGCTTGTCGCAACATCCGTTGCCGCAAGCGCTTTGAATTGACGGGTCAATCTGTCTTTCTGATATAAGCCATGCGGGACCATGGATGCAGAAGGGGCCAATTAGTTTCTAGGCAGCTTTAGCTCTGGCACTGGCATCGATAGGAAGGAACCGTATGAGGAGCTACCGAGTAGGTGCGGGCTGCTTAGCGGCGCTGCTTTGGGGATGGCCTGCCGCTTGGCCACAACAAGGACCGACAACTCCCGCTCGAGAGACCGCGCCACAGACCGCTCCGGCGCCGTCACCGGCTCCCGCGGCATCTGGGACGACAGTTGCTCCCGCCAAGGGCACACAAATCGAAGTTCCCACGGGGACGCACCTTCCGCTCGTGCTCCACAACGGAATCTCCACTCGAAGTGCACAGCCGGGCGACCCTGTGTATTTCGAGACCCTTTTTCCTGTGACGGTCAATGGGCAGGTGGTGATTCCGGCCGGCTCCTACATCAGCGGTGAGATAACGGAAGCAAAGCGCCCGGGGCACGTAAAGGGGCGCGGCGAAATGATGATCAAGCTGACGACGATGATTCTTCCGAATTCCTATATCGTCAACCTCAACGCCACGCCGAGCGGTGCGAGCACCGGTGGCGGAGAAACGGTGAATAGCGAAGGGAAAATTGTTGGCGGCTCTAGCAAGGGGGCCGATGTCGGTACTGTGATTCGAACGACCGCGGCAGGTACCGGGATCGGGGCCGGTGTCGGGGCCGCCGCGGGCAATGCCGGGCGAGGCGCAGGCATTGGTGCCGGCGTGGGTGCGCTCGCCGGTCTCGGCGCAGTCTTGCTGACGCGTGGTCCGGACGTCGAGTTGCCGCGCGGCTCGACTTTAGAAGCCGTCATCGATCGCCCTATTTATCTGGATGCTGATAAGGTGCAATTCACGAATCCTGGACAAGCGTCCACTTTGGCTGGGCCCCCCAACCGACAACCTGCGACCCCCATTCAGTTCCCGTTCTAATTCTTAGCTGTCGAGCGTGTGGCGCTTCGACGGTGTGCTTGGTGAAAGCGCAGCGGCGAGAATAAGTCCGCCTGGAAAGAAGTGCGCCCCCTAATTACCCACTCTTGCATGAGCTTCGCCGTGGCCGCAGCCAGAAGAATGCCATTGCGATAGTGACCAGTGGCGATCAGCAAACCTTCGAGATGGGCGGGACCAAGGATCGGGAGATCGTCCGGAGTGCCAGGCCGCAAGCCTGACCATGTCTCGACGATCTCAGCGCTACCCAAACTCGGAACCAGCTCTAAAGCATTGTCGAGAATTTGCCGAATTCCTTGAGCAGTAACCCGTTTATCGAAGCCCGCCTCCTCCGAAGTGCTTCCCGCAACGATCTGGCCGCGGCGCCGCGGCACGAGATAGCCGCGTTTGGAGCGCAGCACACGCTCGAAGCGATGGCTGTCGGGTATGAGTGCCATCATTTGGCCGCGCACAGGACGCGTCGGTGCGTATTGCCTTAGGCAGTTTTCGTTATCTCTGATCTGGCTGGAAAAACAACCTGCGGCGAGAATGACCTGTCCAGCTGAAATCGTCCCGTCCATGGCCACGACGCCATGGCATCGGCCGTGGTCCGTGAGGAGTTCGGTCACTCGGCAGTTCTTTCGAAACTCGACGCCGCGATGATGGGCGGCAACGATCACCGCATCCATCAACAAGCGAGGCTCCACTCGACCTTCCTCAGGCAACCACGCGGCCGCCTGTGCCGATTGGCCGATCGCGCCTTCCCAGCCACGTGCCGTCTCGATCGACACGGCCTCAGCCGTGATTCCCAATTCTTGGCATTCCGACACTCTTCGGTTGCGCTCGTCCTCCCCGCGGGACCCGAAGAATAGCTCGAGAGTTCCCTCGCGCTCGTATCCGATCGATCGTCCTGAAGCTTCTTCAATGGCGGCTGCGAATTCCGAATATAACCGCAGGCTTTCGCATGCCAGGGGAACGAGCGGGATGTCCCGCAAGGAATCCGGGGCCGGTGAGAGCATCCCAGCGGCAGCCCAAGAAGCTTCTTGACCCGGCAGCTGGCGATCGAGCACGGCCACGCGAAGCTTATGGGCGGCAAGCTCAAACGCGATCGAGGTGCCGATCACGCCTCCGCCAATGATTGCGATGTCGAACGCCGGCACTCGGCCATTCTAGCAACAAGTCTAAGACGGCGCTGCTCGCCCAAGTCATTCGGCCTATACCAGGAGCGCTACGGCAGGCGGGCCCTTAGCACCAGAGCATCTTCGACCGGAGAGACATAGTACTGTTTGCGGCGACCAATCACTTCAAATCCATGGTGCTCGTAGAAGCGCAGCGCCGCCAAGTTCGCAGTGCGGACTTCAAGCAACGCGCTTGCCGCGCCAAAGGATTGGCCCCACGCAAAAGATCGACGCAGAAGTTCTGTGCCCGTCCCTCGTCTTCGCGCGTCTGGTCGCACAGCCAGATTCAGGATTTCAAGATCTCCCGCGATCTGGCGTGCTATCAAGAAGCCTGTGATCGGCGAGCTCTCACCTTCTTGCGCGATCCACCCGGCCATCTCGCCGCGAGCGACGCGGGCATAATCCCGTTCGCTCCATTGCGCGATTTCGGGAGATGCCGACTGGATCGCAAGGATCGCCTCCACATCACGCGCTTCAAGCAGGCGAATCAAGATCCCGTCGATGCCTTCCCGCGAACTTCCGCATCGCTCGGCCGTATGTAGTTCGCGTCCAGTTTGAGGGGGTCTGTGAGTCTGCCTTGCTCAGCGTGTGAGGCGCCGAGCCGCCCGATGTAGGGTGCCAGCACCGGGGAGACCTCTTCGATTCGAACTTGACCCGTCTCACAGCGAGACAGACTCGCGTGGATGAGTTCTGGTACTGGTGTGGCGATTGTCACATCGGTGCCATTTAATCCGGATTCGAGCTGCTGGAGCAGTTCAGCGGGGGCTCCCACTTGTTCTCTGCCTTCGAGCCTGAGTGCGTTGTGCTGCCAGCTACTTGCTCTCTCGTAGAAAGCGAAATAAACCTGGCCGCGTCTTGCATCAAGTACAGACACGAGGCGCCCACTACCTGAGCGGGATTGTACGGCAACGGCTTCGAGCGTGCTGACCGCCGCGATCGGCTTACCGTGCACTTCGGCCCAACCCTTGACTGCAGTTAGCCCGACGCGCAGGCCGGTGAAGGACCCGGGGCCGTTTGCCACTGTAAGCAGGTCGAAATCATCCATACTCAAGGACAGCTCACGCAGCAAGAATTCGAGTTGACGAAACATCCGCGAAGAGTAAAGTTCCGCGGTCCAAGCTGCGACAGTTCCAATGGTTCTAGTTCCTTTCAGTACCGCGAGGCTGCCTGCGGGTGAAGAGGTGTCAACAGCGAGGATCAGCACGGAGCACTATTATAGGGCAATTGTGCTGCCAAAACGTTAGGAAAACCCCTTCCTCACAAACTTTTCTCCCGTATGAATCCTGTGGAAAAACTTGACGCGCCGTTCACGCAGGCCTAAACTTTTTGCAGCCGTTCGGGGGAGGGAATTTCCACTCATGGACTTCAAACTAGGTGAAAAGGTTGTCTATCCGAATCACGGTGTAGGGTTGATCGAACAAATCAGTTTTGGCTATGTGAACGGTCGTTCCGAGCGCTTCTACATGTTGCGGATTCTTTCCAGTGGACTGAAGGTGATGGTGCCACAAACCAACATTGAAAACGTTGGGTTGCGGCCTGTCATTCGCGCGAACGAGGCAGGTGCAGTTCTTTCATTTCTCGAAAAGGGGCGTTCGGCTTCGCATCACGATTGGAAACACCGCTTCAAAGAGAATTCAGACCGGATGCGGACAGGGTCCTTGATGGAGGTTGCTGCAGTGCTCAAGGGCCTCGTTGCGCTGAGCCGATCAAAACCTTTGTCGTTCCGTGAGAAAAAGATGCTCGAGCGGGCCAAGCATCTCCTGGTCACCGAACTGGCTACCGTCCGTAACACCACCGAACAAACGGTGGAGACGAATATCGTTCGAGCGCTTGCGAAGGCCAAGCTGCAGATGCCACCAACAACGGCTCTGCCGGATTAAGTTTCGATACTCCCTCACCGTGGCCGGGCACAATTCCTGCACGATGGTTGGGCCCGGTTTCAGTCTCGAACGCACTCGCGACGTTCCTTCCCCGCACAGCGTCGGCGGCCGCCAAGTTGACGCGGCTCTTGCGCCCGTTTAGAATTTTTGAAGGCGAAGTTTACAGCGATCGATGAGTTCAACAGTCTTGCAGCAGCGCCGTCACCAACAAATCCTTACAGACGTGGTGCGCGCCTATATCGAGACGGGTGAGCCTGTGTCCTCGCGCACCGTGGCGCGTCGCCACTTGGAACCATTGAGCCCTGCGACCGTTCGCAACGTCATGGCGGATCTTGAGGAAGAGGGCTACCTCTACCAGCCCCACACCTCCGCAGGCCGGGTGCCGACTGCGTCGGCCTACCGTTTTTTCGTTGAGCAGGTAGCCGCGCAGGCGACGGCCAGCCCTGAGGATCGCCAGTGGATTCGTCGCGAACTCGCCCTGGCCCAGACGCCGGAAGCCGTGATGGAGCGCGCGAGCCATGTTCTCGCGGAAGTTTCCCGGGGTTTGGGAATCTTTATTTCACCGCCCCTGGCCAGTAGCGTCGTCGAACATCTGCGGTTCTTGCTCGTGCCGGACCATGGTGTGCTCGTTGTTCTGGTCACAACCGGCGGCCTTACCCGCGACAAGTTGATCCGCCCCGAGCGGAATTTCCGGCAGGAGGATCTCGACCGAATTTCTACGTACCTTCATCAGCACTATGTCGGTTGGACGCTTGAGGCTATACGCGCCGACTTGCGCGCGCAAGTGGAACGCGACCGCGAGGAGTATGGCCGGCTTGCCAACGATGCCCTCATGCTTTGCGACCCTTCGGTGTTGGGCGACGGGACCGAACGCAGGGTTTACGTCGAAGGCGCCGCGCAAATGGCTGCCTCGGTGCAATTCACAAGCCAGGATCAGCTGCGCGAACTGCTTGAGGCGATCGAAGAGAAGGACCGGCTGATTTACCTGTTGAGCGGCTGCATCGAAGCGCCTGAGCCTGTTCACGTCGAACTCGGCCTGGACAAGATGTCGGCCGCCGGAAAACATTTGGCGCTGGTCTCGGCCTCGTACTCCAATGCTTCCGCCCAGGGAACGCTGGGCATTTTGGCGCCGATGCGTATGCACTATGAGCGCGTGATCACGGCCGTGGCATTCATGGCCCAATTTTTCTCTGAAACTCAGACAGGAAATTGAACCTATGTCTTCTCAGGGTCAGCGGCACAAACAGGCGCCCGTAGAGCCGGAGCGGACCGACGGCGCCGCTTTGAGCGAGCCCCCGTTGTCAAGCTCGGGCGAAACAGGGGACGGTGGTGCTGCCACTGTTTCCGAACAGCTTCAAAAGCTCCTGGTCGAAAAGCAGGAGCTGACCGACACTCTCGTCCGGCGGCAGGCCGATTTTGAGAACTACCGCAAGCGCGTTGAAAAGGAGCGTCACCACGAACGCCACCGCGGTGTGGAGGCGCTGATCGAGCACCTTCTTCCCGTGCTTGACGCGCTTGATCGCGCGCTGGCGGAATCGAGCGATTCGGCCTATCTTGAATATCGCAAGGGTTTTGAGCTGATCCGACGCCAACTGTGGGAGACGCTTGCCAAGCAGGGGCTCGTACGCATCGATGCGGTAGGGCAGCAGTTCAACCCGCACTTTCACCACGCCATCGAGCGAGTGGAGACCACTGATCACGCGGAAGGAATTGTTGTCGGCGAGTTGCAGCCCGGTTACACGTTTCACGACAAGGTCCTTCGCGCCTCGATGGTTCGCGTCGCGTCTGCGCCCGAGCCAGAGTCGGCACGCCGCTCGTCGCGCGATCACTGAGTCGAAGCGACAACTTTCATTTTTCCCAACAGGGGGACTGAACCAAGAATGGCCAACGGCAACCAACAGGACTATTACGAAATCCTTGGAGTGCCTCGCGACGCCTCTGCGGATCAGATCAAATCGGCTTACCGCAAGGCAGCGTTGAAGTGGCATCCCGACCGGAACCCGGCGAACAAAGCAGCAGCGGAGGAGAACTTCCGATCGGCATCGGAAGCCTACAGCGTCCTTTCTGACCCGCAGAAGCGCTCGACCTATGACCGCTATGGCCACGCCGGACTGGGCGGGCGAGGATTCGACGCGAGTGGTTTCAACGCCACGATCTTTGAGGAATTTCAAGATATTTTCGGGGACTTGTTCGGCTTCGATCAGGCTTTTGGGCGCGGGGGGCGTCGCGGCGGGCGTGGCTCGCGTGGCCAGCGTGGTGCCGATTTGCGATACGACATGTCGCTTTCCTTTGAGGAGGCCGCCGCGGGCGTCACCTCAAAGATTCAGATCGCGCGCCGCGAGGCCTGCGACGTCTGCAAAGGTACGGGTGCCAAACCTGGGAGCGGCATGGTGACATGTGGTACCTGCGGCGGTCGCGGCCAGATGGCCTACCAGCAGGGCTTCTTTTCAATCACACGCACGTGCCCGGCATGCCAGGGCACAGGGCAAACCATCCGTGAGGTCTGCACCGCTTGCCGCGGCCAGGGCCGCGTGGAGCGAGAGCGCACGCTGGAAGTCGGCGTTCCGGCCGGGGTAGATTCCGGAACACGCCTTCGGATGGCCGGCCAAGGCGAACCGGGAACCAATGGCGGACCGGCGGGCGATCTCTACATCTTCCTGGAAGTGAAGGAGCATCCCTTTTTCGAACGGCGTGGAGCCGACCTCTACTGCACGATCCCGGTCAGTTTCCCGCAAGCTGCGCTCGGTGCCACAATCCGGATTCCAACTCTGCAGGGCGAAATGGATCTCAACGTTCCGGAAGGCACCCAGTCGGGACAGATCTTCCGTCAGCGCGGCAAGGGCCTCCCCAATCCTCATGGTGGCCGGGGAGATCTGTATGTCAACATCCAACTTGTTGTTCCATCGAAGCTCTCCCGTGAGCAGCGCCGCATGCTCGAGCAGCTCGGTCAAACGATGAAAGTTGAAAACAAACCCATCGAGCGTTCCTCCAGCTTCTTCGACAAAGTGAAAGATATCTTCGGCTAGCCCTCGACGCTGACGCCTAGGGCTGGATGGCTCGGTCGCGCTAGAATCCACCGATGCGACGCCGCTTTTTTGTTGATCGTTTCGAATCGAACGCAGCGGTTTTGCATGGCGACTCCGCCGACCATCTTGGTCGTGTCCTGCGGGCGGCGCCGGGGCAGCACTATGAGTTGAGCGATGGGGAGCACGTTTGGCTCGCCAAAATCGAGCGCATTGCTCTCGCCAGCGGCGGCAGAAGTTGTGTTGAGTTCTCCTTGGTTGAGCCACTCTCGGCGTCAGTGCCTCGCCTGCGCATCGATTTGCTGCTTTCGATCGTAAAGTTCGATCGGTTTGAGTGGTGCCTAGAAAAGGCCACCGAACTCGGTGTCACGAGCGTCGTCCCTCTCGCTGCCGCGCGCACGGACAAATCACTCGTGGCAGCGGCCAGCAAGCGGCAGAGGCGCTGGAGGCGAATTCTGCTCGAATCCGCGCAGCAGGCGCGCCGCTTGACGCTGCCGGCGCTACACGACATCTCCAAGCCGGAAACTGCGTTCGGAAAGGTCGGTGGCCCTGTGAAGGTCCTTTTTTCCGAGCGCCGCGATGCAGCTCCTCTCCGCGAAATCCTCCACGCACCAACTGCGGTCGGCGCGGCGGTTTTGGCGATCGGCCCAGAAGGTGGCTGGACGGAAGCCGAAATCACAGCCGCCCGCTTGGCGGGGTTCCGAGAAGCCTCTCTCGGCGAGAACATTCTGCGCACGGAAACGGCAGTCCTGGCTGCCATGGCGATTGTCGGTTTTGCCATCGGCAGCTGACCTCGGTCGACTCGATCCTCTTTGGCAATCCGTTCCTATGTCCTTCCTTTGCCTCTCGTTCCGCGCCATGATATAAGTATCTTTGGTAAGACATGCACGATGGTTCGCATCCCGGGCTCTCTGACGCAGGCGGAAGCGCGTCCGCTCCTCCGTTGCGGCGAGAACTGCGCAGCTGGACCCGCGACCTTGCGATCGCCCTGGGGCTAGCGATCGTTGTGATGATTTTTCTCTACCAGCCGGTGAAGGTCGAGGGCACGAGCATGTATCCGCTTTTGTCCGACCAGGAGCGCATTTTCATCAATAAGTTTGTGTATCGCTTTGAGCCAATCGAACGAGGCGATGTGATTGTCTTCTGGTATCCTCTCGATCGCTCAAAGTCTTTCATCAAGCGCGTGGTAGGGTTGCCGGGCGAGACGATCGAAATTCGCACGGGCCACGTCTACATCAACAACGAGGAGTTGGCTGATCAGTACGTGCCGGCGGGCTATCTCGACGGTTCGAATTCGGCTTCGCGCCGGATTCCCGCGGACAGCTATTTCGTCATGGGTGACCATCGCGACAGCTCGAACGACTCTCGCGTTTTCGGTCCAGTTCAGCGACAGTACATCTATGGCAAAGCGGTATTTGCCTACTGGCCGGTGGACCACTTTGGTTCGCTCACTTCCACATCGACGGTAAGCGCGGCATCGAAATGACATCCTTTGGAGGACACACTGATCGAGGCCCTCGCAGGACGCGCAACTCTCGCGCTCGAGGACGGAAGGGTATTTAGCGGGCGTGCGGCTGGCGCGCACATCCGCCGCGGTGGCGAAGTCGTTTTCAACACCAGTCTTACTGGCTATCAAGAGGTTTTCACCGATCCCAGCTACGCCGGGCAAATCGTCTGCCTGACGTACCCTCACATCGGCAATGTCGGCGCCAACGCGGACGACGAAGAATCCAGCAGGCCCCATATTGAAGCCCTCGTGGTGCGCGAATTTTCCGCTCTTGCTTCCAACTGGCGATCCCACGAGTCCGCGCAGCAGTATCTGGAGCGCTGCGGCGTCCCTGTAATTTGGGACATCGATACTCGAGCTCTCGTCCTGCACCTCCGGCAAGTCGGGGCCTTACGCGGGGTACTGTCCACGGACGGTACGCCCGCCGGGCAACTGATCGCCGAGGCTCGCGCTTTGCCCGTGATGGCTGGCCAAGAACTCGCCAGCCGGGTGACGGTCTCAGAAAGATATCCATGGACGCGCGGTTCCATTGATCTCGCACAACCTCTGGGGACCGCTGTGAGCGAACCTTCCAGCGTGAAGCAGGGGGTCGGGAAGGGAAATGGGCGCGGCGCACAAGCGGCGGCAAAGGATTCTGTCGCCGGGCGACAAAAGGCTCAGCCGCGTGAAGGTGAGTCCTACCATATCGTCGCCTATGACTTTGGCATCAAGCGGAACATTCTTCGGCTTTTGGTTGACCATGGCGGCCAGGTAACGGTCGTGCCCGCCCAGACTTCCGCGGAAGAAGTCTTGTCGCTAAAGCCGCACGGGGTTTTTCTTTCCAACGGTCCGGGGGACCCGGAACCGATGACCTACGCCATCGGCAACATTCGGAAATTGGTGGGTCGTGTCCCGGTCTTCGGCATCTGCCTGGGACACCAGCTTTGCGGGCTCGCCCTCGGTGGTCGCACATTCAAACTGAAATTCGGCCACCACGGCTCCAATCATCCGGTGAAAAACTTGCTGACGAATAAAGTCGAAATCACAGCGCAGAATCACGGCTTTTGCGTCGATCCGGAGTCGCTACCGGCTAGGGAGGTGGAAGTCACTCACCTCAATCTGAACGATCATACGAACGAGGGCCTTCGTCACCGCTCGCTGCCTTTATTTAGCGTGCAATATCATCCGGAGGCCTCACCGGGACCGCACGACGCCCGCTATCTGTTTGACGACTTCTTCACGATGATCAGGGAAACGGAGAGGACACGCTGAGGTCGTTGGTAAACGGGTGATAAAACGAAGATGCCGAAACGCACCGACATCAAGAGAATTCTGATCATCGGTTCGGGTCCGATCATCATCGGCCAGGCCTGCGAATTCGATTATTCCGGCACGCAAGCCTGCAAGGCACTGCGCTCAGAGGGTTACGAGGTCATTCTTGTCAACTCCAATCCTGCCACCATCATGACCGACCCCGAGGTCGCCGATCGAACCTACATCGAGCCCCTGACGAAGGAATATCTGGAGGCCATTATTGTCGCCGAGCGTCCCGACGCCGTCCTTCCCACGGTCGGTGGACAGACCGGTCTGAATCTTGCCGTCGAACTTGCTGAAGGCGGCGTGCTCGAGAAGCACGGTGTAAAGCTGATCGGAGCACAGCTCGGGGCCATCAAGATCGCTGAGGATCGGCTGCTGTTTAAGGACGTTTGCCGCCGGGTCGGCCTCGAAGTCCCAAAGTCAGCGGTGGTCACGAACATTCCCGAGGCCATCCGGCTCGCCGATGAGATGGGCTATCCCGTCGTAATCCGGCCTTCGTTCACGCTGGGCGGCACGGGCGGCTCAATCGCGTATAACCACGAAGAATTCGGCGATGCCATTGCCCGCGCCCTCGACGCGAGTCCAGTCCATCAGGCTCTGATCGAGGAATCGGTGATCGGCTGGAAGGAATTCGAGCTCGAAGTAATGCGGGACTTCCGCGACAACTTCGTCGTGATCTGCTCGATCGAAAATGTCGATCCGATGGGTATTCACACAGGCGACTCGATCACGGTCGCACCGGCGCAGACGCTCACGGATAAGGAATACCAGCACATGCGTGACGCAGCTGCTGCGATTATCCGTGCCGTCGGCGTCGAAACGGGCGGTTCGAACATTCAGTTTGCCGTCGATCCTCAAACGGGCCGCATGGTCGTGATCGAAATGAATCCACGCGTTTCCCGCAGTTCGGCATTGGCGAGCAAAGCCACTGGATTTCCGATCGCCAAAATTGCGGCGAAGCTGGCTGTCGGCATGACGCTTGACGAAATCCCGAACGACATTACGCGCAAAACACCCTCCTGCTTTGAGCCGAGTATCGATTACGTCGTAGCCAAGATTCCGAAATGGCAATTCGAGAAGTTTCCAGGCAGTGATACCACGCTTACCACGCAGATGAAGTCTGTTGGCGAAGTGATGGCGATCGGACGTACGTTTCAGGAGGCTCTCTGCAAAGGCATCCGCGCACTTGAGCCGAGCAGCGCATGGCGGCCGCCCAGTGAAGTCACGATTGCGTTGCTGCGCGAACGTCTGCACGTGCCCGGCCCGGATCGCATTCATTGGCTTTTTGAAGCGATTGAACGTGGCATGACGGGTGAAGAAATCCATTCACTTACAAAGATTGATCCCTGGTTTATTCGCCAGCTGGAAGAGATGGTTGCGCTGGATCGCCAGGTTGCAGGGACGACGCTTACCAAATGCTCGCGGGAATTGCTTCTGGAATCCAAACGATCCGGGGCTAGCGACGAAGAGCTCGCCAAGCTGTGGAACGTCAAGTCCGCCTCGGTTCGCGCCCGACGCCACGAACTCGGCGTTGTTCCGGTTTTCAAACGCGTGGACACCTGTGCCGCGGAATTCGAGTCTTTTACACCGTATCTTTATTCAACATACGAAGAGTCGGACGAGTCCGGTGTCACGGAGCGGCCGAAGATCGTCATCCTGGGCAGCGGTCCGAGTCGCATCGGGCAAGGCATCGAGTTCGATTATTGCTGCTGCCACGCCGCCATGGCACTTAAGGAAGACGGCTACGAGACGGTGATGATCAATTGCAATCCAGAAACCGTTTCGACCGATTACGACACGTCAGATCGCCTCTACTTCGAGCCACTGACGCTGGAGGACGTGCTCGCCGTTTTGGACCGCGAAAAGCCTCAGGGTGTGATCGTGCAGTTCGGTGGACAGACACCCCTGAACCTCGCACTCGAATTGAAGCGTAATCGCGCAAAGATTATCGGGACCGATCCCGAGTCGATCGATCTCGCCGAAGATCGCCGCCGTTTCGGCGCACTCTTGGCAGAGCTGAAGATCCCGCAGCCTCGCGCCGGCACGGCCCTGGCGCCGGAGGAAGCTGTCTCGGCCGCGTCGGAAATCGGCCTTCCAGTCTTGGTTCGGCCCAGCTACGTTCTGGGGGGCCGCGCCATGGTGATTGCCTATGACCTGAAGACCGTCGAGGAGTATGTCACACAGGCGACGCAGATCGGGGGCATCTCGGATCCCAAGCGGCCCATTCTAATCGATCAGTTTCTCGAAAACGCCACCGAAGTCGATGTGGATGCTGTCGCCGACGGCGAAGACATGGTCATCGCTGGCATCATGGAGCATATCGAGGAAGCGGGAATCCATTCGGGCGATTCTTCCTGCGTCTTGCCGCCCGTATCGCTTAAGCCTGTGGTTCTCGAGCAGATTCGTGATTACACGATGCGTCTGGCCCGCGCTCTCCACGTCGTTGGACTCATGAACGTGCAGTACGCGATTCAGCAGGATACCGTGTACGTCCTCGAAGTAAATCCTCGCGCTTCTCGCACCGTGCCGTACGTTAGCAAAGCCACGGGTGTACCGCTCGCGAAGCTGGCTGCGCGGTTGATGACCGGCCGCAAAATCAAGGAGTTGCACCTTCCCGTCACGCAGGTGAATGGCGTAAAGGAACTCGCCGTGCACGATTTCTACGCCGTGAAATCGCCGGTCTTTCCCTTCAACAAATTCCGTGGCGTGGACATTATCCTTGGCCCGGAAATGCGCTCCACTGGCGAAGTCATGGGCATCTCGTCGACATTCGGCTTAGCCTTTGCCAAAGCGCAGCTCGGTGCCGGCCAGCGTCTGCCGCGGGAAGGTATCGTTTTCATCAGCGTCAACGACCAAGACAAGCGGCACGTCGCGCCGGTCGCCAGGGATCTCGCCGCCGCGGGCCTGAAGATTATCGCCACGCGCGGCACGGCGGCGGCCCTGACCCGCGCGGGCATCGAAATTGAGGCGGTCTTTAAAGTGAACGAGGGCCGACCCAACATCGTCGATCTAGTCAAGAACGGAAAGGTGCGTCTCATTATCAACACGCCTCTAGGACGTGAATCGTTTTATGACGAAAAATCGATTCGTCGCGCCGCCGTGCGCTACAACGTTCCTTGCATCACGACGCTTTCAGCAGCCAGTGCGGCGGCGCGCGGTATTCGCGCCATGGCGGGTCATGCAGCGGAGGTGGCTGCCCTGCAGGACCTGCATCGCCGCAAATCCGTCGCCTTGCCCTGAGCCGTGCCGGTGACGAGTTGGTGAACAGCGTCTAGTTTTTTTCCATTCTCGGAATCCCGACCGGAGCAGCGCTAATCCAATCCTGCCTGTGGCCGACTTGATCAGATCCCCTATTCCACATCCCGCCCGCCGTTGCCGGTGCGAGGAGCCGTGTGTATCATGACTCTGCCGATGGAGTCGCACTGTCTTCGGTTCGCCGAAATTCCCCGCACAGCAAAATTCTTCTCCACTTTTCTTGACGATTTTAGTCGTGTGGCGCCCTATTTCGCCCATCCTCCTACAGCCGCCGGAGTAGACGCGGCCGCGCGCGAAATTCGTCTGGACGAAGGTCTGCGCCGGATCCTTGTGGAAATTTTGGAGGAGCAGAATCGTCGGTTGGCCCCGGGTGGCGAGATTGACTCGGCGACGTCTCGCAATCTCGAGCGTCTCGCTCGAGGAGCCGTCGCCATTGTCACGGGCCAGCAGGTCGGTCTGTTTTCCGGTCCGGCTTACACGTTTTACAAAGCTCTCTCGGCCCTTCGTTGTGCGGAAGATACGACGCGCCGTGGAATCGAGGCGGTTCCGATTTTCTGGCTGGCAACGGAGGACCACGATCTCGACGAAGTCAATCACACGTATTGGTCGACTCGCAATGGTCTCGTTCGCTACGAGGGGCCGGCGGAGTCGGAGGCCTCCGGCCGTCGCGTGGGTGAAATCGTGCTTGGCCAAGCTATCGAATCCGTTGTGGGCGCCGCGGCCGAGGCTCTCGAAGGTCCGTTTGCCGCTGACATCAGCCGCGCGCTGCACGAATCGTACACGGCGCGCGACACCTACGGTTCTGCGTTCGGCAAACTCATGGCGCGCCTCCTTGCTGGCCGCGGCATGATTTTCCTCGACCAGCTCGATCCTCGTTTCCATCGCCTTTTTGCCCCTGTTTTCCGCTCGGCGGCCCAGCAGGCAGCTTCCCTACGGGAGGCGCTGCTATCACGGTCCGAAGAGCTGGAAGCTGCGGGCTTTTCGTCTCAGGTGAAAGTGACACGGGAAACGACGCTGCTTTTCTGTAGCAGTGCGGGGCGTCGAGAGCCGGTTCGGACGCGCAACGGTGGTTTTGTCGTGGGCGATCGCGAACTGTCCACCAGCCAGTTGCTGGATGCGATTCAAAGACAGCCGGAGAGTTTCTCACCGAGCGCCCTGTTGCGCCCAGTCGTGCAAGACGCGGTTCTGCCCACTGCTGCGTATATCGGGGGCCCTGCCGAAATTACCTACCTCGCCCAGGCCCAGGTCGTGTATCAAGTGCTTCTCGGTCGCATGCCCGCAATGCTGCCGCGGTCGAGTTTTACCCTCGTTGAGCAATCGATCGCACGTTTTGTCACACAGTACGAGCTCGACTTGCGCGACGTGCTTGCTGGGCGTCAGCACCTGCGCACCAAAATGGAACAGAAATCCCTGCCGGGCGCACTGGCGAGCCAGTTCGACGCAGGCGAGGAAGAACTGCGCCGCCTGATGAAGGCTTTCGAGGATCCCCTGGCGAAGCTCGATGCTACTTTGGTCGAATCGCTTCATGGCGCCCAGGCCAAGATGCTTCATCAGTTCACGCAGTTGAAAGGGAAGGTCGCGCGCGCCGAAAACTTTCGCTCTGGCGTGCTTGACCGCCACGAGCGCATCTTGATCGATTCGCTCGCGCCGGAGGGCGAGCTTCAGGAGCGCACCCTATGCCTGCTCCCGTTTCTTGCCGCGCATGGCCCCACCCTTTTTGATGAGCTCAGGTCACGGAGTTCGATCGTCGACACGGGCAGTAGCAAATTCAACGCCTGGCAACACCAAATCCTGTTCTTGTAGCATCGCCCGTCCCAACTTGGCCCTGTGTTAGAATTCCGTGACTTCTGGGAAAATTCTCGCCGGGAGATTGCTCAGCATGAAAATGGGACCGGGAAAGAGGAAAGGCTTAGAGAGCGTTTCGGACTCGCGCGGTGTAATCGCGGCCGCCGCAATGGACCAGCGCGGCTCGCTGAAGAGCGCTATCGCCAAGGACAAGGGTGTGGAAAAAAGCGCCATCAGGCCTCAGATGCTGGAAGAGTTCAAGACAGCGGTCGTGCGCGTGCTCACTCCGTACGCAAGTGCCGTTCTGCTCGATCCCGAATACGGCCTCTCTGCCGCGAAGACCCGAGCGAAGAATGCGGGACTGCTGCTCGCCTACGAGAATAGCGGATACGACAATACACGACCCGGTCGTCTTCCCGATCTGCTCGACATTTGGTCCGTCCCTCGCCTAGTGGCTGCAGGAGCCGATTGCATCAAGATTTTGCTTTACTACTCACCCTTTGATCCCCGGCACATCAACGACATCAAGCATGCTTGGGTCGAGCGTATCGGTGGGGAATGCACGGCCGCTGATGTGCCGTTTTTTCTCGAATTCGTGGGCTACGAGGAAGGCGCCGACGAAAAGAGTCTCGAATACGCCCGAAAAAAGCCCGAGGTTGTCGCCCAGAGCATCGAGGAATTCTCGAAGCCGGCGTACGGAGTGGACGTCTTGAAAGTGGAGATTCCCGTCAATGTGGCGTTTGTGGCGGGTTCGAAGGCCTGCAAAGGCGACGCCGCTTATACGCGCGACCAGGCCAAAGAGCACTTTCGCCGAGCCGCCTCGTTTGCGAAGAAACCATTCATTTATCTCTCCGCCGGCGTGAGCAACGATGTTTTCAACGAGTCGTTGGAGCTTGCCGCGGAAGCGGGCGTCAAATTCTCCGGTGTCTTGTGCGGTCGCGCGACTTGGAAGGATGGCATTCCCGTTTACGCGAAACAGGGAGTCAAGGCGCTTGAAGATTGGCTCGCGGACCAGGGTGTAAGGAATATCAAGAATGTGAACGACCGGCTCAAGGCTGCGAGTCCGTGGTTCGCCTTCTATGGCGCCGCTTCCGCTTCGGCCCTATTGTGAGCCAAACTCCGTGAGCTCGAGCTCCTGGCGTTAGAATGGAGCGCCGCACTGTGCTTCGACCTGCCCTTTGAGCGAATCATCCATAACAGCTCCGCGCCTGGATTTGGCGGAACAAACCTGCGCGGCCGTCAGTCCAAAGGCCCCGCGCAGATCGGCCCCCTCGAGGCTCGTAGCGCTGAGGTTCGTATTGTTCAGAACAGCCGAGCCCAGTTGTGCCCCGCCAAGATTGGCGCCTCGCAAGTCGGCGTCGATCAGAATGGCACCTTGGAACTGTGCACCGCCCAAATCCGCACCCGACAGCACAGCTGACCACAAATACGCTCCCTGCAAATCAGCGTGGTCCATATGGGCACCGGCAAGAAAGGCTCCGCGCAAGTCCGCCTTTTCGAAATTCGCCCGGTTCATCGTCGCTCCGTCCAGTCGCGAAGCGTACAGGCTTGCTCCATCCAGCCGCGCATCCTCAAGAATCGCGTCCTCAAGCGCAGAATGAGATAGATTCGCGCCCCGTAAATCGGCGCGCCGGAGATCGGCCTCGGTGAGGTTCGACCGGTCGAGATTCGCGCCGTGCATTCGTGCCTGGTCCATCACCGAGTATCGTAAATTGCTCTCTCCCAGGTCGGCGCCGCGCAGGTCCGCCTGGGGGAAAAATGCCCCCTCTAGGTTGGAGCGCAATAGATGCGCGTTTGCGAGGAAGACTCCATAAGCCTGCGCGTACCGCAACCTTACACCGTTCAAGCGGGCCCCATCGACCGATTGAATTTGGTCATCTTCTACACGCACAGACGGACGCGTAGAGAGAGATTTCTCCGTCAGATCCGCAAACGGGTCGTAGCCGAGCCAGGCAAAAAGGGTCGGCGCCCATCGGCGAATGTTCGTCGCGCCGAATCGCGGCGCGCGAGTGCGCTCGTGAGGTGCGCCCGCGATGGTACCGGCGGAAAGAAAGAGCAGAAGCACTCCCAGCACTGCCGCGGTTTTGACTGGGTTCGTCGCTCGCATCTTTGTCGCGAGTCGCCGCGTCCATTTTCTCTCGAACTCCCAGTGCTCCTGCGGCCGGCCCACCTTCGTGGTCGCATAGATAGCAATGCCGGTCGCGACCACTGCGAGTGCCGCTTGCAGAATCGTTCCGTGAATCTCCTGTCGTGTCAAATATCGAGCCCAGAACAGCAGCAAAGTTACGGGAACTATCCCGTACGCCAGCAACAAGGCGACCGCGCGCTCGACGAGTCGCGTGGAGGATGCGTCGGGGTTCATCCATCGAAAGTGAGTACGCAGCAATCCCACAATGATGGCTGGCTGATTCTCTCCCAGAGCATCGCCGCTTGGAAAAATTGCTGGCAATTCCTGTACCGACTCCCACAGCTGCTGCAAGTGAAAATGAAACAACAGGTAGCAGATGAACAACGCCACGGGAACGATCAGATACGACTCGGCGATCGGCAATGCCGCCGCCGCAGCGCGCGAGTGGAGAAATGGCAGAACGGCGGAATCGCTCACAAGTTGCGCATCGCTGGTCTTACTCACGAGCAGCCATGAAATCAGACTGGCCACCGTCATCGTGCCGAAGTAGCGATGCGCCAGGCGCGCGTTTCGCGCGAATTTCACGGCGGCTTCGAACTCCATCAACTGAGGTGCCAGCAACGCGTCACGTAAATTCGTCCCAGCGAGCTGTCGTGGCACAAGGCCCATGGCGGTCTCGAGCGTCGCCCCTTCTAAATTCGCTCCTTCGAGATTTGCGCCCACTAAGCAGGATTCCTCGAGGTCGGCGCGCACCAAGCATGCGTCCCGTAAATCCGCCAGCAGCATGTCGGCCGCTCGCAGGTTCGCATCATGAAGATCGGCGAGCCGCAGGTTGACGCTGATCAAATCAACGGCTTCCAGCTCAGCCCCCGCAAGGTCTGCCCTCTGGCCCGCACGCCCATGAGACTCGACCCACTCACGATGGCTCGCCAGTTTGTCATCAAGCGCCCAGTCCCGGTAAGGAGCGTGTCGCGTTTCCTGTTCGGGCAAAGTCGCAGAAAGAGATTCTTCCTGGCCTTCGGGATCACCCTCACCGATTTGGCGGTCTTCGATGCTGCTTTCCTTAGCCTCCGGGGAGTCGGCCGCCGGAAATTGGGAGGCGGGCGCCGGAGACAATCCTCCGCCCGGCGCGTTACCTATCGGCTCGGTTGGTTCGAGTTCCTGGGAGTCGGAAGGCTCCAGATCGGAAGCATCGGTCAGCGTTTCGGACACGCATTCATTTCGCGGTTCGATGGAAGATGCTCGTTCCATCTCATCGGAAGTTTTTGGACGCTCGAGGGGCGGTTCGGCCGATTGCTCCTCCGAAGGGAATAGCTGGGCAAGAATTTCTGCGGCCGCGGGCAATTGGTCGGCGGGGATCAACGCCTCGGTCGTTTCGGCCACGTCTGCGGAGATTGTTACGGCAGGGGTGCCGGAACTTGGATCGCCTTCAGGTTCTGGAGTTCGGACGCGGTCCGGTGCTTTGGAAGGTTCCTGAGGCTCCTTAGAACGAAACAGCCACGAAAATAGCCCCCGCCACTTGGGAGCGGGCTCGAGCTCCAGAAGCTCGAGCCGAGGATCTTCGTGCCCTCCTTCATCCTCGGGTGGAGCTTCGTTTCCAGCCGCTTCCTCGGGTGCTGCCTCTGGGAACAGCTCTGCCAGCGCCTCCGTTGCAGGCGGCAGCTGCTGGGCGTGGATCAAACCGGCTCCCGATTTGGCCTG
Organism: uncultured Acidobacteriaceae bacterium; assembly: GCA_964407845.1. Taxonomy (GTDB): domain Bacteria; phylum Acidobacteriota; class Terriglobia; order Acidiferrales; family UBA7541; genus Palsa-295. The sequence continues at coordinate 20,434 of CAYOXF010000021.1, read as the reverse complement.
TTCAGTTTCGCCTTCCCGGGTAGGCACGGGTGGCTCCTCCACTTCCTCGCCAGACGACACACCACGCGATCGCGAAAACACTGGGAACCTTTTTTCTCCTGAAAGGGTTGAACTCTTTCTGAAGTTGTCAGTCTACCCCCGCGACCAGCATAGCGCGGCTCATCGCGGTTAGCCCCTGTCCAGGAGTGCAATACCCGTTCAGCTGGCCTCGCGATCTGGATTGTCTTGCCGTTCGAACATCGGAGGGAAATTTCGACCATGACAACGAGGCAGGGCGTCTCAACCCGTTGAGCAGCCACCAGGGGATGATCGGCGGCGCAGAGATCGAACTCACCGCTACTGGCGAAGCCGCGTGGGAAACACCTTCGTGGCGCCCTGCGTAAACTCAAATCGCAGGATCCATATACGATGTGTCATGCCGTCATCGGCTCGAGCGGGAACGAAGGTCCATCGTCTGGCAGCGCCAGCCGCCAGGTTCGCAAAGTATCTGCTCGGCCCTGGGGAGTCGATACTGACCGCGGTCACTTGACCCGATGGGTCCACGTCGACTCGAATCCCAACCTTCACAGTCCCGTGGATTGTATCGCGCGCCTTCTGCGGGACTTCCGGTATCACTCGCTCGGTCGCTTGGTCCGAAGCCGCTGAAGGCTCTTGTAAGGCCGGGGCGGCATCGGTCGGTGCTGCGGGTGAAGCGGCGGTGTTTTGCTTCGGTTCCCTGGGGGATAACGATTTGTCTTCGGTGGCCGCTGGTGTCGGCTCACTGATGGCAACTTCATCGTGCCGGTTCTGAGAGCGGCCCCGTATCTTTATCGTCACGAGAGCGATCATCCCCACGAGCGCGATTAGCACTGTCGCTGGCACTAGTCTCGGCCAATTTTGGGGCGCCCTTGACAGTGGGACCTCCGGTGCCGCTTCCGGGTGCAAGGGGGGCGGACGATGTGACAGTTGCAATCGAGCCAGAATGTCTCCTGTGGTCCACCGACTCTGCGGGTCGCGTCGTAGAGAGTTGTGGACAATGTCTAGGAATGGCTGGGGCACGGCTCCCAAGAAAGACGGGTCGTCTCCGGTGCTCTCCTGCCATCGAGGGATTTGCTGCGTGAGTGCCTGCGAGAGGGTCAGGCCCAGCGACCAAACATCGGCCGCCGCCGAGCACCCTGTGCGCGACAATTCAGGCGCGTCGTAGGCGCTCGATCGCTTCTGCTGTGCGCCGATCGGACAAATTCCATCGCTTGAAATCTTTACGTGGTCGCCGACCGCCAGAATGTTTGACGGCTGAATGCACCCATGCGAGAAACCCTGGTCATGCAGGTAAGCAAGAGCACCGACAACGGGCGGCAGCATCTCACCTGCCTCGGCTGGCGTCAGTGCCCTCTCCGGCAGAATCTCGGCCAGAGTCTCATCCGCACGTTCCATTACGGCATACACAAGATCTGCATCCCCGATTCGACAGCGCCCGGTTTCGAACAACTGGACAAGATGGGGATGCGAAAGACTCGCGGTCTGCGCCCAGCGCAAAAGATGATCCTTCGCCTGCGTTTCGTTCGCGCGAATCAGTTTGATTGCGACCTGCTGCCCCTCGCGTTCGGCTTCGAAAACGCAGCTGCGTTCAGAACCGCCAAGATATGCTCGCAGCTCGAATTTCCCAGCGATGATCTGGCCTTCCCATTGGCGTCCTGTTTCGCTCATCTTAGACCGTCACCCGGCGATCTACGCACGTTCCTCGAGCGTGGAGGCGCGATCGCCCTGGATTCTTTAGGTTTTCAAGGATTCGCTGGGCAGATCCTAGTAACATGATGATTCGTTTGGAGGCGGATACGCAACCTCCATTGCACAAACGTGCAAGTCCTGCTCCGTGCGGTCATGGGTTCGGTGGGGCTACTCTTTAGCGGCCACTACAGGCAGGAAATCCCCGCGGATACACAAAGCACCGGTCGCACTTGGACCCTCCGTGCGATCTCGAGCCTTAGGAGTTTTCTTCTAGCGACAAAAGTTACGATGCGCGGCCGCCCAATTCGATCGAAAGGGCCGCGCCTCCGGTGCTCTCTAAGAGGAGCGCAACGGATGATCCCGTAGGCCGTGGATGGTCCGCCGTCAAAGACCAAATCAAGATCTGCAACTGCAGTGTCTGTCCTGTGATTTCTTTCGCCACTCCGGGCCCCATCGAGATTTCCGCTCCCCCAGCGTCTGAGTGTTGAATCGCTTGCGATCGGAGAACAAGTGGTTTTCATGTCCGGAAAGACGTCCGCACAAAGTACGGCTGCACTTCAGGACTTTCCGCAGTATTCTAGTCTGTCGGTGCGGCGAGACTCACCCCGTGTGTAGTTGATAAGGAACAGGAGATCGCGTGGACACCAAGACAGCACCTGCGCCAAAACCAACGACCCGCATGGAGTCGGATAGTATGGGCACCGTCGAAGTACCGTCGGACCGCTATTACGGCGCCCAGACGGCGCGCTCGCTGATTCATTTCAATATCGGAACCGAGACGATGCCGCGGGAGCTGATCCGTGCGTTTGGCATCCTGAAAAAGGCTGCAGCGCTCGTAAACCAAGATCTCGGCAAGCTCCCGGCTGAAAAAGCCAAATTCATCGTGCAGGCCGCCGACGAAGTTATCGCCGGAAAACTCGACGAACATTTCCCGCTTCGGATCTGGCAAACCGGCAGCGGCACACAGACCAACATGAACGCGAACGAAGTGATCTCGAATCGCGCGATCGAACTCGCGGGCGGGGTGATGGGCAGCAAGAAGCCGATTCACCCGAATGATGACGTCAACATGTCCCAGTCGTCAAACGACACGTTTCCCACGGCCATGCATGTTGCGGCCGCGTCGCGCGTGGCCCAGGATTTGATTCCAGCTGTCGAGCAGCTGCGCTACGCGCTCGACGACAAGGCACGCGAGTTCGCGAGCGTCGTCAAGATCGGGCGGACGCACCTGATGGACGCAACTCCCCTCACCGTCGGCCAAGAAATATCCGGATGGGTGAGCCTGCTGGACCGCGACCTCGCGCGGATTCGCGAAGCGCTATGGGACCTATACGACCTGGCCCTCGGCGGCACAGCCGTCGGCACTGGGCTCAACGCACATCCAGAATTTGCCGAGCGCGCGTCCAGAAAAATCGCTGAGCTGACCGGTCTCCCGTTTCGGTCCCATCCGAATAAATTCGCCGCGCTTTCTGCTCACGATGAACTCGTTTTTGCGAGCGGTGCGCTTAAGACGCTCGCGGCGTCGCTAATGAAAATTGCCAACGATATTCGCTGGCTGGCCTCCGGTCCTCGCGCCGGTTTTGGTGAGCTCGTGTTGCCAGAAAACGAGCCCGGCTCCTCCATCATGCCCGGCAAAGTCAACCCGACGCAGTCCGAGGCCATAACCATGGTCGTGGCTCAAGTCTTCGGCAACGACGTCACCGTTAGCTTCGCCGGATCACAGGGCAATTTCCAGCTTAACGTTTTCAAACCGGTTATCATCCACAACTTTCTCAACTCCGCGCGCCTGCTTACGGACGCGTGCCGCTCGTTTCGAGAGCATTGTATCGAGGGGATGCGGCTGGATCTTCCCCAGATCCAGCACCACCTGAACAGCTCTCTGATGCTCGTCACCGCATTGACGCCCAAGATTGGCTACGACAAGGCCGCTGAAATTGCCAAGAAGGCGCACCACGAGAAGCTGACCCTGCGCCAGGCAGCGCTAGAGCTCGGCTATTTGACGGAGAAGGAATTCGACGAAATCGTCCGCCCGGAAAACATGACGCATCCCTGAAGCTCAGCGGCCTTATTGGCGTATCGCGTTGGAAACAGGCGGGGATGGGTGGCCTGAGCCCGAACGAATCTCGCGCACGATCCTTTGTGCGAGCCGCTGGCTTGTGGAGCACGCTAAGTCGTTGATGCGACACTGCGCAATCGTCAGCTTACACCCGCACGTGCAGAGCTCGGAGTTAAGTCGCTTGAGCGCTTCGTGCTTCTGGTCTTCGCTGAGTCCCTGGAAGTCCACGCCTGGCAGTTCTTTCGCGTGGACGGCGTTCTTGAGAAAAATCTGACCCGTATCTTCAAAACTTTCAATCTTTGCATCCACGGGCATGCCGAGCAAAGAACGCACTTCGGAATCGTACAGGCCGATGGGATACAGACCCTCGTGCTTTTGCACGATCTTTCCGTCGGTGTTCACCACAAACGATGTTGGCAGCGCCGGCACACCGCCATATTCCCGTGAAAGGGTGCGACTACCCATCACGATCGGATAGTCGATTCCCATCTCCTTGGCGAACTGCCTCACGTCATCGGAAGGTGCATCATCCATCGAGACCCCGACGATCTGCAGGCGATCCTTGAAGCGCTTTGAAAGCTCGATCATTTCCGGGATTTCGTCCCGACAGGGAGGGCACCAGGTGGCCCAGAAATTCAATAGCACGACTTTTCCGCGCCAGCTCGCCGTCGAGATCACTTCGCCATTCAAGTCGCTTAGCAAGAAAGGCGGCATCGGCTGCGGGTTGCTGGCAAATCGAATCACGATTTGTGTTCCGTCATCGCTCAGGCTCGGACGTTGTTTTCCCGTTGCGGCCACGGGATGGGGGGAACGCACCACAAACCCGAACGCCAGTAGGCCCGCTAACAAGAGGACGATGATAGGAGGCTTCCTCACGTTGACCACTTCTGGTCTATTATGCGGCAGAGGTTTGCGCAGCACAATCGCCACACGAGGCGAATCCTTGACGGATCATTGGGTGGCGACGGGAGGAACGAGCCGTTTTCGCAAATGGGCGGGCGGTGACGTGTTTCGGAGTAGGAGCAAGGATCGAGTACCCATTCTTGGAGCCGAAGCCAGGCGGCCCAGAGCCGTGCCCTAAGCACAGGTCCCATCTCCCTTCCAGGTGCGATAATCTGGATAAGGCATGCGCACCATCAAACTCACAATTTCATATGACGGCGCGGCTTTCCACGGCTGGCAATTTCAGCCCGGTCTTTTAACGATCCAGGGAGCCATGAACGAAGCCGCGCGCAAGATCACGCAAGAGAAAATTGTCGTTTACGGCGCAAGCCGCACCGATGCCGGAGTGCACGCGCTCGCCCAGGTCGGGCACTTCAAAACGCAGTCAACCCTATCGCCGCTGGAGTTTCAGCGCGCTTTGAATGCGTTGCTTCCTCCAGCCATTCGCATCGTTGCCGCTGAAGAAATGGGCCCTGAGTTTCACGCCCGTTGGTTCGCTCAGGCTAAAACGTACCGCTATCGCATCTATCGGGGCCGTGTCCTCCCGCCGTTCGAGCACGGTCGCGCACTGCATTACCCGTGGCCGCTCGACGAAGAGCGGATGGCCGAAGCCGCACGCCTGTTCGAGGGCGAACATGATTTCAGTTCGTTCGCGGCCTCGTCTGGCTCGGAAGAGGATGATCGCGACCGCAATACGGTTCGTGTGATCTTCTCGTCGGAGATTGTGCGGGAGCCCGGCCGCGAAGAAATGTCCTATGTTGTCCGCGGCCGATCTTTTCTTCGATATATGGTGCGGAAAATGGTCGGCACACTGCTTGAAGTGGGGAAGGAAAGGCTCACGCCGCAGGATATCGTCGAGCTATTCGCAGTAAGAGATCGCTCCCGCGCGGGCGCAACGGTCCCGCCCGAGGGCCTCTACCTGGTCTCGCTCGATTATCCCGATCCCACCGATTCACTCGCTTCGGCCGCGTCCCGCCGCCGCTCGTGGCCAGGCGCTTAAATCGGTCGTTCCCCGATCACGGTGGTCCGCACCAAATGCCGCCGTTCATTCTCATAATCGTGAATTCCGCAATGTTGTAGGAATCGATTGTCCCAAACGATCACAGTGTTTGGCTTCCATCGGATCCGGCACTGGTATTGCAGCTTGTGCGGCATGTGTGCTAGGTACTCGAGCAGAGGTCGGCTGTCCTCATCACTCCAACCCTCGAACCGCTTGAAGTATGCCGGCGTCACGTACAGCGCTTTTCGTCCCGTACGGGGGTGGCTACGCACAGCCGGGTGAGTGTTTTCAAGTTGTTCGTCGGTGAAGTCGTGGGATTCGCGCAGTCGCAGCTGTTTCTCCTTATCCAGCTTTGCGTTTTTCGACCAAATGTCTTTCCCCGAGTACACGACTTTGAGCTGTCCGAGCATCGTTTTTAGGCCAGCGGAAAGCTCCTCATAGGCGAGATACATGTTGGCGAACGCCGTGTCACCGCCAAACCTGGGCGCGTCGATGGCACGCATCACCATGCAAAGGGGTGGCCGTGCCAAAAATGGACTGTCCGTGTGGAATCTGGTAAACGGCACGACGCTTACGGGTTCGTGCGCTTCTCGCCGTACTTCCTGCATTTCTCGGTCGCCGGCATAGATTGGCGCCTGTGGCAATTCCGTCAGGTCTCCAAAGTATCGCGAAAACGCCTTGTGCTGCTCGATTGTAAGGTCCTGGTCACGAAACATGATCACAAGGAAGTGTTCGAAGGCCATCATCACCTCGCGCAGCACTTCGCTGCTGAGCGGCTTCCCCAAATCCACGCCTATAATCTCTGCTCCACACGCACCGGTGAGTGGTTCCACGCCAATATGGCGAAAGTCGGGCATTTCCCGACCCGCAACGACCACATGCGCAACGGCTGCCTGCATTTCATTGATGTTCACACGCACGGGACCTCCTCTCGGCGTCCTAAAGCTGGCGCCGGCTCCCTCTGAACTATTCATAGCCCGAACAAATGGACCTGTCTATTGCTTTGTGCGGAGGCACCTTGTTAGCGGTGGCGCACAAGACGAAGGGAGGGTTGGGCTCGTTGCGTTTTAACAGCGGGTGCAGGATGGCTCCGCGTGTGGAAAAAAGTGCGTACGGAATCGAGAAAGGACAAGACCGCTAAGGAGGCCTCATTTTTTCGCCACGCCATGCGAACCTCGACGGCGGCCGTGGGTTCGTCCAGCGGCACGGCTACCATTCCGCTCTTCGGTGCCGGATAGCTCTCGATTTCGTCCGGCACGATGAACACTCCGTCGCGCGACGCAAGAAGAAATCGGAGTACGCTTCCGTGCGGCGTAGGCGGCGGCAATTGTACGATCTCAGGTGTAGTTCCGGCTCTTTCGTAAAGGCGCAGAATTTCGTCATGCAGTCCTGACGATACGCTTCGGCTGTGAACGAACAGCGGCCGCTTGGCAAGATCGACTGCGCGAAGCGCCTTCCTTTTCGCTAGCCGACTCGCTTTGCTTACAAGGACCACGAGTCGCTCCCGAAACAAAGGCTCCGACATCAAATGGACCGGATCCACGTCTGGTCTGAGGAATCCCACATCGATCTCTTCCTCAATCAGTGCCTGATTTTGCAGCGCCGAAAAGATATCCCTACATTGAATCTCGACGCCCGGAAAGCTCTTAGCGTGCGCAAGCAAGGCCGGGCTCAATCGTTCCGCCAGGTGAAGACCGACCCCGACTCGGACGGAGCCTGTATCTCCCTTTTGGGCGAGCGTAACGCTGCGCGGGATTCGAGCGACCTGTGCTGCCAGCGCCTTTCCTTCCACCAGCAACACTCGCCCGGCCTCGGTGAGAACGACGCGTCGGCGGTCGCGCACGAACAGCTGCGCCCCCATCTCCTGCTCTAACTCGCGAATCGTGCGACTCAGCGGGGGGACCGTCACGTGGAGATGCTCTGCGGCTCTTGAAAAGCTGAGACGCTCGGCGACCGCAATGAAATAGCGTAAATGGCGGAGTTCCACCAGTTCATCTTAAGCTGAGGCCGTTTGAAAAGAAACACCGCGGCGGGACTGGGTCGTGTCCGGCCCTTTGCTTCGATTTTGGAGTACAATTTCCTTGCGTCTTCTGCTCGCTCACCGATGATCTCTGACCTCGTGTATGACTGGAACACACACTCCGCGCCGGAAATCCCCCCCAACCGGCGCGTGATGCTGAATGATGAGACCCTTCGGGACGGACTGCAAAATCCCTCCGTTCGCGACCCTTCGATCGACGAAAAAATCCAGATTCTGCATCTCATGGAGAACTTAGGAATCGACGAGGTCAACATTGGCCTGCCGGCTGCCGGGCCCCGCGCGGCGGCCGACTCAGAGGCCCTCGCGCGGGAAATCATCGGCTCGCATATGAGGATTCGGCCCAATTTGGGCGGCCGCACGCATCGCGGAGACATTCAAGCCATGATCGATGTTTGCGAGCGCGTTGGCCAGCCCATCGAAGCCGCCGTGTTCTTAGGATCGAGCCCGATTCGTCGGCTCGTCGAGGATTGGAGCGTTGAGTATCTCGAGCGCACCACAGAAGACGCCGTGGCTTTCGCTGCGTCCCACGGTTTGCCACCGATGTATGTGACGGAAGATACGATTCGCACCGACCCGTCTACGATCGTCCGCCTCTACTCCACGGCGATCCGCACAGGGGCTCGCTCGATCGTGTTGTGCGACACGGTTGGGCATGCTACTCCTCAGGGCGCCTACAATCTTGTGAAGTTCGTGATCGAGGAAATTGTGAAGCCCTCGGGAGAAAAAATCCGCGTCGATTGGCATGGACACAATGACCGAGGCTTGGCAGTCGCAAACTCGCTCGCGGCCGTTGCGGCAGGCGCCGATCAGGTGCACGCTGTTGCGCTCGCTCTCGGCGAACGCGTTGGCAACACGCCCATGGAAGTGATGCTTGTAAATCTGCGCCTTCTCGGCCTGATTGACCGCGACCTCTCGAAATTAAAGAAATACTCGGAAACGGTCGCGCGGGCGACCAACACGGTAATCCCGCCCAATTATCCGGTCGTCGGCCGCGATGCCTTTCGCACTCAGACCGGTGTGCACGCCTCTGCCATTGCCAAGGCCCACAAGAAGCATGATGTAGAGCTAGCGGACGCCATTTATAGTGGCGTCCCCGCGCATCTGTTTGGCCTCGAGCAGGTCATCGAGATCGGTCCGATGAGCGGACGCTCGAATGTGGTCTACTGGTTCGGTAAACACGGCATTGCCGCGACCGATGAACTCGTCGACCGCGTTCTCTCTGCAGCGAAGCAATCCAGCAGCGTGCTGACCGAACAGGAAATTCTCGCGCTGGCGGCATCGTCGACCCGGGGTAAGTCGCGGCCGTGAAAATATTGGAATAGCGAAAAAAGCACTCCGCCTCGGCCTGATGAATACTTCCGCACACCATCGGCTCGAAGTGACCATCCGCCCGCTCGTGGAAGGCGACCTTCCAGCCGCCGACCGTATCGTTCGGGTCGCTTTCGGGACATTTCTAGGCATGCCGGATCCAACCGGTTTCATGGGCGATGCAGCTCTGGCGCGCACGCGTTGGCTCGCCGATCCCAGTGCGGTCCTGGCCGCCGAACACGCGGGAAAACTCATCGGCTCGAACTTTGCCACGAATTGGGGCAGCTTTGGCTTCTTCGGCCCCCTAACGGTCGAACCGGAGTATTGGAATCGGGGCATCGCGCAGCAGCTCCTCGGCCCGACGATGGACATATTCCGCCGCTGGGGCAATCGCCATCTGGGCCTCTACACGTTCGCGCACAGCCCGAAGCATATGGCGCTCTATCAGAAGTTCGGCTTCTGGCCGCGCGACCTCGTCTGCAACTTCACAAAAGCGGTTGATAGCGCGATCAAAGCTCCTCGCGATAGCTCGTGTTTCTCCGAATCAAAAGTCGCCGACCGCGAAAGTATTCTCCGCGCCTGCGGCGAGGTCACCAGTGCCGTCTTCGAGGGGCTTGACGTGCAGCGAGAGATTCACGCCGTTGCGGACCAACAGCTTGGCGACACCGTTCTCGTGTGGGACGCTTCCAGTCTCGCTGCATTTGCTGTTTGCCATGCGGGGGCGGGCAGCGAAGCGGGGAGCGGCGTCTGCTATGTGAAGTTTGCGGCTGTGCGCCCAGGGGTGAGAGCAGGTCAGGACTTCGCGCGTCTCCTTCGCAGCATCGAAGCATTCGCGGAATCGCGGAACAGCCTTAAGATCACGGCGGACGTCAATGTGGCCCGTCGCGAAGCTTTTCGCGCAATGCTTGCCAACGGATTCCGCCCGGGCATGCAGGGAGTGGCCATGGAGACAGGCGACGCTAGCTCCGGCTACAATCGTAGCGACGTGTATATTCTCGACGACTGGCGCTAGGATCGGCCCACGAATCGCGTGAAAGTCGCTCTCATCTGCTGTATCTTTTTCTGGATGGCTCCGCTCTCGGTTCGCGTCACCCAAGAGCCCGTCACGCAAGTGGCGGATGATCCGCGCTGTGCGCGCGGTCTAGCTTGGATCGATGAGAACACGGCCTGGGTCACCGAGCAGCAGATTCGTCTCACTGAAGTCCCTGCACCGGAGTTCGGGGAAGCCCGCCGCGCCGCTGCCTTAAAGGAGCTTTTCTCAACGAGCCAGCTGCAGGCTCGTATCGACAAAACCGGCAACGTAGTTGCCGAGCGCGCCTTTGCCGATCGGAAAGGCTCCTCCGATGCGAAGAGTGTGATCCTGATCGCCGCGCATCTCGATACAGTGTTTCCGGCGAATACAGACGTTCACGTGCGGCGCGACAGTACTCGGCTGCTCGCGCCTGGCATTTCCGACAACGGCGCCGGACTGGCGGCACTCGTCGGCCTTGCGCGCGCGCTCGCCGAGTCCGGCATTCGCACCGAGAAAACCATCGCTCTTGCGGGGGATGTTGGCGAAGAGGGAGAGGGAAATCTGCGAGGCATTCGATCCCTCGTGGACGCCTACGGCTCACGACTGGCGGCCGTGATTGCAGTGGACGGTCCCTCTTCGGACCACATTACTACCCAAGCGATCGCTTCGCGCCGCATCGAAATCGACATCACCGGTCCCGGCGGTCACAGTTGGTCGGACTTTGGCGCCGCGAATCCGATCACGGCAATCTCTCGGGGCATCGTCCGCTTTTCTTCGGTTTCGATTCCAGTCGATCCACGTAGCACCTACAACTTTGGGCTTATCAACGGCGGGACATCGGTGAATTCGATTCCTTCGCAGGCGGCTGTGAAAGTCGATCTTCGTTCTGAGGACGAGCGCGAGTTGACGCGCCTGGAGTCTCGTCTCCGCGACGCGATGCAAGCGGGCGTGAACGAAGAAGTCTCCCAAACGGGGGCGACAGCTGATGCTCTCGAGTTGAATTTCCATGTGCTCGGCACGCGCCCAGCAGGCAAACTCCCGGATGATTCACCTCTCGTGGCCACCATTCGCAGTGTGGACCGCTACCTCGGCAATGTCTCACGCCTGGAAAAGAGTTCCACAGATGCAAACCTTCCACTTTCCTTGGGAATTCCGGCGGTGGCAATCGGCGGTGGAGGGAAGGGCGGCGGCTCGCACACCACCGGGGAATGGTACGATCCCGCCGGCCGGGAGCTCGGCCTCAAACGTCTGTTCTTGACCGTGGTCTCCCTCGCCGGTGTAGAACGTTAGAGCTCCCTTTCCCTCCTATCAAGCATCGTCTGCTATGGCTTGTCGTGCCCCCTGGCGACGCTTACACTTCCCTAACTCATGCCGACGAAACGTTTGCTGGCCGACCTTGCCTTGGGCTTCTGCGCCCTCATTTGGGGCACCACGTTCGTCGTCATAAAGGACGCGCTTGCAGACATCTCTGTCATTGCTTACCTCGCGCTGCGCTTTGGGCTTGCCGCCATCGTCATGGCCGCCATTTATTGGCGGGCACTGCAAAAGCTCACGCTGCCCGCCGCTTCGGCGGGCGCGCAGATCGGACTGTTCATGTTTGGAGGCTACGTCTTTCAGATTGCGGGCCTGAAATATACAACTCCATCGAAAGCCGCCTTCATAACAGGGACGTTCGTTGTCTTTGTGCCGATTCTGCTTGCGCTGTTCGGACGCCGCCGGATTGCCATCTGGGTATGGTTCGGAGCGGCGGCCGCATTTGCCGGCCTGTATTTCCTAACCGTTTCGGCCCAAGGATTCGGCGCGCTCGATCCAGGAGATCCGATCGTGTTCGTTTGCGCGATTATGTTCGCATTGCACATGATCTTCATTGGGCGCCACGTCGGCCGTCATTCCGTTGCCGCCCTCAGCTTCCTTCAAGTGTTGACGACCGCCATTCTCTCCGGTGCGCTTCTGCTGATTGCCAAGGCAGCCGGCTGGGAACACCCCCGGGTCGCTTGGACCGGCTATCTGGTCTTCGCCATTTTGCTCACGGCCCTTGGCGCGACCGTTCTCGGCTTCTCCTTGCAGACCTGGGCGCAGCAGTATGCCTCGCCCTCCCATGCCGCCATCCTGGTTAGCCTGGAGCCTGTGTTTGCCGCACTGACATCACTCATTCTTGCGCGCGAGCATCTCGGGGCGCGCGCCCTGACAGGCGCCGCGCTCATCTTTGCCGGGATCCTCCTCGCGGAACTCAAAGGCGGCGCCTCTGCAGCATCCGACTCCCTTGCCCCTATCTCTCGGCCCACAGACTGACATCCTCGGGTAGCGCGCTTCTGTTCTTTTCGCGAAAGTTCGGCGTAACCTCTTTCTCCCTCAGGCGTTAATCTAGTTGGCAAGAGAAGAGGCTCTATGACGCAGAAGGATTTTCGGCGCATTGCCCTCAGCTTTCCGGCAACGTCGGAAAGCGCGCACATGAATCACCCAGATTTTCGCGTTTGCGGCAAGATTTTCGCAACGATGGGGTACCCAGACGCCGCGTGGGGAATGGTTAAGCTGACGCCGGAACAGCAGGAGGAATTTGTAGGCGCCGAGCCCGCCGTTTTTGAGCCTGTCAAAGGCGGCTGGGGACGCAAGGGCGCGACCTCGGTTCGTTTGAAGTCCATCAAGAAATCGAGTCTCCGGGCGGCTCTCGCCGCGGCCTGGTGCAATCGAGCTTCCCGAGCCCTTGCGCGCCAATTCGAAGCGCGCCTTTAGCGCTCATGGGGCGGGCGCCGACGCTGTTCAGGATGGGGTTGGGGAGGCAGGTGGCGCGACCGATTTACTGGGGCGTGGTTCGTAACCTTTCTGCCGCTGATCGGTTCATGCTATAGACAACGCACTGTTCGGAGAACTTGTTGAAGGCCCCACCGAAAGAGGCGGACGAAAAGCTTCTCGTCGAAGCGGCACAAAAGGATCCACGCCGCTTCGCCGAACTTTACGAAGCCCACTTCGAGCACGTCTATGCGTATGTGGCCCGCCGCGTGCGCGGTCGCGCGGACAGTGAGGATTTGACTGCCGAAGTCTTTCAGCAAGCCCTCGCGAACCTCGCCAAATTCGAGTGGCGCGGCGTCCCGTTCCGAGCATGGCTGTACCGCATCGCCGCAAACGCGATTACCGATCGCTGGCAGCTTAGATCGCGGGAGCAGAGAAGCCCGGCAGCTGACAATGCGGCCGACCGACAAGCGCACTTCGATTTGGAAGAGGTTGAGAGGCGGGCGCGGCTCTACCGCCTAGTGAGAACCCTGCCGCCGGAGCAACGTCGGGTGATCGAAATGCGCTTCGCGGAGGAAAGAAGCATCCGCGAAATCGCCCAACAGATGAAACGCACCTCCGGCGCGATCAAGCAGCTTCAGTTTCGAGCGATCCGGAGCCTTCGCGAACAGTTGGACGAGAAGCCCGGCCGGCGAACGAGAAAAGCACATGGCTAAGCAAAATTCGAGCGAGCAACTGGATAAGGTCGTAGCCGCTCTCCTCGGCCCACCCGACGCTCCGCCCTCCCCTGACGGTGCCTCGCGCCCGTTCGATCCGGCCTTTGCGCCGGTCATCGAAGTGATCAGGGACCTGAAAAGCCTTCCGCGTCTGGATTTCAGAGCACGCCTCAAAGCTGATTTGGAAAGGAGGGTAGCAATGGTGACAGCAGCGAGACAGCAGATCCCCACGACACCGCGGGACAAGCAAGCGGGGGAAGGTGCGCCATTTCGGGAGGATTTTCACAGCATCACACCGTATTTGATCATCTCCGGGGCGGAACCATGGATCGAGTTTGCAAAACGAGCCTTTGGGGCCGAGGAGCGCCTCCGGGTCAGGCGTCCGGGCACTGCAGACGTCATCATGCACGCCGAAGTCAAAATCGGCGACTCGATGATTGAACTGGCCGAAGCGAACCCGCAATTTCCCGCCATGCCCAGCGCCATTTGGCTTCGAGTCCCGGATGTGGACGCCACCTATCATCGCGCTCTCGAAGCCGGCGCGACCGCGATCCACGCACCTTCGGACCAGGACTACGGTTCGCGCGACGGTTCAGTGAAAGATCAGTCCGGAAATCACTGGTACATCTGCACGCCGAAACCGGGCAACACGGTATTTGAAGGTCTGCGCAGCGTGACTCCTTATCTGCATCCGCTGCGAGGTGCCGTGCTCATCGAATTCCTAAAGAGCGCGTTCGGTGCCGAAGAACTTTACCGTGCACAATCGCCCGATGGCGTCATTCATCACGCCCAGGTCCGCATTGGCGATTCGATGATCGGCATGGGCGACGCGCATGGAATCTATCAGCCAATGCCGTCGACGCTGCATCTCTATGTAACGGACGCGGACGCAACCTATGAGCAGGCATTGCGGGCGGGTGCCCATTCAATTCAGCCGCCTGCCAACCAGCCGTACGGCGAGCGGAACGCGGGCGTCACCGATCCATTCGGCAACCGCTGGTTCATTGCCACCCCAATCCGTTCTTGAAAGGGGATGGCCGCGTCGTATGCCTGCCCTCTCAAGCGAATTGGTGCACGAACTGTCAGATGGCGCTGAACGGTGTCATCAAAGCAGTAGTATCGGGGATGCCCAGGTCATGAATGATTTCTCGTGCCGAAAGCTTGTGCGCTAATGCGCCGTGACCGGAGCCTTCTCCGCTGCCTCGCCTTGAAGGCGTACACGATCGACGGCGAGGCCGGCCTGAGCGGCAATCACAGCGAAGACGTTGAGATCGTCCACGGTGAACATCCCGCGGCGTGAGAGATTATCGACGTAGAGCAGTCCGAAGCGGCGTTCTTTCATGCCGAGCGGTGCGCACATGGCCGATTGAATTCCCGCGGCGACGATACTCTTGCTCGCCGCAAGGCGTGGGTCGGCCTGCGGGTCGGAAACCAGCAGCGGCAACCCCCCGTGCATGACTTGTCGAATAATGCTTTGCGAGATGGTGAGCTGGGGTGCGCCGTGCACGTGCGGTGCACTGGCGCCTGGGCGATGGCGTATCAACGCGGGCTCGAAGCCGTAGCCACCCTTGCTGAAGTCGCCGCGTCCCATGGAATCCTTGTCGAGCAGCATTACGAAGCCGCGCTCGGCGCCTTCCATTTCGAGAACCAGATCGAGGATACGCCGCGTCACATCTCCGACGGTATGGAGCTCGCCCAACGCTCGATTGACGCGGTAAAGAAGGGTCAGGAGACGATTCTCGCGCTCGAGCGCTTGGAGACGGCTTTCGGAAGTTGCCGGGCGTGTCGAATCGGCGGGCGCAGCGCCTCCCAGCGGCTGAACCGCCATGAAGCTTGCCGAGTAAGCGGGCTCGGCGATCACTCTTGCAACGCGCGGAGGGAGCTCGGCGGTGCCGTACGTAACCATGTTGCGCGCGGAGGAGTCCTCGAAGAAGCGTAGACGGTATTCACCCAGAAGGATTTCATCGTTGGGTTTCAGCGTAGCTTCCTTCGTCGCCACGCCGTTGACCTTCACGCCGTTGACGCTGGCGCGATCAATAATTTGCCACTGGCCCTCTGGGGTCGAGCGAACGATGGCATGCAGCCGCGAAATGCTGGAATTGTCGAGGATCAGGATGCTCGATTTGGCTCGCCCAATAGAGATGGGACGATCTCCGATGAGCTCAAAGACTCGGGCGTCCTCGCCGGGATGATAGATCAGGAATCTGGGCACTCGGGCAACCTCAGACCCATCTTCGACCTGGCTCGCCGGGGAATCAAGCTGCGAAGGGCAGCCCTTGTCGGATCGTTAACTTGCCAGCAGTGCCGGAAGCCGAGGAGGTCCGCCTCGGGTCAAGGCGAGTTTCTTTCAGTCAGAATCGCGCGTTTATTCGTGGTGGTATTTCACGTCAAGGGAGGAGTGGAGGGAAGGCACGCGAAGATTCTTCTTCTCGAAGGCGGCGATTTCAGATTCGTGGACGAGGGTGAGACCGATGTCGTCAAGGCCCTTCAGCAGGCACTCGCGGCGGAATGGGTCGACGGTGA
The DNA here is from genome assembly GCA_964407845.1 of uncultured Acidobacteriaceae bacterium. GTDB lineage: Bacteria > Acidobacteriota > Terriglobia > Acidiferrales > UBA7541 > Palsa-295. Next base: position 4,399 of record CAYOXF010000021.1, on the reverse strand, counting down.
ACGAATCCCGGAGGTCCTGGCCGTCGGTGACGATTTGCTGTTCGAGATCAACCGTGAGGCGGTAGCCTTCGTTCGTCTCGACGCGCCGGAACAGTTCATCTATCTGATTGTCCGACAGGGTAACTGGCAGGATGCCGTTCTTGAAGCAATTGTTGTAGAAGATGTCCGCGTAGCTCGGGGCGAGAATCGCGCGAAATCCATAATCGCGAATGGCCCAAGGGGCGTGCTCACGGCTGGATCCGCAGCCGAAGTTCGCGCGCGCGAGAAGGACGCTCGCGCCCTGGTAGCGCGGGCGATTCAACACGAAATCAGGGTTTGGCTGCTCGCCGGGCAGATAGCGCCAATCGTAGAACAGAATCCGGCCGTATCCTTCACGAGTAAGGAGCTTCAAGAATTGCTTCGGCACCATTTGATCGGTGTCGACGTTGACCCGATCGAGCGGTGCAACGACGCCCGTGTGTTTTGTGAATGGCTGCATGGCTATTCGGTTCCGTCCACGCTCGACCAGGTGCGAATATCGACAAAGTGGCCTTCGATTGCGGCGGCTGCGGCCATCGCCGGGCTGACGAGATGCGTCCGGCCACCCTTGCCCTGGCGGCCTTCAAAATTGCGATTCGATGTACTGGCAGAACGCTCTCCGCTCAAAAGGATATCGTCGTTCATGCCAATGCACATGCTGCAGCCGGCGTCGCGCCATTCGAAACCGGCATCGCGGAAAACTCGGTCGAGGCCCTCTTTTTCGGCCTGCGCTTTGACGACCCGCGATCCGGGTACGACGAGGGCCTGCTTCAGGGACTTCGAGACTTGCCGTCCGGCGACAACACGAGCTGCAGCGCGCAGATCTTCCAGACGCGAATTCGTGCAGGAGCCGATGAACACGCGGTCGAGCGGAATATCCTCGATAGGCGTGCCGGGCCGAAGAGCCATGTAGGCCAAAGCATTTTCTGCGGCCTTGCGGTCGACCGGGTCGGAAAACGACGAGGGATCGGGGACGCGGTCCGTCACTTTTGTAACCATTCCGGGGTTCGTGCCCCAGGTGACCATCGGAGCGAGGTCCTCGGCCTGGAGAACCACGGTCCTGTCATACTTCGCGCCGGGATCGGTTGCAAGCGACCTCCAAGAATCGACGGCGATCTGGAAATCCCTTCCCTGGGGCGCAAATGGCCTCCCCTCGACGTAGGCGAAGGTGGTCTCATCGGGTGCAACCATGCCGGCTCGCGCTCCTGCCTCGATCGACATATTGCACATCGTCATGCGCCCTTCCATCGAGAGGTTGCGAACAGCTTCTCCGGTGTACTCCGCGACGTAGCCATTGCCTCCCCCAATGCCTATTTTTCCTATGATGGCAAGGATGATGTCCTTGGCCGTGACCCCGCGCGGGCGCTTGCCCGACACGTCGATTTTCAGTGTCTTCGATTTGAACTGGGAGAGGCATTGCGTGGCCAGCACGTGCTCCACTTCGCTGGTGCCGATGCCGAACGCTAGCGCGCCGAGCGCGCCATGCGTGGACGTGTGACTATCTCCACAAACAATGGTGGTACCGGGCAGAGTAATCCCGAGTTCAGGGCCGATGACGTGCACGATGCCCTGATTGCGGCTGTGCATGTCGAACAAATTGATGCCATGCTCCTGGCAATTACGCGCGAGGGCATCAAATTGGGCGGCGGCATCAGGATCGGCCACTGGCAGTAGGCGGTTCTTCGTCGAGACCGAGTGGTCCATCACGGCGAAGGTCAGCTCAGGGCGGCGGACCCTACGGCCCGCGACCTTAAGACCGGAAAAGGCCTGAGGCGACGTCCCCTCGTGAACGAGGTGACGATCGATATAAATCAGCGACGGTTGACCCGGCTCTTCGTGGACAACATGAGCAGCCCAAATTTTTTCGTAGAGCGTGCGAAGAGCCATGCGTGAGATTCTACCCCTCAGGCATTTTAGCAAGGCTGGCCGGACTCCGCTACCAACACGGCCGAGCCGCCGCCTGCTTTTGTCGTCCGCGTGTGCGCGGATCGACTAAAACTCGTCGGATTCTTGCGTGTAGGTAAAGCCCGGAAGGTTAGCGTTTGCACCCGACTTAGAGATCTTGATACGGATGGGAGGCTCTTCCTCTGATCCGGTCTTGCGCAGGACGGCGAACGTGTTCAGCGCTTCGCTGTAAATCTTTGTGATCAGAAAGGTGTCGTCGCTGTCGTCCTTCTTCCAAACTTGGCCGACTTGAACCTTAAGAACCGTCACAATATGACTGTAGACAGATTCACGGGGTGCGTCAACAAGTGTCCCGAAGCACGATTCGCGCGGGCAACGCCGAAAACGTCGATCCGCTGATCGTGTGCAGCCGCACCGATGTCGCCGGTGCTCGGATCTGTCTCGCGATCGCCACGCCCGTTTTCCACTGGGCCAGTGCCATCTCTTTTGCACGCGTCGTTCTCTTGTGGCATCTTAATATGCGGTGGGGGACGCCATGGCAGACGACAAAAAGAAAATCGCCGTAGTTCTCTTCCAATTGGGCGGCCCAGACAGCCTCGCCGCCGTCGAGCCGTTTCTTTACAATCTCTTTCGGGATCCCGACATCATCAATTTTCCCGGATCGTTCCTGGCGCGAAAGCCTCTGGCCAAGCTGATTTCGACGACCCGGTCGAAGAAGGTCAGTCGACGGTACGCCGAAATCGGAGGAGGGTCGCCGATTCGCCGCCTCACGGAGCAGCAGGCGAGGGCCCTCGAGCTCGCCTTGCGGCGGCACCTTCCGGTGCGCACCATTGTGGCCATGCGCTATTGGCACCCGGACACGCAGGCGGCCATTGCTTCGCTGGAAAGCGCCCCCTATGACGAGCTGGTCCTTCTGCCGCTCTATCCGCACTATTCCTCAGCGACGACGGGCAGCAGTCTGAAGGAATGGAACCGTCTTTATAAACCGAAGGTACCCGTTCACGTGGTGAGTCATTTCTTCGACCATCCCGATTACGTCTCGGGAATCGTGGAGCGCGTGAACGCCATTCTGCGCCAGCTCGCAAGGCCCCACGAGGTTCACCTTGTCTTTAGTGCCCACGGCCTGCCGAAGGCGCTCGTCGAAAAGGGCGACCCATATCCCCAGCACATTGCGGCGGCGGTGCAGCTGATCTGCGAAATGGGCGCCTGGCCCAACCCCCACACGCTTTGCTTTCAGAGCAAGGTCGGGCCGCAGAAGTGGCTGCAGCCTTCACTCTCCGCCACGGTCGAAAATCTCGCGCGCGACCGAGTCAAGCGTATGCTGGTCATTCCTATTTCGTTTCTTACCGAGCACATCGAGACGCTACACGAGATCAATATTGAAACGCGTGAACACGCCGAATCGCTCGGTGTCCGCGACTTTCACATGATGCCGGCGCTCAACGATTCGCCATTGCTGATCCGCGCACTCGCCGACCTTGTCCTGCGCGCTGTAGGACATCGCGCCGGCGTAGCTTCTCTTACCATGTAGCGGACAGAGGCTGAAGGAAACACTAAGAAAACTCGCCCGTGGTGGTCTTCAGAGGGGGCCTGTGAAGCGATTCGTCCGCGCTGGCCAAGCCGTGAGGTTCTCAAAGCCAAGCGCGACCAATGGAGACCCTCCAACGAATCGTGTCGCCTTTCGATGTCAGGAGGTGTTTGTAAGACACGGTGGCCGACTTCGTTTCTGAAGGCATAAGGTAGGTCGCTGTACTATGGAAACGCAGCGGCGGTCTCGATCGCAACGATTGAAGTGTTGAGACCCAAGGCGGACAGGATGGAGTTTTCGCTCACTGACGAACAGCAGCAGCTCCGCCACACCGTGCGCGAATTTGCCGAGGGGGAAATCGCTCCCCACGTAATGAAGTGGGATGAAGTCTCGCAATTCCCCGCCGAGATCATCCCTAAACTGGCCGAGATGGGCTTCCTCGGTGCGATTTTCCCCGAGAAATACGGCGGCGCGGGGATGGGCTACGTCGAATACGCGATCATTATCGAAGAGCTCTCCCGCGTAGACGGATCCATCGGCATTATCGTTGCCGCACACAATTCGTTGTGTACGAATCATATCTACAAGTTTGGAAGTGAAGGGCAAAGGCAGCGATACGTAGTGCCGCTGGCGCAGGGGAAAAAGCTCGGCTGCTGGTCGCTGACCGAGCCAGAAGCTGGCTCGGACGCGGGCGGGACACGCACGGTTGCCTCAAAAAAGGATGGCTGCTGGGTTCTCAGCGGCGCGAAAACGTTTACAACAAACGGCCATCATGCCGATGTTTGCGTAGCCATGGCCGTCACCACGGCGTCCAAAAAGCATCATGGCATCTCTGCCTTCATCGTCGAGAAGGGAACTCCCGGCTTTCGGCCGGGCAAAAAAGAAAACAAGCTCGGCCTGCGTGCCAGTGACACAAGCGAGGTAGTCTTCACCGATTGCCGCCTACCC
>CAYOXF010000020.1:0-18800 GCA_964407845.1 uncultured Acidobacteriaceae bacterium | reverse complement strand
TGATGGCCATTTCCTCGTCTTTGATCAGGTCTTCGAGCTTAATTTCCTCGACGCGACCTACGATCTGCGTGCGGCGGTCGTCGCCGTAGTCCTTCACAACTTCCCGCAGCTCGGCGACAATGACGGCCTTTAGCTTCTTGTCGCTGACAAGAATTTCCTCCAGCTCGGCAATGCGCTCGCGAATTTCGGTAAGTTCCTTGAGGATCTCGTCGACCGAAAGCTGCGTGAGGCGGTGCAACTGCAGCTCGAGGATGGCGTCGATCTGGAGATAGCTGAGTCCCAAACCCTCGCCGCCTGCGGCCGCCGCGGTGATGCCATACTTTTTGGCATCGAGCTTTACGCCCTTGATCGTCGTTTCCTTGCCCGCGACCATGACGCGAACCGACTTGTTCAGGAAGAATTCGTGTAAATTCTCGCGGGCGCTGGCGCGGCTCGACGAGCTCCGAATGATGCGGATCACGTCGTCCACGTTGTCCAGGGCGATGCGGTAGCCGAGCAGGAGGTGCTCACGTTCTTTCGCCTTGCGGAGCTCGTATTGCGTCCGCCGGCGGACAACGTCCACGCGGTGCTCAAGGAACAGGCGCAGCAGATCGAGCAGGCCCAGCTCGCGCGGCTGGCCGCCCACGATCGCGAGCAGAATCATGCCGTAGGATTCCTGCATCTGGGTCATCTTGAAGAGCTTGTTGAGGATGATCTGCGGCTCTTCGTCGCGCCTTAGTTCAATGACAATGCGCATGCCCTCGCGGTCGCTTTCGTCGCGCACGTCGGCTATACCGTCGATCTTTTTGTTGTTGATGAGTTCGGCGATGTGCTCAATCAGCCGTGCCTTGTTGACCTGGTAGGGCAGTTCGGTGACGACGATATCTTCGCGGTCCTTGCCGCGCTGCTCAATGGCGGCTTTGGCACGCACCTGGAACGATCCGCGGCCTTTCTTGTAGGCTTCTTCGATTCCTTCCCGACCATAGATGTAACCGCCGGTCGGAAAATCCGGGCCGGGGATGGTCTTCATCACCTGCTTCAGCGTCGCCTCAGGATTTTCGATCAAGGCGATGGCAGCTTCGATGGTCTCTCGTAGGTTGTGAGGAGGAATCCGAGTGGCCATGCCGACGGCAATGCCGTCTGCTCCGTTGACCAGCAGGTTCGGAATCCGGGCAGGCAGGACCGTCGGCTCCATGCGGGTTTGGTCGAAGTTCTCGACGAAATCGACCGTTTCCTTCTCCAAGTCCTGGAGCATTTCCTCGGCAATTCGGGAAAGGCGCGCTTCGGTGTACCGCATGGCGGCGGGCGGATCGCCATCGACCGAGCCGTAATTGCCCTGGCCGTCGATGAGCGGGTAGCGCATGCTGAAATCCTGGGCCAGGCGCACCAAGGCGGGATAGATGATGGCTTCACCGTGCGGATGGTAATTTCCGGAGGTGTCTCCGCAGATCTTGGCGCACTTGCGAAAACCTCGGTTGGAAGCCAACCCGAGGTCGTTCATAGCGATGAGTATGCGGCGCTGGACGGGCTTGAGGCCGTCGCGGACATCCGGAATGGCGCGCGCCAAAATTACGCTCATGGCGTAATCGAGGTACGACTTCCGCATTTCCGATTCGATATCGACCGGCATCAATATCGGCTGGTCAGCCATGAAGACCCCTTTGTCAGTTTTGATACCGGCTCGTGATTAAGACTCTCCGTGCGAGCCGTAGGCAGCCGAGACCCGGTGAAGAGTGCGACGGCTGGTGACGACACATCTCCGACTAAATGTCCAAGTTAACCACTTCCAGGGCATTTTCTTCGATGAACTTACGGCGCTCTTCGACGTTCTCTCCCATGAGCGTCGCGAAAATCTCCTCTGCAGCCACGGCATCTTCCAGCCGGACCTTGAGCAGCGTGCGCGTCTCGGCGTTCATGGTGGTAGCCCACAGCTGCTCGGGGTTCATTTCGCCGAGGCCCTTGAAGCGCGTGATCGTAAACTCCTTCTTGGCGTCTTCCAGGACATAATTCAGTAACTCGAGCGCAGTCGCTTTCGTCGTCTTGTCGCCGTTGTGCGTAACGGTGAAGGGCGGCTGGTCGTTTTCCTCGATTGCCTGGCGGAGCGTACGGAGGCGCTTGTATTCGGGCGACGCAGCGAGGGCCCAGTTGATCCGCTTTTCGCCGCCATTTTTGAGCACCACTTCGTGCAAGCTGTGCTCTTCGTCAAATTCGAGTTTCGCGTCGACGTCGAGCTTGGCTCGCTCGATGGCCTTGACGAGCTCCTGCAGCTTTTTCTTGTCGGTGAAGTCGGCCTTCTTGTCGAGCTCGGCTTCACCGAGCAGCTCGACCAGCCTCGAATCACGCAGCCGCCGGCCCAGCTTTGATGAGACTTGGCCGTATTCCTGGATATTCAGCAAGAACTGCGTAAGGTCGCCGCCTTCCAGTGATTTGCCGGTTTTGCCCTTGACCACGTGCTCTTCGGTCGCGCGCTTCATGAGCTCACGCGAGAATTCACGCTCATCGCGGATATAGCGGTCCATCTTGCCGCGCTTGACGCGATAGAGCGGCGGTTGCGCGATATAGACATGATCTTTGTCGATGAGCTCGCGCATATGGCGGAAGAAAAACGTGAGCAGGAGCGTGCGGATGTGGCTACCATCGACGTCCGCGTCGGTCATGAGGATGATTTTGTGATAGCGGAGTTTGGCGGCATCGAAATCATCTTTGCCGATGCCGGTGCCGAGAGCCGTGATGATGGCGCGGATCTCCTCGTGGCCGAGCATCTTGTCGTAGCGCGCTTTTTCGACGTTGAGGATTTTGCCCTTGAGCGGCAGGATGGCCTGATACCGCCGGTCCCGCCCGCCTTTGGCGGAGCCGCCGGCCGACTCACCCTCCACGATGAACAGTTCACACCGCGCGGGATCGCGCTCTTGACAATCGGCGAGCTTCCCGGGCAGGCCCGAGGAATCCAGAGCGGACTTGCGCCGCGTGAGTTCCCGAGCCTTGCGGGCCGCTTCGCGGGCGCGTGCGGCATCGATGCACTTGCCGATGATCTTGCGGGCAATCGAGGAGTGCTTGTCAAAATACTCGCCCAGCTTTTCGTTGACCAGCGATTCCACCAAACCTTTGATATCGCTATTCAACTTGCCTTTGGTCTGACCCTCAAACTGTGGTTGAGGGAGCTTCACGGAAACAACGGCAACAAGCCCCTCGCGAACGTCGTCGCCCGTGATCGAGATTTCGTCCTTCTGCTCCTTGAGCATGCCGAAGGAGCCGGCGTAGTAATTGATCGTGCGCGTGAGGGCTGAGCGGAAGCCCGCCAGGTGCGTGCCGCCGTCGACGGTGTTGATCGTATTGGCGAAGGCGAAGATGTTCTCGGCGTAGCTGTCGTTGTACTGGAGTGCGATCTCCATATCGACGGTGCCGCGCTTACCCTCCATGTAGATCGGCGAGTCATGCAGTGTCTGCTTGCCGCGGTTCAGATGTTTGATGAATTCCGAGATGCCGCCGGTGAAGCGAAATTCAGCTTTCTTGTTCGAGCGCTCGTCCTCGAGCGTGATTTTCAGCCCTTTATTCAAAAACGCTAGCTCGCGCAGGCGCTGGGAAAGGGTGTCGAAACTGAAATTCGTGGTCGAGAAGATCGAAAGATCGGGATGGAAAGTGATCTTCGTGCCGGTCTTTTTCGTCTTGCCGGAAGACTTGAGTTTCGTAGTCGGAATACCCTTTTCGTAGGACTGCTCCCAGACTTCGCCATCCCGCCAGATTTCCAGATCGAGCCAATCGGAAAGCGCGTTGACCACGGAAACACCAACGCCGTGCAGGCCACCGGAAACTTTGTACGTCTCGCTGTCGAATTTCCCGCCTGCGTGCAGAACCGTCATGACCACTTCGGCAGCGGGTTTTTTTTCCGTGGCGTGCATGTCCACAGGGATGCCACGGCCATTGTCAACCACCGTGACGCTGTTGTCGTCGTGCACCTGCAGGTTGATCTCGTCGCAGAAACCAGCCATCGCTTCGTCGACCGAGTTGTCGACGACTTCCCAAACGAGATGATGAAGCCCCATCTCGCCCGTTGATCCGATGTACATGGCCGGGCGCTTACGGACGGCTTCCAGACCACCAAGGACTTTAATGGAGGTCGCGTCGTACTTGTGCCCGGCTGACGGACCGGCACTCCCAGGCCCTTTCGGGGCCGGATTCTCTTTGTCACCCATGGGTCGTGCGTCTCCTCGAGAAGCGGCCTCAGGTCCATAGACCTGAGCTACAACCGAAAAACTTCGACGATGCTTGAGTCCTACCCGGGAAGGCGGTCGCGCGGATCGGCTCGACTTACCTTGCCCATTGGTCCCATCCCTACCAAGCGCGGGGCGCCGGAGCTGGGACTCGAAGGGTTTTTCTGAGCTCCATCCCGTCCCGTACCGACATCTCGGGTGGACGCGGCGAAGCTCCCCTCAGAAGAGGAAGCCAGTTGCTTGCGCCCAGCTGTTTGGAACCGCCAGTTCTGGCGCTGGCGACGATGGAGCGGGCGCAGACTCGGTCCGAAACTTGCCATTCAAGAGGAATCCGGAACCAACTAAATTTTACCGGAACGGATGGACTTTCACAAGGCGATTCTCATAGGTGAGAAATGGGATAGAACATTTACTTTCAAATGCTTAGCGAGGCCTCCGGGGGCTCGTCGGCGAGATTTTCGCCCCGGATGAGGCCGTTAAATGCGCATCGGCATCACGACGTAGCGATAGCGGCTGGACTCGTCGGCCAACGGGCGAAGCTGGCCGGCCGACTGCTCATCCTTGAGCTCAAAGCTGATGGGGCCGTCGGGTGCGGCGGCAAGAAAATCGAGCAAGTATTGAGCGTTGAAGCCAATCGAGATCGGCTCACCTTTGAACTCTTTCTCGATGGCTTCTCTTGCTTCGCCGTATTCGGGGCTCGAGGCGGAGATTTCCACGCCCTCCTTGGCAACCGTGAACTTCACCGCATGAGAGCGCTGATCGGCGAGCTGTGAGACGCGGCGGAGCGCATCTTGTAGTTCATTGCGCTCAATGACCACATTTCGGTTCGTATCACGTGGCAACACGGCTTCATAGTTCGGGAATTGGCCGGTCAGCTTGCGACAGGTCAGCAAGCGGTTACCAAACTGAAAGAAGAGGTGGCTTTCATCCTGCGCAAAGTCCGCCACATCTTCATTGCCGGCCTCAGCAGCCAAGCGCTCCACCTCGTTCATGGCCTTTTTCGGAATCAGCACACGCGTCTCAGATGTAAAGCCCTCGAATTTGTGATCTACTTCCACCATAGCCAATCGATGGCCGTCGGTTGCGACCATCGTGATGGTTCCCGGCTTCAGCACCAGTAGGGCTCCATTGAGCGTGTAACGGGATTCCTCCTGCGAAATGGCGAAGGTGGTTTTCGCCATAAGCCCTGCCAGGAGCTTCGCCGGAATCTTCACGAGCGCGTGCGGAAAGCTCGGCAGCGCCGGAAAGTTATCTTTCGACATTCCCACCAGCTTGTAGCTTTTCCGATCCGAGGTAATCTGCACCCAGTGGTTTTCCAGCAGCTTGAAACGAATCTCCTCTTCCGGGAGCAACCGCACCAGTTCCAGGAGTTTTTTTGCTGGGATCGTTCCCGCACCATCTTTTTTAATTTTCGCTTCGCAAGAAGTACGGATACTCAGCTCCAGATCCGTAGCCGTAATGATCAGCCGGTTGCCTCTTGCCTCGCAAAGAAGATTGGAGAGGATCGGAATCGTTGTTTTCCGCTCGACAACACCCTGCGTGAGAACGAGCTCCTCCAGCAAATCAAACTTCTTGACGCTAAATTCCATCTCGTGTGCAGTCCTTACGCTCGTTTCTGTGGTCATGTTCGGCCTTTGGGTACTCTACTGCTTTTCCTGATTCGTAGAAAGAGAGAAACCGCCGTCGCCGTCGCAACTGTGGATTTGTGAGAAAGCCACGGATCGAGAGCAAGCGAGAGGATTTATTTTGCGCACGCGGTTGTCGAAATTAGAATCTGGCTGTGAAATTTCAATGCTTGGCCCAGTCCCTTCACAGATCATTCACAATCCTTTCACAAAGGAAAGCTGCGGTAGCCCTCGGAAGCTCTATTAAGTCTAGCCAAATGAATCGAGTAGCCTGTTGATTGTCCTGTTTAAATCCTTGTCCCGCTGGCGAAGGCTCTCGATCTTGTTGATGGAGTGCAGCACGGTAGTGTGGTGCTTGCCACCGAACTGCTTGCCGATTTCCGGCAACGAAGCTGTGGTGAGCTGCTTCACGAGAAACATGGCAATTTGGCGGGGGAAGGCGATGACTTTCGAATTGCTTCGGATTTTTAGATCCTGTGCGCGCATACCAAAGTGCTCGCTGACGCGCTTTTGAATCTGCTCGATGGTGACCTTTTTTTCCTGCGTTTCGATGATGTTTTTGAGCACTTGTTGGGCCGTGGCCTGGTCAATCTCGGCGCCGGTTAGTGAGGAGTATGCAATCAAGCGAATCAGCGCGCCTTCTAGCTCGCGGATGTTCGACTTAATGGAGCGGGCGATGAATTCGGCCACCTCATCCGGCAGATGGACTCGTTCGCTATCCGCCTTTTTCTGTAGGATAGCGATCTTTGTTTCCAGATCCGGCATCTGGATGTCAGCGATCAAGCCCCACTCAAAGCGTGAGCGCAACCGTTCTTCAATGGCAGAAATCTCCTTAGGGGGGCAATCGGATGAAATCACGATCTGTTTTTGCTGATCGTAAAGGGCATTAAACGTGTGAAAAAACTCCTCCTGGGTGCGCTCGGCGCGCGCGATGAATTGGATATCGTCTACCATCAGAACATCCATGTTGCGGAAGCGGTCGCGAAATCCCGGCATGCGCTCAAAGCGGATGGCGGCGATGACTTCGTTCGTGAACTTCTCGGCGCTGATGTAGGTAAGCCGCAAGGCCGGATTGCGCCGCTTGAGGGCATGGCCGATCGCCTGCATCAGGTGCGTTTTGCCCAGTCCCACTCCGCCATAGAGGAAAAGCGGGTTGTAGGATTTCGACGGCTGTTCCGCCACAGCGATGGCCGCAGCATGGGCGAACTGATTCGATTTGCCGACGATAAACTTGTCGAACGTGTAGCGTGGATTGAGCTGAGTGTCCGATGAGTCGAAGTCGAGCTTGGCCTGAGAGGTCAGCGCCGCGGGCGGCGCCACCGGTTCTGCTTCTGCGCAGACGAATTCGAGCACAAGCCCAGGCCTGCCAACCTCGGCCAGAACGGCCTGCAGAAGCTCCCCGTACGTCTCCGTCAAGCGCTTACAAAATAGGCGGGTAGGAACTCGAACCACCAAGCGGTCGTCCTCGGCTCGCTCCTGCCGGGTAGGGCGGAACCAGGTGGCGAAGCTATGGGGGTTCACCCGGCGTTCAGCATGTTGCAGGATCTTGTCCCAAAGACTCATCGGCAAAAACGGCCCCTACCCCAAATTTCCACTGCTGTGGAAATGCTGTGGAATTCTCGCCCCCCGCGAGAAGTGGTCTTATATATCTAACGTGTCGGGTTCGATTTACTGGAACGCACCCGGCAAGTGCGATGGCCAAGCAACGCTGGAATCCCTTTTGCAGTTTGCTCAGGTACGCGAGGCGGGATTCTGCCTAAATGCAGCGCGATGAGCAAGAGAAAACTGAACGAATTTTGGTCGCGCGCTTCACATACGATCCACAACTTTTCCACAGAAAAATTCGAAGCCCCGCCTAAGCCGTAGAAGCGCGTCGAAACTCGATGTGATGGACCGAGTGAGAGACTAGGGGAAAATCAAGGTGCCAAGTTTTCCACAGGCATCGTTTCAACAGGGGTGGCTCATTTAGGTGTTTGGCGAGCTTCGGGAAGGGAAAAATCGAAGATTCCGTTCGGATCGTCGGCGATCAAAATGCGATCGTGCTCGACGAGAAGTGCCGCCGCCTCGATGCGCGCGCCTTGCTTGGTTGACGTCAGATAGGCGGCGCGACGGTTGCCGTCCTTATCAAAGTGCAAGAGTTCGTTACCGATCGCAGCCCAGATCTCCTCGGTTTCCGGATCGACCGCCAAGGCTCGGATCACCGGCCTAGGCGGCGGAGCCTGACCCCCAATCGTGACGGTCGTCCACTGCCTCGCCTCCCGCGCGGGCTCGAATTCCGACGCGGGCAGTGAAGTTTCCCAGGCGGCATAGCCGAAACGATCGTATCGGCGAATCGCGGGATCTGGCAAATCGGTGAAGACGAAATCGATTTGGCTTTTGCCGTCGCCATACACGTGGCCAGGGCTGAGCTGTGCGTGGTCGCCTTGGGTTCCGCTCGAGTGAGGCCCTTCGCCAAAGGCGCGCACCAAAGTCCCGTGTGCGTTGAACACACTCAGCAGATGATCGGAACGCAGTAAAGTGGCTGCAAACTCAAGACCGGAGAGTGCGGCAATCGACATCGGAGTCATGACGTGCACTGTCGCGAGGAGTGAACCATCGGCGCTGAATATCTCGACAGCATTGGCCCCCCGATCGGCGACGAACAGCCGGCCATCGACGTCCACGTCGATGTCGGAGGCATAGATGATCCGCGCGCCGTGTGACTGCGCGTTGGGGATTTGGCCGATCCGATTGCCGTCGCCGCCATAGATTAAGACGGTATTCGCCGGCGCAGCGAGGATGTAGTAGCGCCCGGCGGCGTCGCGCTTTAGCGCGGATACGCCCGGTCCAACTTCGGGGAAAACGCGCGCCCGGGCCTCGATTTCGCGCGTGAAGGCCTGATCTTGCGCGAGGCCGGACGGGGGAGGCCATCCGGAAAGGATGACCAGAATGGCCACGGACATGAGCCGTGCAATGTGGCGCAGCATGGGGCTGAGCAATTTTACCCCGCCAGATGACCGAAGATGCGCACGCTTGCGCCCGCGTTGCTTAGAGGAAACTCCGGTTTAGTCCAAACGGAAGTTGAGACGCTCGATCGATCTCGCCCGGCCCGTCGACTCATCGACATCGATGAGCACGGTGTTCATTTGAATGTCGCCTTCAGCGACCACGAAGCGGGAGGGCATCGCGTCGAGAAAATGCTGAAGGATGCCTTCTTTCTCCATGCCGATAACAGAGTCGTGTGGTCCGGTCATCCCCACGTCGGTGATGTAGGCCGTGCCGCCGTTCAGAATCCGTTCATCCGCCGTGGCCACATGCGTGTGAGTGCCGAGGACGGCAGAAACCTTGCCATCGAGATACCAACCCATGGCCATCTTTTCCGAAGTGGCCTCCGCATGCATGTCCACGACGATGACCCGTACATCCGGTGGGATTCGGGAGAGTTCCAACCGAGCGGTGCGAAATGGATCATCGATCGGGGTCATGTAGGTGCGGCCCTGAAGGTTCAGGACGGCACAGCCGACGCCGTTCTTGGCGTGGCCAACATACAGACCGCGGCCGGGCGAGCCATTTGGGAAATTGGCAGGGCGTAACAGGCGCGGTTCTCCCGGGAGATAGTCGATGATTTCCTTGCGCTTCCAGATGTGATTGCCGCTGGTTAGCACGTCTGCGCCGGCTTGGAAAAGTTCCTCGGCAATCCGCGGCGTCACGCCGAAACCGGAAGCGGCGTTCTCGCAATTGACGATACACAACTCGATTTTGCGTTGCGCGAGGATATCCAAAAGCCGCTCGTGAACGATCTTGCGGCCAGGCGAGCCTACAATGTCACCAATGAAGAGAATTTTCACAGGGGGGATTTTTCTTTCGTTTCAGGACAAACTCCGACCTCTAGAGCGGAGCGGTCCACTCGGCCGTGCGTTGCTAGGCCTTGAACCCCACTTAATAGATTGGGCGCCCAGCGCCTGCTTTGAGGCTTTCCCGAACGGAAACCGTACGGGGCGTGCACAAGGGCAGGACAATCGAGCACCCTGGGATTCAGTGTTGGTTCAAATAAGCTTTCGCAACGTCACCTGCGTCGCAGGCCCACTCCGGGATCATTGTAGCAGGAAATTTCCAACCGAGTTTTCGCCGCCGTGACGCTCGACGGCGAATCTATAGGAGAGGAACAAAGGCACGGTGTCTAGAAGTTAAACTTCGCTGCCACCTGAACCAGCCTGGGCGGCCGGGCGTTCGCAACCATCCCGAATGCAGAGCTAGCGATATTCCCGTCCACCGCCTGGGGCCCGAAAAACTGCGCGTGGTTAAAAACATTGAAACCTTCCAAGCGAAACACAAGGGACTTTGACTCGGCGAGGCGAACGTTTTTGATGAGTGCAATGTCATAGTTATCGAGCCCCGGGCCAGAGAAGAAGCGGCGCTTGGAAGAGCCCGGTGTCCCGAGTGCGTTATCGCTGAAAAGAGCCGTGTTGAAGTATGGCTTTCCGTTGCGGGGATTCTGATTCAGATCGAGAGGTCCGGGGGTAAAGTCGGGCTCATCGACGCCGTAGTTGTTAACGCCGTTTGGCTCCGAACCAATCAGGGAGTTGTCTCCATAGTTGATAAGGGTCACGGGCAAGCCACTGCTGAAGTGCGTAATCCCCGAGATCTCCCAGCCCTCGGTCCAACGATTTGAGGCTCGAAACAGATGCTCGAACGGGATCTGATAGCTGTAACTCACGACAAAGTTGTGCCTCACATCGAAGGCCGATAAGGCCTTGCTGAGGGCGGGATCGAACGGATTCACTTCCTCGCCCAGATTGGAGGCCTGATCTTGAGACTTGCTGTAGGTGTATCCGGCCAACAACTGGAAACGACGGCTGCTGTGACGCAACGTGACCTCGAGGGCGTTGTAATTCGAGTTTCCGATGGTCGCCTGATCGGAATTACTCCCGAAGTTGGATCCCAGCGGGTCTCTGGTTCCATGAAAGACAACGCCCGTATTCGTGACGTAGGTCTGGTCCTCACCGAAAGGCCCGCAGGGAATTTGGCTCGGCGCAAGGTTCGCGGGGTTGCTTAAGAACAAGCAAAGCGAAGAATTGCCTGGGTTCGCTTCTTTGAGTACCAACAGCCGGTGACCTTCGGTCCCCACGTAGCTCAAATCGAGCACCGTATCGGCGCCGAAGCCGCGCTCAAGCGAGAGCATGTATTGCTCGGCGTATGGAATGCGGTTGGTGGTGAGATAGTTGGGAAGCCCCGTAATAGGTTCGAACTGGCCCCAGTTGATCGTGGAATCCGGATGGCTCGCCGTTGAACCGAGCCGCGCCAGAGTCACCGGGAATGTTTGTCCCAAATTCTGGCCGGTTGCGGCAGTTACAAAGGGAGTCCGAAATAGCGGCGGAGCTGGGCTTGTATAGGTGATTCCATAGGGTGTGTTGGCGCTCATCACGCTCAGGGTGAGTGCCTCAATCGCCGTATAGAACATCCCGTAACTGGCACGGATGCTGCTCTTGCCCGGGCCACCTAGGATTTTGGCGAGCACCCCGTCGGAGGCGCTGGGTGAATAGGCAAGGCCTACGCGCGGCGCGAAGTCCAGATTCCCGGCAGGGGCAAGGGTCCGTGGCACGCCGGGGTCTGTTGGATAGAGGATTCCGGCAGGAGCTCCCGGGAAAACCACCGACTGCTTACCGGGCAGGAACGTAGCGATCTGGTTGTACTTCTCATACCAAGGTTCGATGCGGTCCCAGCGCAATCCGTAATTCAACGTGAGAGTGTGCGTGACGCGCCAGCTGTCTTGGGCATACAGGCCTACATAGCGATTGCGGCCGTAAAAGGGCTGGAGCTGACTCTGGTTATACTGCGTCGAAGTACCCAGCAGGAAATCCGCGAAATCCAGGCCGGTCTCGCTGCCCAAGAATAGGAAGCTCCCGTTGAACTGGGCCGTGGCATGGACGTTGACTTGATCGTAATGGAATTCGCCGCCCAACTGGATTGTGTGAGTTCCGATCGTCTTCGAAAAGTTGTCGAGCAACTGGATGGTGTTTCCGATCTGGTTCAACTCATTCGTATTCGTTCCGATCGTGAAGGTGTTGAAGCTAACACTTTCAACGCCCTCGGTCGCAGGCGCCAAAGGCACAATTCCGGGAGTTCCCGGACCCACGACAAAACCCTGAGACGCCAGGCTGACGCCAACGCCGCCGATGGGTTTGCCGAGGTCACTGGCGTCGCGGAGGTAGCTCAAGTGGAACTCATTCACCATCGCGGCACCAAACGTCTTCACATCGGAGAGTTCAAGCAACTGGGCGCGACCCGTGTAGAGGGCGTTGAAGCCGGGAACGTTTGCGCCACCCTGCGCCGTCGGATACGGGTTGTTTTGGGACCAATCGTCTAAGAAGTAATAGGCCGTCAACAAGCCCCACCGCGTGTTGGCATCCATTCGGAACGAGCCCTTATCATCTCGTAAGGTTTGGTTGTAGGTGGAGCTTGAAAAAGTGCCGTTCGGATTGTTTGGCTCGGGTATGTATGGCAAGAGGTTGATTCCCGGCGCGGTCCAGGCGGCTGGGGGAACCGTCGCTCGCGGGAAAACACAGCCGTTTGCGGCGCCCGAGGTGTTGCTCATGCAACTACCGGAGCTTTCCTGGCCTGTCCAAGGATTGATGTAGTTGCCGTTGAAATAGTACGGCTCGCCAGGCATCACCGTATATCCAAGCTCGCTGGAAAGCATTCGGGCGATATTGGGTCCACTGACCGTGCAGGGGATTTCGAATACTGGTTTGCCGGAGGGATCGGTTTGTGAGCCGCAGAAGCCCAGTTGATTAAAGCCCTGAGAATTCACTTGATCTGACATATTCCCCGTCGTGCGATCCGCGATCGATGGCACCGGGATCTGTCCAGTGTCCACTCCCTGGGTCAACCGACTCCCCTGATAGTCGACAAAGAAGAAGATCTGGTTCTGTCGAATGGGCCCCCCGAGAGTCCCCCCAAACTGATTCTGATCGAACGCCCCTCGTGTAGGAGAAAAATAGTTCCGTGCGTCGAGATCCGTGTTACGGATGAATTCGAATACGTCCCCATGAAACGAGTTGGTTCCGGATTTCGTTACGACGTTGATTTGGCCCCCGCTGAACTCCCCGTATTCAGCGTCGAAGTTGTTCGTGAGGATCCGAAACTCAGCGATGGAATCTAGATTCGGGACGATGGCCGCCCCCATGTTGACGTCCTCTTCCACATCGCTGCCGTTGACAAGAAAACTGTTGGCAAATTCCCGTTGGCCGTTGATCGAAATTGTTCCAGGGTTGAGATCACCGGAAGGCGACAGCACGCTCGCCCCCACGTCCTGGACGGTCTCTGCGTTGACGGAAGTGGCAGGCACAACTCCGGGCTGAAGCGCAAGCAGATCCGTGAAGCTTCGGCCATTCAGTGGCACAGAGGTCATCTCCGCGCCTTCAATTACGTCCCCCTTTTGCGTGGTGGTTCTATCCACCTCAACCTGCGCTTCTCGCACCGTCACTGTGTCTGTTCTGGCGCCGATTTCGAGTTGCACATCGATTTGTAAGGCACTATTGGCGTCAATAGCGACATTCGTACGGGAGTACGGCTTGAAGCCTGGACAGGTGACTTCGAGGTCGTAGTGCCCAATGGGCAGGCTCAGAAACGAATAGGCACCGCGATCATCCGTCCGGAGGTCTTGTCGGAGGCCTGTTGTCGTGTTTGTAGCGGTGACAGTCGCTTGTGGCACGCCTGCTCCGCTCGGATCCTGAACAATGCCTGAGATACTGCCTCCCACGCCGGCCCGAGCAAGGCTGGCAAAACAGAGCCATGCTGTGAAGGCTGCGCCAACAAAGAGCCAGGCAGGCCCGCTTCTCGGACGTGGATGAAGACAGAAAGACACGCGGAGCCTAGTTGACAAAAGGTATCAACTGGTGGACGGATGTTACGGTAGTTGAAACCAGATGTCAACAAGAAAAACCCGTGAAAATCCCGACGCGGCAGTCCTGAGTTGCGCTTAGAAGTGGAAGCCGATCTCTCCCGTAATCGTTCGCGGCGTAACGTAATGCGTGCCGCTAAATGTGGACAGGAAGTTGTAAAGCGCGTATTGATTTGACAGATTGATCACCGTGAGCTGCGCACTCCACTTATAGTGATCGCCGTTGAACAGGTTGTCATCGCCCACGGCGAGATCAAACAGGTTTCGCGGCTGGATACGTGGTGGGTTGGTATTGTCATTCTCCTTGTTCGGAGCGGGCACCTGAGTGAGCGTCGACCCGAACACGGAGGCTGGGCAATTGAAGGGCAGAGGCGTAGTGGGTGTGGCGTGCACGCCATGGCAAGTGAACCCAGCCTCAAACTCTTGATCGGCGGTCAAGGGGATGAGGGGCGGGGATCCGACGTTGCTCGCAACCATCGATACGTTCGCCACGCCATTGATCACGACCGAACCAGGGCAAGTGTTCGTAGGCAGGATCCCGTAGCAGGGAGTAGCGCCAGCAACCAGGCCGCTATCATAGCGCCAGTTGAAGCTAAACCAGGGTCCCCGCTTCCACGGCTGATATTGAAGATGTGTTGTCTGGTTAAAGTGCTCGTCATGGTCGATACGGAACGGCGTGAATTCGCCTGGAACGGAAACGACGGGGACGGCGCCGGCGCCGCCGACCTGCGGCGTAAAGAAGACCGCCGCCACACTCGACATGACAACATAGGCAGTCAACCCATGTAGGTTGGTGACGTTGACGCGTCCTGTGAAGCCGGGAATTTTCGAGTTGTGCCACTCGATCGGGAAGGTAATCGGCGTGTTGCCGAGCACGCTGAAATCGTATCCGTTGTGCGTGTACTTCCAGATGTACTCACCGTCGAAGACCACGTGGCTTCCAAATGCCTGCTGCAGTCCGGCATGGAACTCATTGCGAAAGCCAGGGCTCAAGGGCGTCAGTGCGCTCGAGGAGCAAAGCAGGAGCGGGTTCAGAACCGGCGACTCACAGCCAATGCTGGAGAGGATGAGATTTTCATTGAAGGGAGTTTCCAGAGTCCGCGCGTAGGAGGCGCGTAGAACCGTGTTGCTCTGCTTCACGTTGTAAGCAATGCCGATTCGCGGCTCTGCCTGACTGGCGCTGGTAAGTCCGTTATAGACGTCTCCTCGAAGGCCCAGATTTAGCGACCAATTTCCCTTGGTGATCGTGTCCTGCACGTAGAGAGAAAACTCTTTCACATCTGTGTGCTCAAGGAACGGATAGAGCCCGCCTCCCGGAGAGCACGGTGTAGGTGGTGTGGGGACGAATGCGCAGCTCCGCGTGAGGTCGTAGGGCAGCAACAGCGGGTTAAACAGAGGGAACTGCACCGAGTTGGGCGCATTGGGATTGGACGAGTTGTTGGGCTGGCAGCCATACGGTGCACATACGCCTGTCGCGGGCGCCGCAGCGCATTGCGACGGGTCGATGAAACCTTGGACGGATTGGTAGGAACCCGGGATCCCCGTATTCGCATTGACAAGAATCGGATTGAATGTGATGCAGGGTGCATTAAAGGTGGGATCGACGATGCCCAGCCGATCGTGCTCGGTCAGCGGGGTCTGTTGGTACAGGACGCCGGCCTTGAAGTTGTGGATACCTTTTACATGCGACACATTGGCGAGGGCGCCCGCATTGGTCAGAAAACGAAGCTGGGAGACGGTCTCTCTCTGAAGGCTTGGTGCAATCAGATCAGCGAATGGGTTGTCACTCGGATAGTAATTGTACTGATCATGCCGCACGAAGAGGCTCCCCGTAATGACGGTCGTCGAGCCAATCAAGTGCGTCCAGGTGGGCGCCACATTGTAGCTCAGGATTTGAGAGCGCTGATCGGTCGGACCGACGAGCAGGCCATTGGGCCCGATACCGTTGTCGCTGACAGACATAACAGTGTTGCCCAGATCAAAGCCGTACCAGGCCGTTGCGTGTTCGGCGTCGAAGGCGTTGGGTGTCTGAAACCAAGACCTCGAGAAGCCCAGGTTCAGATGCAGCGAATCCGACTTGGAAAGCTGAAAGTCGACACGATCGAAGATGTTTTCTTGATTGCCCTTGTCATGCGCCACGACGAACTCTGGCGGGTCGAGGAAACGGCCCGTATTGAGCCCATTGACCGAAATGAAGTTTCCCCAATCCTGACCACCATAGCCGAAGTTAAAGCCGCCGTTCACAGTTCCGAACGAGCCGTAGGAGGCGGTGACAGCACCGTGGGGCGTGGTCATTCCCTGTCCGGAGCGCGTGGTCACGTCGATCACGAGGCTCGTCTTTCCGCCATATTCAGCCGGCGGCGCCCCTTGAATCACTTCCAGCGATTGAACCGAATCCACAGGAATCTGGTTCGAAAATACCTTGCTCTGCTGATCGGTGATTGGCTGGCCGTCAACAGAGAAGGAGTTCGATGCGTGATCGCCCAGGCCGTGGAACAGGCCATTTGAATCTGCGGCCACGCCGGGCGAGGCGAGAGTCACGAGCGAGCTGAGCGACGACGACGCGCTTTCGAGCGGCAATCGTTCGATGAGCTGTCGGTCCACGTCGGTGTGCGCCGTCGAGTCCGTCTCAAGCAGATCGCCTGCGGCTTCAACTGTCACCGTGCTGGTCGCTACGTTCAACTCCAGCTTTATATCCAAATGCAGCGGGACGCTCGATCGCACTTCAATATCCTGGACATGCGCGGCAAAGCTCGTGGCGGTAACCGTCATGTGATAAGGATTAAAAGGAACGTTCGGGATCGTGAAGTTCCCCATCCCGTCGGTGGTCGTGATGCGTTCGAATTGGCTCACTGGATTATGAAGCGTCACGGTCGCGCCGGGTATCACCGCGCCAGAAGGGTCTGTGACGGTTCCCGTGACGCTGGCCGAATTGCCTGCGTTCTGCGCATAAGTCCCGGTAGCGCCGAACAAAAAAAACAAGATCGAGAACAGCATGCCCAAAACGGTTCTCAGAGACCTCATGAACTTCTCTCCCCAATGGACCACGGCCCGAGCGGATTCGCCTGGGCGTTAAAGGAAAACTGAAACGCGCCGCTTACAGACGGCGCTAACTGAAAAATTCCGTATCGTCCGAAGAAACCTACGCGGGGGGAGCGCGGGGAATTCGGGAGCTCGAGACCGGCTCGAGAACGACGAGAGGTATTTCCGGCGGGGCGAAGCGCGCAATCGGCTGAGGTGCCTTGACCGCCAGCTGCAAAGCAGGCTGCGACATCGCCACGCGCCCTGTGTGGCAGGCCTGACAATTGTCATAGTTTGGACCGTGCCAGTGAAGCGCTGCGTGAAGACCCAGCAGGCCCACGGCGAGGACCAGCGCGACGGCCAACGAACGCTTTAAGGGCTGCTTCGGCATGCTCAGCTCAGCGGAAACCCAAGCACAATCTTAGCTCTGATGCCGTTGGACAAGAAACAGTCACTTCCGATCTTGCACGATCGAGCAACATCCCCAGGACAGACCTTAGACCTGCAAGACGTCACCCTCGCGGGCGACGATTTGGTAAAGAACCGGATTCACGAAAAGACCGATGCACAGACGCGAAACAAGTCCCGCCACAATCACGATGGCGAAGGGCTTTTGCGTATCAGAGCCGATACCGGTTGAGAGCGCCGCAGGCAGCAGACCGAGGCAAGCGACCAACGCCGTCATCATGATCGGCCGCAGGCGCAGTAGCGACGCCTCCCGCGTGGCGGTCCGAATGTCCCTGCCCTCCCGGCGCAACTTGTTGATGAAGGAGACCAGGATGACAGCGGTTTCTACCGAAACGCCCAGCAGCGCGAGTAGTCCCAACACAGAGGAGACACTGAACGGCGTGCCTGTCAGCTTCAAGGCCAAAAAGGCACCCACAGGCTCGGTGATCACCACACCGAAGGCGATCGTCACCGGAAATTTGAAGTTGCCGTACAGCGCAAACAGAATCAAAAAAATGAGCAGCACGGCGAGCGGTCCGATGATCTCGATCTGGTGCTTGGCCTCGAGAAATTCGCTGTATTCACCGCCCCAGCTCAGCTGGTAGCCGACCGGGAGCGATTTCAGGATGTCCGCGATGGCGCGCTGACCGTCCGCGACAGCGCCTTGCAGGTCGCGCCCTTCGATGCTGTATTGCACTCCGATGTAGCGGGAATTGTTTTCACGATAGATAAAGGATGCCCCGCTCGCCTCGTGAATATCGGCGAGCTCGCTAAGCGGAATCTGCTGGCCGCTCGGCGTGCCGACGAGCAGACCACCGATCTGCTGCGCGCCCTCGCGGAATTGCGGCTGCATCCGTACAACAAGATCGAACAGCTTCTCGCCTTGAATCACCTGAGTGGCAGCCTGGCCACCCACGGCCGCCTGGACCACGGCTTCCACGTCGGCCACGTTGATACCGTAGCGCGCAATTTTGTCGCGGTTCGCATCGATGAGCAGACTGGGCTGGCCCAGCTCGCGCACCACGGTCAGCTCCGTGAACCCGGGCACTTCCGAGAGCCGCCGCTTGATCTCGAGCGCCGTGTTCTGCAGCACATTCAGGTCCCCTCCGTAAACCTTCACGGCGAGCGCGCTTTTCAGCCCCGTGAGCGCCTCATCGACTGCATCCTCGGCCGGTTGCGTGTAGTTGAAAATTACACCGGGGAATGCGGCGAGCCTCTTTTGAAACTCTGCGGTCAGTTGCTCTTTGTTGTGAATCGCGGTCTTTTGCCAAGAGGAGTCGCCATACGGTTTCAGGCCAACGTAAAACTCATCGTTGAAAAAGCCGGTGGGATCGGTGCCGTCATCCGGCCGCCCGAGTTCCGAGCCCACGTCAGTAACCATCGGATATCCCATGAGAATGTGGCGCACCTGGGGGCTGAACTTGGCTGCCTCCTCGTAGGAAATCGTGTAAGGCATCGTCGCGCGGATCCACAGCGCGCCTTCGTCAAGATGCGGCATGAACTCGCCGCCGATAAAAGGGATGAGCAGCAGCGTCAGACCGAAGATCCCGACCGCCGCGAACAAGGTCGTCTTGGGGCGCGCGAGGCAGCGGTCCAGACCCGCGGCATATTTTCGACGGACCCACTCGAATGGCT
>CAYOXF010000019.1:0-14028 GCA_964407845.1 uncultured Acidobacteriaceae bacterium | reverse complement strand
CCCGCGCTCTGGAACTCACGCGCATGATCAGTATCGCGAAGCTCCTGTCCTTCTAGCTCCTAGCGCCGTACCCGCAACCCGTCTTCTAGCCCAAGGGTCGAGAACGGCCGGAGGGAAGGCTAATTTCCCTGGAGCGCTAGCATTACTATAGAGGCAAAAGGATGAGGGCTCACGCCTCGCACAGCGGAGGCCTTTCCTAAGCCCCCTGTAAACACTGACAGATGTCAAATTCCCGGCCACGCTCTATAGAACTCTATAGAAGAAGATAGGAGCGTCCCAATGCCATACAAGATATCGGTAACATGCCTGCTCGCATCGCTACTGCTGTTTCTCCTGCCTGTACGGGCCGATGATTTGGCAAAAGACCAAGAAACCCTTGGGAATGCCGCTACCGTGTTACAGGCGATGCTGGATGCAAAAAGCGTCCCGGAAAACCTATTGGCGGAAGCTGAGTGTGTAATCGTTCTGCCGAGCGTGAAGAAGGGCGCGTTTATCGTTGGCGGAACTGGTGGACGTGGACCGATGAGCTGCCGAGGTGGCAAGAATTTCAGCGGCAAATGGTCAGCGCCCGCCATGTTCAGTATCGGTGGTGCCAGCGTCGGTCTCCAAGTTGGCGGATCGGCCACTGACTTCGTACTTCTGGTTATGGCGCCAAGGGCCGTGGACACAGTCCTAGGCGGCAAGACCAAGATCGGCAGCGACATGACCGCGGCGGCAGGTCCCAGCGGTGCCACGTCCGCAGGTTCCGTGGGAGGCGCCGACATTCTGACCTATGGCCGAGCATCGGGACTATTCGCCGGAATGTCACTCAGTGGCGCCTCGCTATCACCGGACAGTGACGCGAACGAACGGCTGTATGGGAAAGGAACGACTGCGCGGGACATCGTGCTCGGGGGCACGGCTAAGACCCCGACCGGAGGCGAGCGTTTGATTTCGCTGCTTAACAGCAAGGTCCCGAAGCACAAACAGTAACTAGAATCTAGGCCATCCAGCAATCCTCGGAGACGTCGGTGCATGCCGGTCGCTTAAATCGGCTCATCGCGGTTGTCTTGAACGTGGCCCCGAATCAGTGCGACACCACGGACTGGCGCAAGGTGCTGGCGATTTCTTTGGCCACTTGACGGGCCCGCACGAGATCCCCTGGCCCGAGGGAGATGGCGGCCACGCGCGCATGCCCTCCCCCGCCATACTTCTCGCACAAAGTGGCAAGATTGACCTCAGCGGAAGCCTCTTTCCACGGGCTTGTACCCACGGAAACCTTCGCTCGGGCAGGCGACGCGCTCACACCGACTGAATAGAGCGCTTCTGGATAGAGGTAGTACGGAATGAATTTGTTATAGCCTTCCAGGTCCAGGTCACTCACGTCGAAATAAACGACTCCATCGCGGCAGTCGGCGCGTTCGCGCAGCACGTCCATGGAGTGACGATGCCGTTCGAGCAGCGGGTTCAAATGCCTCTTGATGAACGGCAGATCGATGATCTCCGCGAGCGAAAGTTCGGTCAGATACGGAATCAGCATCGGAACGAGATTCGGCTCCGGCGCGGCTTCGATCACCAGCGCCAGCTTCGTGGCCGGCTCGCCCAGTCCAACCGCGACCTCGGGTGAAGCAAACTGCGCGCCGTCGATGATGTCTCCCCAGTGAATCAGTTCGGTCAGGGGTTTCGCATCGAAGCCAAACTTCTCCGACGCAATCGTGGCAAGAAACTTCGTGCAGGACTTGTACGAGGGATCATAAAACTTCTTCCCGGAGTGGTCGTGGCGAAAATGTTCTGCATCTTCCGACTTCAAAAAGGCACTCTGATGGTGATCAAACCACCAGGTCAGTTGGGGTGAGCTTGAGTATTTGAAATCCACGATCACGTTTTCATCGCCGTCAAAAATGCCGTCTTCAAAAGGCTGCGACGCCTTGTGGGTCATGCCCGTGTAGGCGAACTCGGCAGTCGGGTGAATGCGTTCACGATAGAAGCGCGTGAAAAGGGCTGCCGAACAGGCTCCGTCAAAGCACTTGTCGTGGAAACAGACGCGTACTTTCACCCTGTTCTCCGCGTCGGGGCGCGCCCGTAGTCAGCCAATGGTGCTCCTTGTGGGTAAGGCCAACTAAGATGGCTGCTCACCAGGCGGTTGTCAATAGGTAACCGAAGGACGAAGTGACCACTTCAGGTAGGAGGAGAGTCAGAGCTATGACTTTGATAGCAGTTCGCTGCGGCGAAAACAGTCAAGGGCATGATCGTTCATCATGCCGGCCGCCTGCATGAAGGCGTAGCAAATCCTGGTGCCCACAAATCGGAACCCGCGTCTCTCTAGATCCCTGCTCATGGCGTCCGATTCTGGTGTACGCACGCGGACACGTTGTGGTCCACGGCTACTGACTTTCGGCTTGCCGCCCACAAACTGCCAAAGATATCGATCGAAGCTGCCAAATTCCTTTTTCAGAGCGAGAAATGCACGCGCGTTGGTAATGGCCGCGACGATCTTCAGCCGATTGCGGACGATGCCAGAATCCTTCAAAAGCATACGGACCTTTCGCTTCTCATATCGGGAGATCTTCGTAGGATCGAAACTGTCGAAGGCGCGCCGGTAGTTTTCGCGCTTGTTCAGAATCGTTTCCCAGCTCAGACCAGCTTGCGCGCCCTCGAGGATGAGGAGTTCGAATAGCTTGCGGTCCTCATGCAGTGGCACACCCCACTCCCGGTCGTGGTAATCGATCATGAGCGGGCTCCTCGCCCAATGGCAGCGCCGCAACTTCCGTTCACGATCTTGTGTCATCGTGAGACCAACCGCTTTCGTTACCTGCTGCTCGGGGAATTCTGTTTGTAGAGGTGGCCCGCGCGCCGCCCGCGTGCCTGAAGCATTCGGTTGGGGGAAAACGCGCCGGGCTAGGAAATATGGCGCTCGAGGACCTTCACGATCTGCTCTTTGGGCACGGCGCCCACGATCTGGTCGGCCACCTGCCCACCCTTAAACACCAGCAACGTCGGAATTCCCCGGATGCTGAATTTTCCGGGTACGCTCATGTTTTCATCGACGTTCAGCTTTACGACCTTGACCTTGCCCGCATGCTCGCGGGCGATTTCCTCGACCGTTGGAGTCAACATATGGCAGGGACGGCACCAGTCGGCCCAGAAATCAACCATCACGGGCTGCGTCTTACTGGCCTCGATCACGTCTGCTTGAAAGCTGGCGTCGCTTACGGCCTGAATCGTATCTGACATGATTTCCTCTTGTGCGTTACCTGGCCTCTAGGCCCTTTACCGCGCACTCATTTAGATGATCCAACGACCCTGGGGATTCGGGACCGCTTAGCCGCTTCGTAAAGAGTGACATAAGCCGAAGCCGAGCTCTTCCAGGAGTAATCCTTGCTCATTCCGTTCACTTGCAACGCCCGCCAAGCCTTTTCATCGCGGAAGGCCTTCAGGGCGCTGCGAACGCACTCGAGCAGGCTCGCTCTGTCATAGTTCTCAAACTTGAAACCCGTTCCCTGCTGCGTCCGCGGAACAAACTTTTGAACCGTATCGTCAAGCCCCCCGGTGGCTCGAACGATCGGGACGGTGCCATACCGCAGGCTGTAAATCTGGTTGAGCCCACAAGGCTCGAAGCGCGACGGCATCAAGAACATGTCCGCCCCTGCCTCAATCTTATGTGCTAGGTGGTTATCGTAACCGATTTTGATGCCAACCCGTGCGGGATATTTTCGGGCCAGCCCCAGAAACAGCTCTTCATATTCCGATGTGCCGCTCCCCAGAGCGGCGATGGCGAGGTCCTCCCTCATCAGCTCACCCATGATTTCAGCGAGGAGATCGAAGCCTTTCTGATCAACGAAACGGGATACAATCCCGATGAGCGGGCGGCTCATATTTTCCAGGGGCAATTCAAGCGCGGCCAACAAATCTTTCTTACACGCAGCCTTTCCCACGAGATTGTGAACAGAATAGTTTTGTGCGATGAGCGTGTCGCTTTCCGGACTCCACGTTCCGTAGTCCACTCCATTCAAAATTCCCACGAGTCGATCTGCGCGATCGCGGATCACGCCCTCCAATCCCGCGCCATATTCGGCGGTTTGGATCTCTTTGGCGTAACGCCGACTCACGGTGGTCAAATAGTCGGCAAAGATCAATCCACCCTTCAAAAAGTTTACCTTGCCATAAAACTCCAGCGCGTCGATTGAAAGAAGACTGTCCGGAAGACCAATTCGGCGCAAGGCCGTCGCTGGAAACACGCCCTGGTAGGCAAGATTGTGAATCGTGAGCACAACGGGCAACGACCGCACTGCTGGGTCCTTGCTGTACTGGGTGCGAAGCAAGACAGGCACGAGCGCCGTCTGCCAGTCGTGGCAATGAACCACGTCCGGAAGCCAAACGCGTTTCATGCATTCGATAGCCGCTCGCGAGAACTCGGCGAATCGTTCCGCATTATCTGGATAGTCTCCCTTGCTGTCCCCGTAAAACTGCGGACGATCAAAAAACTCTGGATCGTCCACGAAAAGATGCCGCACGCCTCCCGCCGGAGCCCCTTCTACGATGGCTGGAAAGCGCAGCTCATGGTCGAGCGAGATGGTTACGCTAGAGACAAGCGTGGACTTGCTCTTGTTCCCGCGGTACCGTGGTAGCAAAACCATTACTTCGTGACCCAGTGCGTGCAGGGCCCGCGGCAGGGCACCGATCACATCGGCGAGACCGCCGGTCTTTGAGTACGGAACTCCTTCCGAAGCCACCAAGAGGATTTTCATACGCCGCGAACCACAAATTAAAACCTAGCCGACGGTCGATGAGCCGTCAAGAAAATCCCCCGAATCCAGTTCTGCTCGGACACGCTGACGGGCCGTTTGCAAACTTGCTACACTCTGCCTCAGCCATGGCGCGGCAACGCATGGGACAACACTTTCTTGTGGGGCCTGGCTGGCGCAAGAGAATTCTAGAGTCGCTTCCGCACCGCGAGGCTGAAACCTGGGTCGAAATTGGTGCCGGCCACGGCGAGATGACGCAGTTGCTGGCTAGCCCCGAACGTCGGGTGATTGCCGTCGAGGCGGATCCGCGCTTGACGGCGGATTTGCAGCGTCGCCTCTGCTTAGAGCCGGCAAACTTTCCTGGTGTGGAGGTCGTTGGCGGCGATGTACTGAAGCTCAACCTCACTCAGCTGGCTCGGGGGCGATTCCGTGTCTACGGCAATCTGCCGTACTACATCACGTCACCGATTCTGCACCATCTGTTTGCCTTCGCAGAACAAATCGAGTCGATTCACATTGTCGTGCAGTGGGAAGTCGCTTGTAGGATTGTTGCACCGCCGGGACGGCGGGAGTATGGATACCTCTCGGCAGTCTGCCAGTTTTACACGCATCCGGAAATCGTGTTGCGCATCCCGGCTGGTGCCTTTCGTCCCCCTCCCAGGGTTAGCTCCGCTTTGGTGCGTATGATTCTGCCGGGCGATCGTGTTTCTCTGGGGGTTCAAGACGAGCAGCGCTTTCTCGAGTTCGTACAAAGTTGTTTCCGTCAAAAAAGAAAAACTCTGCGGAATAATCTCCGAGGCAGTTTTTCAAACGATCTCATCCGGAACGGACTGGCCGTATCAGGGTTGGGCGCCGAGGCTCGAGCCGAACAGCTCTCGCTGTCACAGTTCGCGAGCTTGTTCAAGCATCTAGCTCCTTGATCACTTCGAGGAAAGATTCGATAGGCTATCTTCGACTACAGCGCGCAGGCGATCGGGCAGGTCGGTCATGATACCATCAACGCCCGCATCGATCGCCGCTCGCATCTTGTCAGCATCGTTTACGGTCCACGTCACAACGTGCAGATCTGCGCGGTGCGCACGCTCGACCATTTCTGCCGTCACCAGGTCGAGTTTGGGACAAACCTGGCGCGCGCCCACGTCCAGCGCGGCCTTGATCGGATCAGCCTCCACATTCTCGACCAGCAAGCCGATCATCATTGCCGGTTCGAGTCGTCGCACCGAATCCAGCGTCGCGGGATCGAACGAAATGACAATCGTCCTAGCCGCGTTTTGCTCCTTCCCGAGTGCGCCGACAAGCGTGTGATGCATGCCCCAGGCCACGCTGTGTTTGATCTCGAGATAAAAAACGACATCCCGCTTACGCGCAAACTCCAAAATCTCCTCAAGAGTCGGAATGCGCTGATCCATAAACTCACGGTCAAACCACTTGCCTGCATCGAGCTCGCGAAGCTCCGCTAGCGTGTATTCGTGGACCGCCCCGTGCCCATTGGTAGTGCGGTCCAAATAGGCGTCGTGAATGGCAACGAATTGTGCGTCGCGAGTCAATTGCAGGTCCGTCTCGATAAACCTGGCTCCCAGCTCCACAGCGCGCTCGAAAGCGGCGAAGGTGTTCTCTGGTGCGTGGCCGGAGGCGCCTCGGTGAGCGATGATCCAGGGAGATCGCATGGGAAGGGCTATCGTAGCACTCGTGCCGTGGACCTCGTTGGGCCTCTTCGCGGGCGGTTGTGAGGATCACAACGGTGAACGATGCAGTACTGTTACGTATAGATCGCGGAGCCCCTGTGTGCAAATCGCTTCTTTCCTGTACCCTCGCTCGGTGCGTGAATTTTCGCTCTGCTGGCTGAAACTTGCCTAAAACTCGCGAGCTGATCGGGCGGAAATCAAACTTCCACATCGCTATCTGCTTGTAGGCACATGACATAGAGGTCGCCTGCTCTCCCCTTTCACACGCCTCGCTTTTTGGTAGGACGATTGCCACACAAAGCCATCAGCAGGCGAATCATTTCCCCGGATCGGAATCGCTTCCGAGCGTTTCCTAAACCGGGTATGATCCCTCGCCTCGCTAGCGAAGCTGTGCAGGTTGAACTGACGGGCTTGGGAGGCAGGGTGGCGCTGTTCGTTCTGATCGTCGTAGGCCTCGTCGTTGGACAGACTTGGCTCGATTGGCGCGATTCGATCAAAGGATGGATCGCCCCGGATTGGGCAAAGGGCATCGCCCTTGGGTGTGTCATAGCAGTTTCCCTCGCCGCTGCGGCTTCATTCGCTTCCGTTTGGCTTCGCGGCGCAACCTCACCATGGACCGCCGAGGTCACCTCCTGGCGTTTCTGGATGGAGCTTGGCTTCCTACTTGCCATGATGGGAATCATTGTGTTGGCCGCACGTCGCAAGCATTTGCGTGTGGTTCTCCTCATTGTCTGTCTCGTCGCCGGCGCCCTGTGCCTGGGGATGTTTCTCTAAAAGGCCTGCTCCAGCCAGTCGAATCTCCCGCACGCCAGAGCATCGGCCTGTCAGGATCTCTCTTCCCGCTGTTTGCCGGTTCTCAGCCGCCATTTGCCGAATAGTCCGCGACGGCTCCATCGATTCCCGAGTAGCTTGCCCATGTTCAGAATCGAGTGCAGGTGAGAGGAGATGGCAATGACCGACGCACGTCCCCAGCTGGCTTCCTCCCCCATCGTTTCCAGGACGGTTGCTTTCATCGCGGCCGGCCTTCTGATTTTTGTCGGACTTGTGTTTCAATTGGGCGAGTTCGTCTGCAACCAACTGAACGTGACCAGCTATTGGCTGATTCACATCATCGCCATGAACGTTTGGAATGCGCTGGTCCTTCGGCTGAACGCACTCGGCTTGGAAGGAATTCTCCGCTTCTGGCCGCTGTTGCTTGTAGGATTCGGATTGGCCATTTTGCTGGCGCTGCAGCCGACCGCTCCTGCCATGGCCCAATGTTCTCGCACGGGAGTGAAGCGCGGTGAATGATCCGTTGCACCAAAATCGCCATTTCGTTGTCGGCGTCATCATTCTGCTTCTGGGCCTGGTTCTTCTGCTCGACCAGTTGGGATTCGCCGAAGCCAGGAAGATCTTTCTCTTTTGGCCTCTCGTTCTCATTTACTTTGGTGTGAACAAGCTCGTCGCCTCCCATGACATGGTCGGGCGGTTTTGGGGAGGATTCCTGGCCTTGCTGGGTATCTCCTTTCAGCTGGAGGAATTGGGCCTGAGCCGCATTAGCTTCGGCATAATCTGGCCCGTTTTCTTGATCTGCGTCGGCGTGCTGTTGGTCCTGCGTCACTATGAGAGTAAGGGCATGTCTGGATATTATCCGCCGCCTCCCCCACAGCCCGGCCCGCCCCAACCTGGCGCAGCAGGCAGTGAGCCTTCCCCTGCAGCTTCGCCCCCTTCCCCGTCCCAGTCGTCAGAGATCCCGCCATCACAGACACCGCCGAACGCGCCGGGGCCGGGACCGCAAGCGAATTGGGCGCCGGGCTGGGATCCGAATGCGTGGACACACCAAAATTCTTGGCGCGGGTTTCAGCGCCGGATGGACAGGTTCAGTGAACGGATGAGCTATAGGTGGCAGCAGCCCCAGTCCAATTGGCAAGCTGACTCCCATTGGTACGATTCGTCAGAACCGCGGCTCAATGACGTCAACGTGTTTTGGGGCGGTCGGCGCCGCATCATCTCCAAGAATTTCATGGGTGGAGAAATCGTCGCGATTTTTGGCGGCTTTGAGATCGACTTGACGCAAGCCGATTTTCCGGGGAATCAAATTGTGATTGAAGTTGTCACGATTTTCGGCGGTGGTGAAATTCGCGTTCCCCCAACTTGGGACGTACTCGTCGATAGTGTCGGAATCTTTGGCGGAACCGGCGATCGAACCAGCCACCCCTCACCGCAAAACCAGGACGCCGCTGCTCCCCACAAGAGGCTGATTGTCAAGGGAGTCTCCATATTTGGAGGCCTGACACTTAAGAACTGAACTCGCGATGCATCCGATCCTGGCCCAACTCCGACGACTCGTTTTTTATCTGCTCGGCTGGATCCCTCTCGCGGGCATGCTCGGCTATCTGCTCGCGGTACCGGGCGGGCTGACCTGGTGGCAGGCCGGCGCCGTTGCCTTCCCCCTCTGCTTGCTCTATGCATTTGTGTGTCTGGCGGCCTGGTACCCGTGTTTGGCCACTCCGCTTGACCGCGCGAGCGTGCCACGGTTCTTGTTCACGCACCTGGTCGGAGCCGTCGCAGCGAGCGCTCTTTGGCTGCTTGTGGCGAGAACGCTCGGCCGGATGCTTTCAGGTTCTAGGGAATTTCGCGGAATCGACTCGCGTCTGTCCGAAGATCTGCCTTTGTTGTTTGGTACCGGCGTGCTGCTCTATCTGCTCGCCGTTGGCTTCCACTACGTGCTGCTGGCCGTCGAGGCGTCGCGCCAAGCCGAAGCTCGCATGATGCAGGCCAGACTTCTTGCGCGCGACGCGGAATTGCGAGCGCTCAAGGCACAGGTGAACCCCCACTTTCTGTTCAACAGCCTCAACTCGATCAGCGCATTGACCGCTTCCGACCCTCCGAAGGCCCGCGAGATGTGTGTCCTTCTCGGCGACTTCTTGCGTCGCACACTCGGGCTGGGTGAAAGACCCTCCATTCCGCTGGCAGAAGAGATGTCGCTCGTTCATGCGTTCCTGGCTGTCGAGAAGATCCGCTATGGAGACCGACTGCGAATGGAAGAGGTGATTGATCCGGCTGCTCTCGACGCCGAAGTTCCGCCGCTTCTACTGCAGCCGCTTGTCGAGAATGCCGTTGTGCACGGCGTTGCGAATCTGGTCGAAGGAGGCTGGATCCGTCTGGGGGCGCAGCGACGCGACGGATTGCTAGAAATCGCCATCGAAAACCAATTTGATCCCGACGCACCGCCGCGCCGCAGAAATGGTGTGGGTCTCGTAAACGTCCGTCAGCGTCTGGAAGCCCGCTACCCGGGGCACGCGAGTTTCGCGGCGACGGCTATCGGTGATCGTTTTCGTGTGGCCATGACGCTCCCGGTCGAAAGCGATCCAGCTGGCGCTCTCGTCGCACACCTGCCCCAGGAGAAGACACCGTGACGGTTCCCGAGGGCCGCCGGATTCGTACCATCATCGTGGACGACGAGGACCTGGCCCGCCAGGTTCTGCGGGAGTTTCTCTCCGCGCACTCGGAAATTGAAATCGTAGCCGAATGCGCCAACGGATTTGAGGCGGTGAAATCGGTGGCCGAGCAAAAGCCCGATCTCGTGTTCCTCGATATCCAGATGCCGAAGCTCGACGGATTCGAAGTGCTCGAGCTGATCGGCTCGGGACCGGCCGTTATCTTCGTCACTGCCTACGATACTTTCGCGATCCGCGCGTTTGAAGTTCACGCCGTAGATTACTTGCTGAAGCCCATCGGCGCCCCCCGGTTCGAGGCGGCGCTGGAGCGCGCCAAGGAACGACTCTCGGGCAAGTTGCCGCCTCCGCCGCTCCCGGCGATCGAACTGGCTGCCGCCGCGCGCCCGCCGCAACAGTATCTCGATCGCATCCCCGTGCGGGATGGCGCGAGCGTCTTTATCATTCCCGTGGCAAAACTGGACTATGCCGAGGCGCAGGACGATTACGTCGCGCTGTCTTCGCAGGGCAAAAAACATCTCAAGCAGCAAACCATTTCGAGCCTCGAAGCCTCACTCGATCCATCACGATTTCTGCGCATTCACCGTTCGTATATCGTCAATCTCGAACGCGTATCCAAGATTGAACCCTACGGCAAAGACAGCCATGTCGCCGTCTTGAGTACGGGCACGCAACTTCCCGTCAGTCGCGCCGGCCATGCGCGCCTGCGTGCATTCCTCGATCGATAGGCTCCGGTCAGTGGTAACCGCTCGAACGCATCCGCGCACAAAAATGGTTGCGGCCACGCCAAGGCAAGATGATTCTGTCAGGGAGACCCGCTTACGCCGATTTACCTTTTTTGCAGCGGGCCCCACACCGATGAGAATCCTGGTCGCGGAAGATACGCCGGAAAGCCGCGAGCTCTTAATCGAGCTTCTTCGCCACGGCGGACACACGGTTGCCGGAGTTTCGAACGGACGCGAGGCGCTCGATGCTCTCGAGCAAAAACCCTACGAGGTTGTGTTCATGGACGAAGAAATGCCCGTGGTCAACGGCCTCGACTCCACACGCGCGATCCGTCAGAGAAAATACGCGCACGGGAAACGCCCCATCATTATCGGGATGTCCGGAAACACGGCGGAATCGGATGAGCGCCGTTGCCTGGAGGCTGGCATGGATGCCTTCATGCCCAAGCCCATCCGCATGCCAGAGGTCCTTGCGATGCTCGCCGTGCTGTCGCGCAGGCCGCCGGAAACCGGCTCTTTGTCCGAGCTAGCTAAGATACACCCCGATTCTCGTGCCGACTTAGCGGCTCACCTCGAACGCGCCACAGGTGGAAATAGAAAACTGCTGCGATCGCTGATCGGAAACCTTCTCCGCGATGCACCGAAGCGGCTTTCCGCCCTTCGCCGCGCGCTTGACAGGAACGATGCCGAGGGACTTGCTTCCGCTGCTCATGCGCTAAAAGGTTCGCTCGGGCTTTTTGGCGCCGATCGCGCCGTCGGCTCCGCACGCAGTCTCCAAACGATGGGCCGCTCCGGGGATCTCGAGGGTGCCGATCGCCAACTTCGTACGCTCGAAGAGGAGTTTCGGGCCTTGCAACAGAGGCTCGCCGGTTTGAAGCGCATCCTCAGCCTAGCGCGGGCCCGCCGGGCGGCAAAGCGACGACGCCGCGGGTCCAGACGGCCAACCCGAAAGCCCCGCGCTGACTGAACGAGCAACAGCCAACGCTAGAGACCTTGCTGGACCGCCCGGGGCGGCGCCATACTCGAGCTATGAAGCCAGCCATTTGCTTTCCTGGGTCTACGCTGTTGTGCGTCGTGACCGTCTGTGTCGCCGCTGGCAGTGTGCAGGCCGACGATTTGAAGCTCAAAGACGGCACCAAAATCTCAGGCACGATTGTCGGTTTCGAAGAAAACTCTTTCAAAGTAAAGACCAGTTATGGCTTCGCGCTCGTCGAAAAGGATCAAGTCGTGTTGATCAGCATGCCGGAGGCGGCGAAGGCACCGGCCGACAAGCCACCCGCGATCGCAGAGGTGAAAACACCGCCAGTTGAAAAACCGAAAGTCGAGCCAACGCCCGGATCGCCACCTGCGGCTTCACCGATCGCTTCCGCAACCAAGCCTGCACCGACAGCTGCTGCGCCTGCTCCAGCCCCGGCCGTCGCGAAGAATTCTGCACCCGTCGCGACAAGTCCTGCCCCCGCCCCTACCGAACCACCCAAACCTGCGCCGGAGCCGATCCGTGAGCAAGTCAGCGGAAACACCTACACCAACGAAACCTACCGTTTCCGCATGTTCAAGCCGCCCGATTGGGACGTGATCGCATCCGCTCCAGCCGTTCTCCCGGGCGCGATCACGGCCATGGGAACCCCCGACGATACGACCTACCTGCTCATTGGGCAGGAGCCCGCGGGAAAGTCGCTTGCGGCGGACATGGACGCGACCGAGCATCGCTTGCGTGCAGTGATGGAGAATTTTCGCGCGCTCAGTGAAGAGCACCTCACCGTTTCTGGGCAAACTGCGATGGAACACCGTTTCCGCGGTAGCGTGGACCAACACGATTGGTCCGGCGTGGTGGTTCTATTTGCTCGGGGCACGAAACTCTACACGATTTTCGGAATGACCCGGGCGGACAACGACCTCGTCCAACTGCAGGAAAACGTCATCTCGCGGGCGATTTCGAGCCTTCAGTTCACCGAATAGCACCTAGAATTTCGTGACCTCACTGAAGTGAAAGTTCGCGATTTTCATAGCGGGCACAACCATCTCGAAGGATTCCTCGCCCGCGGCACGCACGGCCGGCCCGAGCATCTCCACGTTTGATAACATCTCGATCATGCTCTGATTGAAACGGAAATTGCGGATGCCGCCGGAGATGCGGCCGTTTTCGACCAGAAACGTGCCGTCTCGTGTCATGCCAGTCAAAATTTTCTCGTAAGGATCAACTTCACGGATGTACCAAAGGCGGGTGACGAGGATGCCGCGCTCGGTCGCGCGAACCATCTCGTCGATGGATGTGTTACCGCCCTCAAAAACCAAGTTCATCGGCGCTTCCCCGTATTCGTTCGGCAGCGAAAAGCCGTGCCCCGTGGGACTTGCTTTCATTTTCTTGGCGGTTGCGCGCGAATACACCAAATTCTTTACGATGCCGCGATCCACCAACAGGACTTTCTGTCTGGGCAGGCCTTCCCCGTCATACGCGGGACCACTCTGCAGAGGGTGATATACATCGTCCCAGAGTGTGATGTTTTCGCCGAGGATCTTCTTCCCGATCCGACCTGTAAAGCAGGAGCGCTTGTCGAGCACCGCCGTTCCTGCAAAATCGTAAAAAAGGAATCCGACCAAGTCGAGCACAGCAGCCGGCGGAAGAATCGCTGTGTAATGGCCCGGCTCGATCTCGCGCGGCTCGCGCGAATTCAACGCCCTCTGGCTCGCACTGAGGGCCAGCGCCTCCGGGTTGATCGTGCCGATATCTGGCGAATTCGCTTTGGCCCAGCCGGAGGAGTTCTTTTCCAACATGGTGACTGAGAATTCCGCGCGGGTTTGGCGGTACGTTGCAACCAAGCCCTTGGAGTTTGCGGTTATGGACTCGGTTTCGCCGCTAGCAAAAATCCCGGCGGCGGTTTGCTTGGCCCTCTCGGCCATTTTGCAGACACGCGCGACGGCGCGGGCGCGATCTTCGGGCGTAGTGTTGGCAGTGGCCGCAAAGAAGCGCGCGACCTTCTGATATTTCTGCGGTCGCAGCATGGGCAGAAGGTCAGGATTTTCAGGTTCGTTGCGAGCGAGGCTCACCGCAGAGGCCACCACGCGCCGAAGCGACTCATCATCGGTCTTATTGGTGGTCGCTCGGGCGGTGCGCCCGTCCACAACGGCGCGGACCGAAAGGCTGCAGATTTTTTCAGCGACGTTCTGGTGAATTGTGTTGTTGGCGAAGCGCGTCAGCGCGTCGGTCGTGGCATCGATCTCGACTTCCGTCTCATCCGCATCACTGAACTTGAGCACGCGCTCGGCGATGCGTCTCAGTTCGGCGGGGGATGCAATGGTTTTCGGTTTTCTCATTTGCAGACTAACCCGCAAGGATGCCATGGGACTCGAGCAATGATCGTTGTCATTTTGAGAAGGCGACGCCGACACGGACATCGCGGAAGCGTGCGGGAGACGCGCCGTGGCCGGTGCCCATGGTCTGCTGCGGCTGCCCCTT
>CAYOXF010000018.1:0-58824 GCA_964407845.1 uncultured Acidobacteriaceae bacterium | reverse complement strand
CTACAACTGTTCGTGCTTATTGACGATACCTGCGACACCTCCATCGGAAACAACCTCAACGATCTTCGCGATTTCATCAATGCGCAGCCAGCCTCAACGATGGTGGGCGTCGCCTATATGTCGAACGCAACGATACAGGTGGCTCAGAACCTCACGGTGGATCACGCGCTGGCGGCCAAGGCCGTGCGCTTGCCCCGGGGGACGACTTCGTCGATGGATAGTCCTTATTTGTCGCTCGTCAGCCTCGTAAAGAGCTGGCCCCAGCAGAAGGTAAGGCGAGAGGTCCTGATGATATCAGACGGCATCGACAGGCTACGTGGGGAAAGGAACCCTGCGACCCCTGCTGTACCACCTCTAGCCTCCGCCCGTGGCATGCGCCCGGTCGAAACCACGAGAACGATACCCACGATTAGCATGGATGCGGACACCGCGAGCCGAGCGAGTCAGCAATACGGCGTGATTGTCCACGGCATCTACTCCCCCGGCATTGGGCGCCTTGGTCGGAACTACTGGGAGGCAGAGCTCGGTCAGTCCGGAGTAGCCAAAATCGCGGATGAAACGGGTGGAGAATACTTCGCGCTGGGAACCCAAACTCCCGTCACCTTCAAGCCCTATCTGGACCGCATACAGACAATTCTGAACAACCAGTACTTTTTGGTATTCGAAGCCAATCCGGGCAAGAAAGATGCGCTCCAGCGCGTTCGCATTTCAACCACGCTGACAAACGTCGAAATCGCAGCAGCGGATAACGTCTGGGTTCCGTCCGCTGGGGCATAGGTCCTAGCGACTTCGGGTCTCTTCCTAAGAGACGGGGCCATAGAATTCTACTCTAGCTGCGACTTTAGGGCCCTCAAGGCATCCTGCAAAACATCGAGATTTTGCCCAAGCTCTTCCGTCTCGGATTATTCTTCGAACCTGTTTCAATTCAGCGGGATAGATGAGATTCACTGGTTCGTTCGAGCTATTAGACTACCTGTCAATTTTATCAGTCCTGTGATATAAAGCGGGTCTGCCAGATGGCTTGCAGTGAACAGAAAAGATGAAACTGCCTCGTGTAATCCTTGCCGATGACCATACCCTGGTGGCGGAAGCGCTGCGTCAGCTCATTGCACCTTATTTTGATGTTGTGGCCACGGTCGCCGATGGGCATGCCTTGGTGGACCGAGCGATTTCGCTCAAGCCCGATGCAGTCGTGGTGGATGTGGCGATGCCGTTGCTGAATGGGCTGGAGGCGGGGCGGCAACTGAAGGCGAAAATCCCGGGCGTGAAACTCATTTTCCTGACGATGAACGAGGATCCCGAACTTGCAGTCGAGGCTATGAGAGTAGGAGCTTCCGGTTATGTATTGAAGAAATCCGCTGGCTCAGAATTGCTCCAAGCGATTCGAGCGGCGCTTCGAGGAAAATCCTATATCACGCCACAAATTGCTCGGGGGATGGAAGATTCGTTTATTCGCAATCCTCATGGCAGAAGCCACCCCAAATCCCTCACGCCGCGTCAGCGAGAAGTCGTTCAACTCTTAGCAGAGGGGAAATCCATGAAAGAAGTGGCTAGCGTCTTGAATCTTACGCCGCGAACCATTGCCTTTCATAAATATCGCATCATGCAAGAACTGGGCTTCAAAACCAACGCCGAGCTCGTTCAGTTTGCCATGAAACGGCAAATGGTCGTTGGATGAACCGGAATTACTTCTTGCATCGAGGTTCGCGGTCTCGTTGTTGACGACACGAAGCGAGCTGCTGCCTCGTCAACGTGATCCTTGCTTCGGACGTAAGAGGTAGTTCCGCATTGTCGGGACAACAAACGCCATAACGGGATCGAGCGGCAATCAACTTTTGCACCTGGGCAGTGGGCAGCAACTGCGCTCCGCCCAGCAACTCCGCGGACAGCAAGATCCTCGCGAACTGTTCTACGGTCTCCAGACGGTGATAGGCGGCGTCCAAGGTTGGCCCGCAGGTCACGACGCCATGATTCTCGAGCAGGATTGCATTATGTTTCGTGACGAGCGATTGCAGACCATCGCAAAGCTCCCATGTACCGGGCGTCCCGTACGGCGCCAGTGGGATCTTGCCAAGGTCCACGACCACTTCCGGAAGAACGGCTTCTTCCAAGGCACGCCCAGCGGCGGCAAATCCCGTGGCGGTCGGGGGATGAGCGTGGCAGACGGCTTGAACGTCAGGGCGCAAGCGATAAAACAGGAGGTGCATCTGAATTTCGGAGGACGGTTGCCCGGCTCCACAGAGAATTTCACCGCTCGAATCAGTGACTAATAGGTCCTCAGCCGTCAGCCGCCCTTTGCACGCGCCTGCGGGAGTCACGAGGACCCGGTTCGAATCGAGCCTTGCGGATAGATTGCCTTCGCAGGCCACGACGAGTCCCCGCTCGTACATCCTCCGCCCGATCCTACAAATTTGGCGTCTCAGCTCGCGCTCAAGTGTCAAATCCGCAGCTTCGCCGACCAGAGTCAGACATTTCCCCATGAACACAGTCCTCCCTTGCTGGTCGTCTGTGGGCGACGTCCTCAACTGTATTTCCGGCGAGGGGGCCCCCATTTCGCCAGCGCCTACAGGCCCGAAGAAATATGAACCGTGCCTTCTACGTGTTGCGAATCAGCCGTGAAGCAGGCGTTCGAACCACCACAGCCATCAGCGAAAGCATACGAAGGAACACGCCGAGCAGTCTGATGAACGGCACATAGCTGACCGTGCTTCCAAATGAATCTTCGGAATGCAGAAAATCGTCAGAGCCGGGTCATCTCGGCGGGCAAGGCTATCCTGCCTCGAATCGCGCGATTGCCGATTCCGAACCCACGACCCGGCCGATTGCCAGCAGAATGCGCTCGGCTCTCCGCATCTTCATGGTGTTCTATTTAACACCAACCGTTCGCCTAGGAAACACTACGGAATTTGATCTAGATCGCAAACTGTTAAAACTGACAGTCTGTGATCCGATTTAAATGCTGTAGTTTTGCCAGATGCTGCAAGCACGGCGCTAGAAGAGCATGATCTTAGGAGTGAAGAAATGGTGATTTTCGGCCGTGGCTTATGCAATCGATTCTTCGTTCTGCTGTGCACCGTTTTGCTGATCTCTAGTGATGTGCCATTGACAGCTCAGGAGACTCAAAAGGTTCCCAACGATCAACTCGATTCGTTGGTCGCCCCGATCGCTCTTTACCCAGACCCTCTTCTGGCACAGGTTCTCGCCGCGTCCACCTACCCTCTGGAAATCATCCAGCTTCAGCAATTCTTAAATAAGAACAAGGACCTGAAGGATAAGGCGTTGACCGATGCCGTGATGCAGCAACCCTGGGACCCTAGCGTGCAGGCGTTAGCCCCCCTTCCCGATGTGGTGAAGCGCTTAGCAGACGACATCCAGTGGACGACCGACCTGGGAAACGCATTCTTGGCGCAGGAGTCTGACGTGATGGACGCCGTGCAGCGCATGCGGATAAAAGCAAAGCAGACCGGAAATTTAAAATCTACCGATCAGATGAAGGTGGAAACACAGGTCGTCGAGAGCAAGAGCGTTATCGTGATCCAGCAGGCGAACCCCCAAGTGGTCTATGTTCCCAGCTATAACCCGACCGTTGTGTATGGTCCCCCGGTATATCCTTATCCTCCGATTTACTACCCTCCACCGGGCTATTACGCGGCAGGCATGGCGATTTCGTTTGGCGTCGGGCTAGCAGTTGGGGCGGCCTGGGGCGGCGGCTGGGGCTGGGGCTGCGGCTGGGGGCACAGCAACGTGAACATCAACATCAACAACACTTATATCAGTAACTATAATCGGACGAACGTCAACAACAAAATCGGCGGTAATGGAACATGGCAGCACAACCCTCAGCACCGCGGAGGCACACCATACGCGGATCGGAACACGGCGAACAGGTATGGAGGTACGGCGCGAGGAGAGTCGATGGGCAACAGGCAGGCACAAGCTCGTCAGAACCAGGGCCAATTGGGTAATAGGCAGCAAGGCAGTGCGAGCAACGTCGGGGCAAACCGCGCTGGGGCAGGTGGTACGGGTCAACCCGGTGGTGGCAACCGCGCATCGGGCAGTGCGAACCGCGCAGGGGCGAGCGGTACAGGCCAACCAGCCGTCGGCAACCGCGCATCGAGCGGTGCGAGCAACGTCGGGGCAAACCGCGCTGGAGGAGGTGGCGCGGGTGCCGGTGGAGACCGCGTCGGCAACCGCTCGGTCTCACCCAATGCCCCTACTGGCTCGAAGAGTAACGCCTTCGGTGGCGCGTCGAGCGGCACGGGAGGGAGTGGTGCGCGCGAGAGTAGCGCACGGGGCGCGTCCAGCATGGCTGGCGCGGGTGGTGCCAGAGGCGGCGGGGCAGCAGGCGGTGGTGGGGGGCGACGGAGGTAATCAATTCATGGGGAAGGATGCATACATCACCTCAAAATCAGCGAGCGCTTTCATGTGGAAGGTGATTCGAGGCTTCGTGCTGTTCATTCTTTCTGGCGCTTTCGCTTATGCCGGCGTGCGATCGCAACAAAGCAGCCCCGCGACTACGGGGGCGGCGCAAAGATCTTTCGATTCACCGCAGCAAGCTGCGGACGCCTTGATTCATGCAGCGGGTAGCGACGATGTGCCGGCGTTGCTGGCGATTTTCGGACAGGATGGCAGCGACTTGATTTCCTCGGCCGACCCGGTCCGGGACAAGAACATGGCTCTGGCTTTTGCTGCGAAAGCCCGCGAAAA
This sequence comes from uncultured Acidobacteriaceae bacterium, assembly GCA_964407845.1. Classification (GTDB taxonomy): domain Bacteria; phylum Acidobacteriota; class Terriglobia; order Acidiferrales; family UBA7541; genus Palsa-295. Next base: position 54,117 of record CAYOXF010000018.1, on the reverse strand, counting down.
GAACAAAGTCACTCTAGACCCTAAGAATCCTCAGCGCGCCACACTCTCGGTCGGCAACGATGATTGGCCGCTTCCGATTCCCATCGTCGAAAGAAATGGAAAATGGATTTTCGATACCAAAGCGGGCGGAGAGGAGATTTTGTACCGCCGCATTGGGGCCAACGAGCTCGATGCGATCCAGATTTGTCGCGGCTACGTCGAGGCCCAGCACGAATACGCGCTGGAAAAACACGATGGCGCCGAAGTGAACCAGTATGCGCAACGAGTCATCAGTACGCCGGACAAGCACGACGGTTTGGTGTGGCGGAATCCAGATGGGACGCTGGGAGGCCCCATTGCGGAGGAGATCGCCGACGCTTTGCAGCAGGGCTATACGAATCGAGGCCAGCCCTTTCATGGCTACTATTTCAAAATTTTGAAGGCGCAGGGTCCTGCCGCGCCTCTGGGACAAATGGACTTTGTCGTAAACGGGGCGATGATCGGCGGATTTGCACTGGTTGCTGCACCCGCGGAATACCGCGTCACGGGCGTGAAGACTTTCCTCGTAGGTTACGATGGCATCGTCTACGAGAAGGACTTGGGTCCCGAAACGTTGAATATCTTCAAAGACATGGAGCTCTACAACCCGGACAAAACCTGGCATCGCACAAGTGATAACTGGTGAAGTGCTGAGGTTTTCTCCGTCGTTTTTCTTCGCTTGAAGGAGGCACAGTAATGGGAAGGTTAGCCTTTCTGACAGCTGCCTTACTCCTGTTCAGAGTGACTGTTGCGATGGGTCAGGATGTTCGCTACGACTTCGATCGAGACAAGGACTTTTCGAAATATAAGACGTACAAGTGGGCTTCGGTGAAGGGATCTGACCAGGTCGACGAACTCACGGCCAAGCAGATAACGGCCGCTTTCGATGCCGAGCTTGCCAAAAAGGGACTCACCAAGACCGATCTGGATTCTGCCGACCTGTACGTCACGTATCAGACTGCCGTCGGCACAGAGAAACAGTTTACTTCCTTTAACACGGGTTGGGGCTATGGTCCCGGTTGGGGACCGACCTGGTACGGATATGGCGGCACGGCGAGCACGACGACCTATGGCTCGACCTCGACCATCTATGTGGGCCAGCTCGATTTCAGCATGTACGATTCCGCCCAGAAACAGCTTGTCTGGCGAGGAACGGCGTCCAAAACGCTGGACGTCAAGGCCAAACCGGACAAGAAGCAGAAGAACATCACGAAAGCAGTTCAAAAGCTTCTGAAAAACTACCCGCCGCGATCGAAGTAGTCGATGTCTCATGGTTTTCCTGGAGGACAGCTCGAGGCGCGCCCGGACTCAGGTTGCCGGTTGAAAAGGAGGGGCATTCGTTTAGCGAGAGGGTCGTGGTGTCCCCCGTCGCTCCCCATCGGACCATCCGTTACTCGGAAGCTCGCTCACAAATTGTTCGCCGCGAAGAACAGCACCCACCGCAGGAAATAGGTCGTTTGCCGCCTCCGATTTGTGGATATAGGCCAATGCACCCAGGTTAGGTGCTTCCTCGACTTCCACGGAGGTTTCCTGCGTAAGAAAAACGAGTTTCGATTGCTGCACGATCTCGCGAATCTTTCGAGTGGCTTCCAGTCCATTCAGCTTGGGAAGTCCGATGTCTAGACAAAGGCTCGGAAGGGTTTGAAATCCTCTACTACTAAAATCGGGCTGGCTGTTCGCAACGTGTTAGGTAGCAAATCTTCGAATATATCCTCTCTCTGTCAGAATCAATACAGCGTAACCTGTAGGGCGATGGTAGGACCGCGCGTTTGTGAATTGTCACTGTAAGAAGTAACAGTTGAGGTCTCCCGGGCCCTATCACAACCTTGCCCTTGAACCCACTCGGCGTGCCCGCGCGGCTGGGGAGTCCAAGATCTTGAACGTTGACCGATTCCTGGCAGGCACAGTGACCGACCGAAAGCGCAGGTGAGAAAGCGAAGGGCCAGAGTTGCGTGCCGGAGGCTTCAGCGCCAAATCTGTGTGGCTCAATGGGAGCCTCCGCATCAGGATGCAGAAGCTACAATTATCCGGCTTCGTTTTATTCCTTGGTGGATGCCTTGGAACGGGAGTCTGCCATGCTCAAAGCCTCGCTCCGCGAGCGTATGTCATCACGCCCATACACTCCAACGCCATCACCGTGACGTACTCGTTTTACGACGGAGGCTTCCAGTTTGAAGGAGCAATCCCGATCACCGGAGCAACTGCGAAGATTAACATCACCGACTTCTCCTTCTACCATTCCTTCAATTTTTTTGGTCGGAGCGCCAATTTCACCGCCTCGCTGCCCTACGCGGTTGGAAACTTCCAAGGGAACATAGTTGGCAACCAAGAGACTGCTTACCGTTCCGGCCTCTTGCCTGCAACATTTCGGCTTTCCGTGAACCTCATAGGTGGTCCCGCGATGAACGTTCAAGAGTTCGCGAAGTGGCAACAAAAAACCATTGTGGGTTTCAGCTTTACGTTTGAGTCTCCGACCGGACAATATGATCCAACCAGGTTAATCAACTATGGGGTCAATCGCTGGGCTTTCAAACCCGAGCTGGGTCTTTCCCGCCGTTGGGGCCACTGGCTTCTTGACGCGTATGCAGGGGCCTGGTTCTTCACTACGAACCCTGAGTACTTCTCGCACAATGCGGTCAGTCCCGGTACGAACACGCAGGATGAGAGTCCTACGGGTTCGTTCGAATTCCATCTCAGCTATGATGTCAAGCCTCGGTTCTGGGTGTCGCTCGATGGCAATTTTTGGTTTGGCGGCGAAACGAGCGTTAATGGCGTACAAACTCCGGGCACCGTCCAACGAAGCTCCCGGGTTGGCGTGACAGGGTCCGTTCCTTTGACAAACCACCAATCGCTCAAATTCAGCTATAGCGATGGCGCCTACGTCCAATATGGCGGCAACTACCAGAAGATCGCCGTCGCTTGGCAATATTCCTGGTTCGGTAGACCAAATTAACGGAACTTGCCGTGCACCTGCAAAACGCCCCCCTGGCATTTTTGACAGTTCACGCGCTCCTCACCGAGCAGGAGCTTTTCTAGAGCAGGGGGAGGCGACACATCATGGAAATTGCTCGACCCAGGGAAACTTCGTCAGCCTCGAAAGTCGCCCTGGTCGTCGATCCAGATCCCGAGGTCACGGGGATATTGCATGGGGTTCTCAACTCGGAAGAGTGGAGCATCGTATATGCTAAGGACAATCGAGCCGTCTTGAAACTTGCCGAGGCCAGACCTTTCGATATCATCATCACCGGGGCGAGGACCACGGGAACCGAGGATGTCGATTTACTTCGAAAAATCCGCCGTGTTCGGCCCCATGTTCGTCTCATCATTCTCACGGACCAGAGTACTCCGCTCGATGTTCTCGCGGCCATACGTCAAAGGGCTTTCAGCTACTTCTCTAAACCTTTCTCCCAGGCGTCCCTCGCTGAAATGGTGCGCATCGCGACACGTGAACCCGCATGGGATGACGGTATCGAACTCGTCTCTGCCACGCCGGATTGGATCCGCGTCATTGCCCGTTGCGACAGGGAAACGGCAGATCGCTTGGTGCAGTTTTTCCAAGAAATATCGGATCTTCCAGAACCCGAGAAAGACAATGTGGCAACCGCTTTCCGAGAAATGTTGCTCAACGCGATCGAGCATGGAGGAAAGTTCGATCCAACGCAATACGTCGAGGTCGGCTATGTACGGACGCGCAAGATGGTGATGTGCAGGATTAAGGATCCGGGCGAGGGTTTCTCGCTGGAAGAGATCCATCACGCGGCAATCAACAATCCCCTGAGCGATCCGATTCGCCATGCTCTGATACGGGAAGAGCAAGGACTGCGCCCCGGTGGCTACGGCCTTTTGTTAGCCCAGCACCTGGTTGATGAACTTCTACACAGCGAGAAGGGGAACGAGGTCCTTTTGATTAAGTACGTTCCCTCGATACCCCCCGCATGAGAAACATTATCGAAATTTTACCATGCGCCGATTAGGTGTGCCGACCTTGGAAACCCACACCGCTCTCGGCTGACACCGTCACTTTGCGACTCGGACTCGGCTCCGAACGTTGCTTCGGCCCTCTTTCTCAACCTTTTCGCCTTCCAAGATAGCCCGGCCGGAAATCCTGGGCCAGGAGTGGGTCGGACGGGCAAGGCGAAGATGATTGCGCTAGCGCAACGACGAAAGCGCATACCAACGTCATTCTGATAGGAATTGCCTTGGCCAGGGTGTTAGCTCCGCCGACTCGAGGAGCGGTTTCTCTGGATGAGTGCAAGAGCGGACTTTATCGGCGAATTGAGGGACGTGCCCCTGAATAAACTGAGAGTTGTCATCGCTGACGACAATCCCGGAGTTTTGCGTCAATTGGTGCTGCTGTTGGCCGTTGAATTTGATGTCGTGGCCACGGCAGAGAATGGCCTATTGGCCCTGAAGCACATCCGCCAACGCAATCCCGATGTTGTCGTCCTAGACCTGAAGATGCCCATTCTGGATGGCGCGGAGGTAGCCCGGCAAATCAAAAGCTCTCTGTCGCCACCCGCGATTGTAATTTGTTCTGTCGAGACCGACCCAGAGATTGTTGCGGCGGCTCAACAAGCAGGGGCACTCGGATATGTTTTCAAGACCAGCATGGCTCGAGATTTGGTTGCGGCTGTGAAGGCCGCAGCTCGCGGTGAGGCTTTCCTCTCCGTCTTGGACCGCACCGGACTAGAAAATTGCTGACATCGTCTGCGCGGATAATGTAGCGCCGACGAAAACGCGTCCGATCAGATTTCTTCGGGAATTCGTCGTATGCTCCTCTTTTGAGGCCAGGTCTTTCTGGAAGCTATTTCGCAGCACTGCTATTCTTAAAGTTCGGACCAGCCCAAGGAAATGATGCTTGTGGCACGTTTCCGTCGCTTGACGGCTAACCGAGGAGTGGGTAGACGGCTATTTTCCTCCTCGGCGATCGCCTAGCGGGCGCATGAGTCTTCGAGCAGCTATCTTCTTGTGAACGTGAGGCGATGAACGAATCTCTCGAAAAGTCCGGTGCATTCCAACAGGCTCGCCTGAAGAGCGAGCGGCTTCGTATTCTAATCTTGCTGAGCGCCGTTGGCGCGGCCTTCGTGTTGCGATCTCTACGAACAGCCATCCATCCAAGTCACGAGGATTTCCGCTTGTGGGTGGTCGCTACTGGGCTTGTCGCTTTGTTTGTCGCTTATGAGTTTTTGGTGCTGCGAGCCGTAGATGACGCCATGCAAAACGGCCGGGATCTGCCGCGTGCGATGTGGATCGGCAGCATCGTTTTGGAAACATGCCTACCCGCGTTCGGAATTGCGTTTCTATGGAGCGGTTCCATTGATCCACTCTATAGACCGCTGGCGAATCCAGCCGCGCTGCTATTCTTTATCTTCATCGTCCTTTCGACGCTGCGTTTGAATCCGGCTCTTTGTGCCCTTTCGGGATTCGTGGCCGCAGTCAGTTACCTGGCCGCAGCCGTCTATCTCGGTTGGAAACCGTTGGTAGGCAAAGAGGTATCTCTGTTGTCGCCCCAAAGAACCGTTTTCGCCTATGCCTTCACCCTGATTGCGACGGGGCTTGTGGCTGGGGCGGTCGCGAGGGAGATCCGGAAGCATGTGGATGCAGCTCTGCGCGAAGCGGATCTGCAACGCCAGGTCGAGCGTTTGAAACACGAGCTGGGAGTGGCACGATCGATTCAGCAATCCCTGCTTCCGACGGCCGTGCCTCAGATCGAGGGCTTTGAGATCGCCGGATGGAACCAACCGGCGGATCAAACCGGTGGAGATTATTACGACTGGTACACTCTCCCAGACGGAAAGATCCTCCTGGCACTTGCGGACGTGACCGGTCACGGGATTGGGCCGGCCCTGCTGGCGGCTGATTGTCGCGCTTACGCTCGATCCAGCTTCTCCTCGGGGGGAGACGGGCTGCTACCAGCAATGGAACGACTCAATGCCTTGCTTTCCAAGGACCTTCAGGAAGGTCGATTTGTAACATTTGTCGCAGCCGTCTGCAGTCCTGCAGATTCGCGCGTGCAGCTGCTGTCAGCCGGACACGGGCCGTTATTCCTCTATTTCCTAAAGGAGGACCGATTCGACGAGCAGGGTGCACAGGGCCTACCGCTTGGTATATCGCCAACTCTGATCTCGGAGCCGCCGCTGACAGTTGAGCTGAATCCGGGCGATATGCTGGTACTGGCAACCGATGGTTTCTTTGAATGGGCCAACGCACAAGGAGACCAATTCGAGACGAGGAGATTGGGAGAGACGATCCGCAGATCGCGGGAGAGGCCCGCAAGGGAAATCATCTCAATCCTTTATCGAGCGGTGGTTGAATTTTCCGGCGGCACTACACAGCAGGACGACCTAACGGCCGTAGTCATCAAACGCAAATAGCTGCGATTGACGTTTTGGCAACGTCTCAGAGCCGGGCCGCCTACTGCTTAAACGACAGTGGAGGCCCGCTGATTCGCTTCACTTGCAGGTTGACATCCACCTCGACGCGATCAGCGATCTTTATGAAGGGAATGCCGCTGTTCATTCCGTAGTCCTTACGATCAAAAGCCATCGTCCCGGTAATCGTGCCTTCGCCTGACCCCTTGGTGCCGCTAGCGGTGAGATTCAGTGTTTCTGGCTTCGATACCCCGCGAATGGTGAACGTCCCCGGAATATCAAAAGTGGTGGGACCCGTCTGGGTGATCTTGCTGGAGTGAAAAGTGATGTACGGGTCATGGTCGGCATTGAAGAAATCCTTGCTCTTCAGCTTTCCGTCTTTCATGCCGCTTCCCGTATTTACGCTGGCTGCCTGAACTTTGATGTCCAAAACGCCTGCTTCCACATCCGTAGAGGGGTAGGTCAGCGTGGCGTCCCACTTGTCGAAGGTCCCATCGATAGGCACCGACGCCTTCACGTTGAAGGTAACCTTGCTGTCCGGTGGCGGTGCGATCTTGAAAACCGGGATCCCTTGCGCCCGGGCTGCCGATGAGAGCAGGAAAGACGCTAACAAACACAATGTAAGTTGTCGCATACGGTAGGACCTTTCTTTTGGTCGTCGTCGTAAAACGGCGTCATGATTTCACTAAAGACGTACGCTGACCACTGTAAGAATTGCCAGTCACCAAAGGCTGGGACGGCTTGCTGAATTCATAAGAGCGGCGGGGACTTGCGATTTCGTTTGTCCCGCTACCATTGTCCAAAGCCGGTCAGCGCATCGAGAAGTTTCGGGAGCGTGAATTCGCGGTAGTCGCTCGGGAATTCAAATAGCGCCGGAGGCTGAGTGCCTGTCTTGATATTGTGCAGTTCGTATCCGGTCTGGACACCCGATTTCGTAACCCGCAAAACCTTCACAATGAAGTTCAGATTGGGGTCATACCAGAGGGAACCGTGCCCTCCCTCGGAGGTTGTACCGTCCCATTTCTGGGTGGTTCTTCCATCCACGGTATCTTGTCCCGCCGGTTGACACCTGAGACTGATTCCTCGTTGGTCTGCCTCCGTAACCCATCCACTGCAGGGGCGGTCGGGGGAATCGGGCCTGAACATCCAGGCGGCACGATAAAAAGGCATACCCAGCGAACCCGCAACTTGCAAGTAAAGCTTCGATTGTGGAATCAGAAGAAATATGAACTGATTCTCAAAATCAATAAGGAGCGACCCTATCCCGGCAGCTTCGTTCCCCTGGCCAGAACGATCCAGGCGTGCTCGTTTATTTCCCACATAAAGCTTTACGGTTTGACTCTGCCCGTTGGCGTCGAGGATCTGCATATCCGCTGAGAATTCCACCTTTTGCGCGGATGTCGACGTTGCCGCGACCAACAACGACGCCACAATCGCCAGTCTTCGAAGAAGTCTCTGCATATCCGCTCCTTGGCCGCCTCACACGAGGACCTTTTGGAAGTTTTCAAATAGCCTGCATCTTGCAGACTTGTCACGTCTGAAAATTCAATGGCTGGCGGGCAATTGCTTTATCCCGCCACCCGGCTTACCAGCTTCCGTGCCGCTAGCCCGAACATCAGCCGCGTCATTCCGGTCATTAATAGGTTCACTCCCACAAGGATCCCGATGGCCCAGATCGAACTAGAGGGCCAGTGAAACCAGATCATTCCGCCCAGCAGCATCGCGATCAGCCCATTGAACAGTACCCATCCAGACGTACCCTCCCCCTTAAGCCGAAAATACAGAATGATCTCCAGCACTCCTCCCACAAAGATCACAGCTGCCAACAAAAGGGTCAGCGTGCCGATGGCCAACAGCGGGTGCGTCAGGCAATAGAGTCCCCCGATTAGGTAGGCGATGCCGATCAGTACCTGAAAGACGACGTGCTTGGCCCCGCCTCCCTTAAATGCTCCAATCAAATGCGCCACTGCGCCGAACAGCAGCAACCACCCAACCAGCAGCGTGACCCCAAGTCCCGCCACGGCGGGTTCGATGATCGCAAGGATCCCCAGGATGATGAACAGCACGGCGGCCACAATGTACCAACCTGTGATTTTCTTCGTTGCTCGCAACGGACCTTGCATTCCTTGAGCCGGATTGGCTGTCGCCATTGGACACCTCCCTTCCAGTGTGCTCGTACCAATCTGCCGCCTCGAGCGTTTTGACCCAACTGCTAATTTTGACAGTGGGCCCAGCAGGGCAGGTGCTAGACCCTGGTTGGGCTGGGGGCTTCAAAAGCGGTTACCGGAAGCAGCGAAAGGCCGTAACGGGAGGGGTCTGTCCGATGATGGAACGACGACCCACTGAACAACGAGCATCGTGATTGTGTCTGGCCTGTTCCTAAAACCACGGAGGGGATTTCATGGCAAAGAAAGAGGGCTCGAATGATGACCGACGCTTGAAACGTAAGCAGTTTGAGAAGGAGCTGCGGCGCCTGCAGGCTGAGCTCTGCAAATTGCAGGACTGGATCAAATACAAGGGATTACGCATCATTGTCGTCTTCGAAGGCCGTGATGCTGCGGGAAAGGGCGGCACGATCCGTGCGATCACAGAACGAGTCAGTCCACGCGTTTTTCGTCTCGTGGCTCTGCCAGCTCCTTCGGACCGTGAGAAAACACAAATGTATATCCAGCGATACATGCAACACTTTCCTGCAGCGGGAGAGATGGTCATTTTCGATCGCAGCTGGTACAACCGGGCGGGCGTCGAGCGCGTCATGGGCTTTTGCACGAAGCAAGAGTATGAGCGGTTCCTTGAGCTTTGCCCGGAGGTCGAGCAATACATCGTGGACGCCGGCATTATCCTAATCAAGTATTGGCTGGAGGTTGGTCAAAAGGAACAGGAACGCCGCTTTGAAGCGCGGATTAAAGATCCCCTCCGCCAATGGAAGCTCAGTCCCATGGACTTGGAGTCCTTTCGTCGCTGGTATGATTATTCGCGCGCTCGGGACAGAATGTTCGAAGCTACGGACACCAAACATGCGCCCTGGCACCTGGTGCGCTCCGACGATAAGCGAAAGGCCCGCCTCAACTGCATCTCCCACTTGCTCAACATGATTCCCTACAAACAGGCTCCCCGCGAGAAAGTCAAATTGCCGAAACGGTCGAAAAAGAACACGTATGACGACCAAACCTCTCTCAAGGGACGTCACTTCATTCGAGAAGTGTATTGACCTGGACCGGTGCGCACCGAACTACCGTCAGCAAGGGATGAGCCTCAGCGTCCGCGAGGCTATGTTCGGCCCCGATTTCGAATGGTGATCGATTCGAACGTAAATCTGAATTGCTCTTCGATTCCCATGCCCGATACACTTTCGTAATGAGCGACTTTAGCGAATCTACCCTGTATGAGAAGCGCTCCTACCGTGCCTCACACCTCACATAGGGCCTGAGCGGCGATGGGAATCGGCACCAGCCCATCTGCCCACGAAGAGATCCCTGGCTGCGTGTGCTTTCCTGGCTGGATACGTGGCCGCCTACATCGGCGTGGGTTTTCTAGGAGTCTCGCTGATCGAATACGCCTGGTCTGGCATCCTCCGATAGTCTGTCCTACTCATTTGGGGCGGCCTGGGTAGCCTTGTGCAATCATCTGGATCGAATACACCTGTGCCGCGTTGGCAACCTGGCTGCCATCAGAGCCTAGCGCGCCGCGAGCCAGGATGAAGAGCTTTTTCCGATCCGCACCGCCGAAGGACACACTGATGATGTCGCGCGGCGTGGGGATCAATCCGAGCCAGGCGCCATCGGGAGCGATGACCTGCACACCGGGGTTGCTGCTAACGTAGAGGCGCCCCAGAGCATCGATGGTGCTGCCGTCACCGGCCGTGCCCGGGAGTAGTTTGGCAAAGTCTCGCTGGTTCGTCAGCGAGCCATCGGGTTGCACATCGAAAGCCACAACCATATTAACGTTGGTTACGAAGAGTCTTTTCTCGTCCGGGCTGAGGATGATGCCGTTGGTGCGCAGATTCTCTCCGTATTTCGTGACCACACCCTCGGGGTTGGCGTAATAAAGCCCCCCCATGGTGAAGTAGGCGCCGCCGTTGCGGTCGGCCGACAAGTCATTGAGAACGCCGCCCAAACAATCCAGACTCTCGCCCCGATAGCGGTCGGCCAATAGCTTGTGTCGCGGCGACAGTTCCCAGATCGCGGGATAGAGCCCTCGCTCGACAATGAACACGGCACCTTGAGAATTCACGGAAACCGCGCCGCCCGTGTGCGTGTCCGTATAGACTACCGACGGTCTACCATCCTTATCGAGTTTTACGACAGCGCTTTTGTCGTTCTGTGCGATGAGTAAGCCGCCATCATTTGTGCCGACAATACCGTCACCGTTGTTGCCGGCCTCCTGCCAAAGAAAGTGCCATTGCTGACCTGCTGCGATGACGCCGGGAATCTCCGTCACCTTGTAGTCGCGGGGGGCCGGACCCGGTCCGCTCGGGGGGCGGAATCCGGGAAACTTGGGTGGTGGATTCTTGCAGGTAGCGATGACGGCGGCATAACCGGGATCGTTGGGACCCTGCAGGGACGAGGGAGCGCTAGACGACGCAGCGGGCAACGGCGGAACCTGGTTTTGTCCGAAGGCGATGATTGCCGCCAGCAAACCGAGCGCGATCGAAGCGATTGCTCTTGATTTCATGAAACCTCCTCCATGCCCTTCCCCCGGCCATGCGATGCAAGCTGTTTTCCGAGGGGAGTATATCGTAGAAGGAGGATGCACCTTCATCGTAGATGAACGAAAGGCCGTCACCGACCCGATGCAGTAGATGTCGCCTTTGCCGAATCGGTGACGGAGCCGATCTAAGCGCGGCAGGGACCAGTCACTGAGTTGTGAAGGTGAAGTCGACGCTCGCCGATTCGCCCGCGCGGACGGTCACCGAGCGCTCCTGCGTTCCGAAAGTGGCAGTCCACACGGATAGCGTGTAGTTGCCAGGGGGGACATTTTTGATCAGGAAATTGCCATCGTCGCCGGTGACCGCGTAATACGGATTACTCACGACGCCGACGTAGGCTTCCATCCACGGGTGAATGTTGCAACGCACAGGAACCATAATCGCAGGCTGCGAGAACCGAGTGGTAATCGATGGCGTTCCGGGTTGCTGCGACACGTTCCAGTCGCGATTACCTTTGGTGGCGTTGATATGGATGTTGTGCGTAGTGGGGTCCTCGGTCACGACTTGCAGCGGCTGTCCCACCATGATTCCCAGCACGTGCGGCACAAACATGCATCCCTTCTGCGTGAGCGTCACGGAGTTCGACGGAGCGGCAGGGGAAAGATTGCCCGCCGCCTTGGAAATGTAGACGAACGCATTGGGCAGCGTGCCGTTTGCATTGACGCGACCATCTTCCGCCAATACAGTTCCCGTCTGCTCGTTGGCACAGACCCGGTCTTTGTCCATCACAATCGGACGCAGATCCGGCGGCTTGCCCTGGAAATGGACTGTGCCGGAAAGGCTGCCCGAATCCGAAGCGCGTGCCATTACTCGGACGACGAACCCGACGGCGAGCAAGGCCGCCGTTACGATGATGAATGCTGTTCCGAATCTTTTCATAGGTTCTGCTCCTGTTCTATGAGCTTCGAACGCGTCGAGATTTTTCGACGTTCAGCCTTGCACACCACTTTACGTCTTGCCGACCAAACTCGCCACTTCTGCTACCTTCCACTCGCCGACTCTCGCTCGGCCGCCAGCCGAGCCCGCCTCGAAGAGCGGACCCGGCGAGCGGTCCTACTTGGCCGAGGGGGAGTTCCATGTCAGGAGGAAGGCCGCGCCCCTCGCGCGGGTTCCAACGCGATTCCCTAAAAGAGAAACCGCGCGAGTAAATACAGCGTGTTGTTGTTGACAGCATTTCGCCCGAAAGTGTCGTAATTGACGGAGCTACCGTTGAAATTGAAGTATCCGGTGTACTGGAACGCGAGATCGACATTCTGTCTCGGCCACCAGGACACGTTTGCGATGTAGCCGCTGCTCTTCGGGCTTCCGTTCGAACTGCCGCTGATGGGTGCGGGCGCGTACAGCGTCGTGTCGCGCGTCCCGGTTGTGTTAAACCAGCCGAATGCACCGCTGAAGCGATCGCCGAAGTGGTATTCCGTATTTAGGTTGACGGTGTTGAGGTGATGCGGCACCTGCCCGGCCATTCCGAGAAGAAAGCTGGCATTGAGCGCCGAATTCTCATGGATATAGGTGCCGCGGAGCGAAAGGATGTCGTTGTGGAACTTCGGCAGGGTGCGGTCGTACTGAAAGTCCCAGGCGACATCCGTGTAATGATCCTCAACTGTGCTTCCACTTTCGTTTGTTGGTCCGACGACGGCGTTGGGAGTGGATTTCATCCACATTCCGTAGGTGCCGACCTCTAGGAAGTTATTTCCCCAAGTCGTCTGGTAGGCTCCGCGCCAATAGGGTGCGAGGCCGTGGATATTGTAGGTGGTGGGAGGAGGAGTGCCGCCCCCGGAGTTGGGCTGGCTAAAGCCGAGGTGCTGGATGCGGTACATCGTGGTAGCCAGGTAGAAGTGGTCGTTCCACATGCCGTACCCGCCAAATCCGGCAACATCCTGCGCGAGAGGGCCATCGATGATCGGGACCGCCGCTGGGCTCGGTTCGAAATCATTCGCGATGAACGGGTAACCCCAGGCCGGCGTGGCGTTCCAAAGATCTTCCACGGTCGGATTGTTGTTCATATCGAGGCCGTAGACGAAGCTCTTACCGAACAGGCTGGTTATCGAGTTGGCGTAGCGAATATCAGTGTTATCCCAACTGAAATGGTCGTCTTGTGCGTCGTACGTGAACTGCACAAAACTTCCCAGATGTGGGGCCCAAGCTCCGGCAACAAACAGAGACACATCCTGGGGGAATTCCAAGGTGCCATTCTGCGTACCCGGCTGCACCTTGTTCGTTTGCGTATAGGAAGTATCGAAAAAGACGGAGAGCGGCAGGTTTTGAAGGATGCTCAGGCCGGCTTCCCGCGATGTCTTCTCTGCTTTGGTCATAGGCATTCCCGTGATGGTATAGCCGTTGAGTTTGAAAGTCCTGCCTAGCGGCGTAAGCTCGGGCGGAGTGGTGTGGCATGACCGACAGGGAAAACCAGTTTGTCGAGAGTAACTGGGAACCGCGCGAGCGCTCGGCGCGTGGACGCCGGTTACGAGAAAAGGCACGATCAACGAAACAGCCATAAGGACCACCTTCAGCCACTTTCTGTGATTCTTTCTGTTCATTGCATTTCCTCCCCTTTTCGAATTGCTAGGTGGAACTGGGCCAAGTAACGGCTCGAAAAACTACAGGAGCGAGAGGAGAGGTTCTGTGAGGCGAGTCACGATTGCTTGTGACGCGCCTCACCTCTCGCTTGAGGTGCGACCGGTTAGGAGTGACAGATATGAGGAACCTGCAACGCGAAGATCAGACGATGTATTCTCAGCACAGTCGGAACTCTCTGAAGCCGCCCGTGAGGATGTTCGCACGAGGTCGAGCAAGTCCTCGGGCAATCGTGCACTCAATGCCGCCTCGCATGCGAAAATAACCTTCGACCGACGGTTCGATCTCAAGAATGGCCTATCACTGGATCCACGTCACTGGTAATCAAGTAGGCACTGTTGGCGTCTGTTCGTGCGATCAGACCGTGGGAACATCCATGAGATCGGCGGCGACTCGGGCAGCGACGAGCTTCTGTATCGTGCTGGCTTGTTCGGGGACCAGCCCACTTTTGCAGACGTGACTGGCGTCACCGTCCGAAGTGACCGACATCACCGCCCGAGGCGCCACCAGCCAAATAGCCTCGCTCAGTTACGGTTCCAGGAGGTTGAGCGTGGTTGTAGCAGTGGAAACCAATGACGAGGGCCTGCTGACCCTGCGATTCCCCGAACCGTTCAACGCCGCTGCATACTTCATCGATCGTCACATCGCCGAGGGCCGCGGCAACAAAGCCGCGATTCGGACGCTCCAGCAGGAACTAACCTATGCCGAGCTGGCTGACAGCGTCAACCGGTTTGGGAACACGCTCACCAAGCTTGGAATTCGAATGGGCGATTGCGTGCTCATGGGGGTCAAGGACTGCCCGGAGTTCTTTTTTCTTTTTTGGGGAGTTGTCAAGCTCGGTGCCATACCGGTTCCGCTAAACAGCCTGGCGCCCGCCAGCGACTTTGAGTTCATCATCCAACATTCGAAATGTTCGGCGCTGTTTTTCTCACAGGAGATCACGACCAGCATCGACGCTGCCCTTGCCGCTTGCTCTCCCAGACCGAAGGTCGTACTCGCCATTGACGGTGACAGGGAATCATTGACTGATCTCGCTCGCAATGCTTCGTCGCGCCTCGATACGGCCTTTGCCAGAGCCGAGGATGATTGCTTTTGTCTGTATTCGTCGGGCACGACCGGCCTACCGAAAGGTGTCATCCACGCGCACGGCGATATCGCTGTCATCAACCAGTTCTATACAGTCGAGACCCTCGGCGCGACAGAGGACGATTCCTTCTTCAATGTGGCGCGGCTCTGTTTCTCTTACGGAATGAACGTGGGCATGTTGGGCCCGCTGTACGTAGGTGCGACGGCCATCCTCGATGACCGGCGGCCGACTCCGCAGAGCGTACTCGAAGTGTTCCGTCGCTGCCAGCCCACCATCTTCGGTGCCGTGCCTACGTTCTACGCCCAGTTCTTGGCCTCAGGCCTGCTGAGCCGAAGGGACAATCCGAGGCTCCGCCGATGCCTTTCCGCCGCCGAAGCATTGCCGCCCGAATTGCATCGCGAGTGGCTCGCCACGACTGGGGTTCCCATCATGGAGGGCATTGGTTCAACCGAAGTGGGCCACATCTACATCTCAAACCGCGTCGACGACATCCGACCCGGCGTAACGGGCAAGCCCATACCCGGATATCAAGTAAGGCTGGTGGATGAGGCTGGAAACGAGGTTCCCAATGACGTGCCCGGTCGTTTGCTGGTAAAGGGGCAATCTGTAATCAAGCGGTATTGGAACGATCCGGAAAGGACAGCCAAAACGATCCTCGACGGTTGGTACGACACGGGGGATACGTTCCGCCGGGACGCGCACGGTTACTACATCTACTGTGGGCGAAGCGACGATGTGTTTAAGGTCAGTGGCCGATGGGTTTCGCCCTACGAAATTGAATCGGTCCTCATCCAACATCCCCAGGTGCTCGAGGCGGCGGTTATTAGCCGAAAGGACGAACACGGTCTTGTCCATGCTGATGCTTGGGTTGTGCTGAAAGACTCGACGATTTCAGGTCCGGAAATTGAGGAAGAGCTTCGGCACTTCTGCGAAACCATTCTCCCCCGCTACAAAATGCCGGCGTGGGTGCATGTCGTTGACAAATTGCCAAAGACAGCCACGGGAAAGATTCAGCGGTACAAACTGCGCATTGCCGTTGCGGATCAAGATCGGGTTTCTCAAAGGAGGAAGGCGCAAGCGTTGGTTTTGACCGAACGGGTCGGCCAGATCGTTGTGGTCACCCTTTCGCGTCCTCCGGTGAATGCGCTCAATGATGAACTGATTGAGCGCCTCGACGCAGTACTCGATCAGGTCATCGAGGATCAAGAGGTGGCGGTGCTGCACATCCGCAGCGATCAGCAGGCCTTCTGTGCGGGAGCTGACCTCGCCCTCATGCAGTCATGCTTTGGCACGCTCGAAGGCCCCGATGTGATGCTGGACATGGTCCGCCGCATGCAACGCCTGTTTGCGCGGATTGAGTCGGCCCCCCTGCTTACGCTCGCGGAGATTGGCGGCGCAGCCATGGGCGGTGGTTTGGAACTGACGCTGGCTTGTGACATTCGCGTCGCCGCTGTCGAGGCAAAACTCGGCCTGCCGGAAGTGGGGCTGGGACTGTTGCCCGGCGCAGGCGGTACGCAGCGGCTTACGCGGCTGTGCGGGAGCGGCGTTGCGAGTCGTCTGATTCTCGGCGGGGAAATTGTTGACGGCGCGTCCGCCGAACGTCTCGGGATCGTTCAATGGGCTCAGCCACTCGCCCAGTTGTCTCAGTGGGCGCGTGAGCTTGCGGCCCGCTTCGCCCAGGCACCCAGGCCCGCCCTTGCTGCAAGCAAGCGATGCCTTGCCGCCTATGGCGATCCGCACCGCGACGGCTACGCCGAAGAGTTGGCTGCGACGCGAAAGCTCTACCAACATCCGGAAACGCGGCGTAGGGTCGCTGCATTCCTGGAGAGAAGTGCGAAAAAGCGGCAGGCCGTCAAGACCTGACAAAACGAGCCAGTCGGTTAGGAGGAATCATGAAACTGGACGGCAAGACTGCGGTTGTCACGGGTGCTGCGTCGGGCATCGGCCTGGCAACTGCCGAGACTCTGGCCGTAGCCGGAGGACGAGTCATCCTTGCTGATATTGCCCGGGAGAAGGGAGAGGCCGCCGCGACTGCTCTTCAAAAGAAAGGATACCAGGCCGACTACGTTCACCTAGACATTACGGAAGACGCTTCCATCGCCGCCTTTACCGATACCGTCCAAAACAAGACCGGGGGCGTCGATATTGTCGTAAACGGAGCAGGCTGGGGTCAGGTTCAGCCGTTCTGGGAAATGCCCCTCCCTGTCTGGAGCAAGATCGTCACTCTCAATCTCCTAGGCCCCATGAAATTGGTCAAATCGTTCCTGCCGAAAATGATGGAGCGAAACGGCGGCAAGATTGTGAATGTCAGTAGTGATGCTGGACGAGTCGGCAGTTCGGGCGAGACGGTCTACGCGGGCGCCAAAGGGGGGTTGATCGCATTCACAAAGTCGCTGGCCCGCGAAGTCGCACGCTACAGCATCAACGTCAACTGCGTATGTCCGGGCCCTACGGAAACACCGCTGCTATTCGCCGTTCCCGAGAAACACTTAGATGCTTTCAAGCGAGCCATCCCGTTCCGGAGGTTCGGTAAACCTCAGGAAGTCGCCGACGCGATTCTGTTTTTTGCAAGCTCTCGATCCGATTACATTACAGGCCAAATATTGAGCGTCAATGGCGGCCTGACGATGGTTGGTTAATTCACATGCGAGGAGCAGCGCAATGAAAAAGGTTCAAATGGCAAATTACAAGGCCAGCCATTTCGGATGGGCCGTCACCGGCAAAGTGGCCACGATTACGCTCAACCGCCCAGAACGCAAGAATCCCGTCACCTTCGAGTCTTATGGCGAGTTGCGCGATCTGTTCCGCGAACTGGCTTATGCGACCGATGTCAAAGCTGTGGTATTCACCGGAGCGGGCGGCAACTTCTGCTCGGGCGGCGACGTCCACGATATCATCGGCAAACTTGTGAAGATGGACATGCTGGATTTGCTGGCCTTTACCCGAATGACGGGCGATCTGGTGAAAGCGATGCGCTCGTGCCCA
The DNA here is from genome assembly GCA_964407845.1 of uncultured Acidobacteriaceae bacterium. Lineage (GTDB taxonomy): Bacteria > Acidobacteriota > Terriglobia > Acidiferrales > UBA7541 > Palsa-295. The sequence goes on along the minus strand of CAYOXF010000018.1, from coordinate 36,374 downwards.
CAACCCATCATTTCGGCGATCGACGGGGTTTGTGCCGGGGCTGGAGCCATGATCGCTTGCGGCTCAGATCTCCGCTTGGGCACGGCGCGCAGCAAAGTCGCGTTCCTATTTGTGCGCGTTGGGCTTGCGGCAGCCGACATGGGTGCCTGCACGCTGCTTCCGCGGCTCATTGGACTATCGCGCGCAGCGGACTTGCTATACACCGGCCGCGCGATGAATGGGGACGAAGCCGAGCGTTTCGGGTTCTACAACCGGATCATCGAGCCGGAGAAACTGCTCGAAGAGGCGACGGCCTTGGCTGCCTCGCTTGCCGATGGCCCCACGTTTGGCCACGGAATGACCAAAACGATGTTGTACCAGGAATGGAGTCAAGGCCTTGACGAATGCATCGAGGCCGAAGCCCAGGCGCAGGCGATTTGCATGCAGACCAACGACTTTGAACGCGCCTACTCTGCGTTCGCGACAAAGAAGACGCCCGTATTCGAAGGAAACTGATGGCCGACAAGAGCTTCCTCGCGTGGCCGTTTTTCGACGATGGCCATCGCCGCTTGGCCAGCGACTTGGAACAGTGGGCCCGCGCGGCATTGCCGGCTTTGCTCCAGGGAGCTGAGGCTAGTCTTGACGCCGTCTACAGTTGCGTTCGCCGTATCGTGGAAGAGATGGGAGGCGCTGGACTGTTACGCGTGTGTGTTCCGCGCGCCTATGGTGGCGCACAGGAACATCTTGACGTGCGCAGTCTATGCTTGGCGCGTGAGATCATGGGCCGCGCCTCCGGTCTCGCGGATTTCGCCCTAGCCATGCAGGGACTTGGCAGCGCACCGATCACTCTCTACGGGCGGGAGGAGCAGAAGCGTTTCATTTTGCCCCGCGTAGCGGCCGGTACCGCGCTCGCGGCCTTTGCCCTCTCTGAGCCCGACGCCGGTTCCGACGTCAGTGCCATTTCCACGACCGCTCGACGCGACGGCAGTTCTTGGCGGCTGGATGGCGTCAAGACGTGGATCTCGAACGCAGGTCTCGCCGCCTTCTACGTCATCTTTGCTCGCACCGGTGAGGGGCCCGGAACCAAAGGTCTGTCCGCTTTCATCGTGGATGCCAACTGCGCTGGTTTGGACGTCTCTGAGCGGATCGATGTGATGGCTCCTCATCCCCTAGGCACGCTGCGTCTGAATGGTTGCCGCGTTCCTGACGACTGCTTGCTTGGCCAAGCAGGCGAAGGTTTCAAGATCGCCATGGCTACTCTCGACATCTTCCGTACTACGGTCGGCGCCGCAGCATTGGGCTTAGCTCGTCGGGCGATGGACGAAGCCGTCGAGCGGGCCCGCCAACGGCGCATGTTTGGCCGAGCGCAGGCGGAGTTTCAACTGACTCAGGAGAAGCTCGCGGATATGGCGATCTCCATTGACGCCTCCGCCCTGCTGATTTATCGCTCGGCCTGGACAAAGGACGTATCGGGAGGGCGAGTTACGCGCGAGGCTTCCATGGCCAAGCTGTTCGCGACCGAAGCGGCACAACAAGTGATTGACGCCGCTGTGCAGATCTTCGGCGGCCTGGGCGTCGTTCGTGGCGTGACGGTGGAGCGGCTGTATCGTGAAATCCGTGCGCTGCGTATCTATGAGGGGGCAAGCGAAGTGCTCAAACTGATCATTGCTTCCAAAGTACTGGAGACAGCCGATGCGGCGGTTCCCTCAGGTGCTGCCTCGTAGCTGTCCCAGGCTCGAAGAGGTTGCACAAGGCGCCAGGTCAGTTTTGACGAGGGAGTCTCGTGTCATTGAACACCAAGGGGCCGTTTGTTCGCCACCACGCCTTGGTCACAGGCGGCGGCCGCGGAATCGGTTTGGCGATCGCAAGGGCGCTGGCGCAATTCGGCGCTTCAGTCTCTCTGGTTGGTCGCAACGCCGAGACGTTGCAGGCTGGGGCAAGTCACATTACCAAAGATTACGGTGTGAAGGTCGCCACCGCTCAAGCCGACGTGGCCGACGAATCGGGGGTGCGGAAGGCCGTGGCGAGCGTTCGAAACGTTCTCGGCGCGCCGACAATCCTGGTCAATAACGCCGGTGTGGGCATCTCCTCGCCCTTTCTTAAGTCCGACGCAGCGTTCTGGCGAAAGATACTTGACACCGATTTGATGGGTGCCGTGTATTTCACGCAAGCGGTGCTGCCGGCCATGCTGGAATCGAAGTGGGGTCGGATCATCAATATCGCCTCGACGGCTGGCATCACCGGATACGCCTATATCACGGCATATTGCGCGGCCAAGCACGGAATGATCGGCCTCACACGTGCTCTTGCTGTTGAAACAGCCCGCACTGGCGTCACCGTCAACGCGGTCTGCCCGGGCTACGCCGATACCGAAATGACAACCGCAAATATCGCGAACATCACCAAGAAAACTGGTCGAACACGGGAGGAGGCAACGGCCAGCTTGGTCTCACGCAACCCACAAGGAAGACTGATTCAACCGGCGGAAGTGGCCGACGCGGTGGTGTGGCTCGCGGGCGACGATACCGCCTCTGTGACGGGACAAAGCATCGTCATTGCTGGCGGTGAACTTATGCCATAGCTTCTGCGAAATCTTTAGACATAGGCCGAGATACCGGTGATGCGCTCACCGATGATCAAGCGCTGAATGTCGTGGGTGCCTTCATAGGTATACACCGACTCGAGGTTGTTCATGTGTCGCATGACGCAGTAGTCCTCAACGATTCCATTTGCTCCCAGCAGCTCCCGGGCCAGCCGCGCTATTTCCCGCGCCATCCATACATTGTTCATCTTGAGCATGGAGACGTGCGAGGAGTGCATTCGATCTCGGTCTTTCAATCGGCCGACGTGCAATGCCAAGACCTGGGCCTTGGAAATCTCCGTGATCATCCACGCGAGTTTGTCCTGAACGAGCTGGTGCGAGGCGATGGGCTTGTTCGCGAACTGCTTGCGCGATTTCGCGTATTGTAAGGCGGTGTCATAGCACGCCATCGCCGCTCCTATGGCGCCCCAACCGATGCCATATCGCGCTTGCGTCAGGCAGGACAGGGGACCTCTGAGCCCATCGACGCCGGGAAGCAGGTTCTCGATGGGAACTTCACAATCGCTGAGCGAAAGCCCGGAAGTGACGGAAGCACGCATAGACCACTTTCCATGTACGTCCTGGGCCTTAAAACCCTTTGTGCCTTTCTCCACCAGAAAGCCGCGGATGCGGTCGTCCTCACATTTCGCCCACACGACGCTGACATCGGCTACTGAGCCGTTGGTGATCCACATCTTTTCGCCGTTCAGTACATAGCGATCACCACGTCGCACCGCGCGCGTGAGCATTCCGCCCGGGTTGGAGCCGAATTGCGGCTCGGTAAGACCGAAACACCCGATTGCTTGACCACTTTGCAAACGCGGCAGCCAGTGGTCCCGCTGCGTGGGAGAGCCATAGGCGAATATGGGGTACATCACGAGCCCGCTTTGTACAGAAACGAAGCTGCGCAGACCCGAGTCGCCTCGCTCGAGCTCCTGCATCACCAAGCCGTACGCCACATTCGACATTTCCGCGCAACCGTAACCCTTCAGGTTCGCGCCGAAGAATCCAAGCTCGCCGAGTTGCGGCACCAGGTCGATCGGAAAGGTCGCGTTTCGATAATGCGTCTCGATGACGGGTATCAGCTGTTCATCAACAAACTGCCTGGCCGTTTGTCTGGCCAGAAGCTCCTCGTCGGCGAGCACAGAATCGAAATCCAAATAATCCACACCGGGAAACGCGGGCATCACGTCCTCCTGCGCTTGACGCCTCCGAACGATTGCGTTCTACGTCGAAGGATGGAAAAAGGCCTGCGACCACCCCACGCTAGAGATCCGTGCGATCCGACGCTGTGATGGTCGTCACTGATGTTTGCTTTCGGACTCTTCAGACTGACGCGGTGGGCAAAAGGAAACTGGCGGCCTTCGTCGATTCCCATAGGGATCCTTGATGAATCACGCCTTCATTTGTGACGCCGTTCGCACGCCGTTTGGCCGCTATGGAGGCTCTCTATCCTCCATCCGCAGCGATGACTTAGCCGCGATTCCGATTCGTGCCTTGATGGAGCGGAACCCACAAGTCAGCTGGCAAGCGATCGACGATGTCGTTTTCGGCTGCGCGAATCAAGCCGGTGAAGACAATCGCAACGTCGCACGGATGGCGGCTTTGTTGGCTGGATTGCCGCCCGATATTCCTGGCACGACCGTGAATCGCTTGTGCGGATCGAGCATGGATGCGATTGGAATGGCCGCGCGAGCCATCCGGTGCGGAGAGGCCGAGCTCGTTGTCGCGGGAGGCGTGGAAAGCATGTCTCGCGCTCCTTTCGTGATGGGGAAAGCCGAGGCACCCTTCAGTCGAAACGCTGAGATTTTTGACACAACCATCGGATGGCGCTTTGTTAATCCCGTTATGAAAAGCAAGTACGGGATTGATTCCATGGCCGAGACTGCGGAAAACGTGGCAGAAGATTTCCATATCTCTCGCGCAGATCAAGACGCTTTTTCCCTGCGAACGCAACAGCGATGGGCCAAGGCTCAGGCGGCTGGTTTCTTTGACTCAGAAATCATTCCAACGCCTGTCCCTCAGAAAAAGGCGCCTCCCAAGGTCTTTCACACCGACGAGCATCCCCGGCCCGATACGACTTTCGAAGCCCTCGCTCAACTGAAACCCATCGTGAAGCCGGAGGGAACGATCACCGCCGGCAATGCCTCAGGGATCAACGATGGTTCATCCGCCCTGCTCCTGGCGTCCGAACGGTCAGCAGAAAAGTACGGTTTAAGGCCTCGCGCTCGGGTTTTGGTCACGGCCGTTTCCGGAGTCGCTCCTCGCATCATGGGGATGGGGCCTGTGCCGGCCAGCCGCAAAGCTCTCGCCAAGGCGGGGCTGTCGTTGTCAGAAATGGGCGTGATCGAGCTGAACGAAGCATTTGCTGCGCAAGCGCTTGCCGTGTTGCGCGATCTCGGCCTGGCGGATGATTCCGAACACGTAAATGCAAATGGTGGAGCCATTGCGATTGGTCATCCACTGGGCGCAAGTGGGGCGCGGCTCGTTACCACGGCGACCTATCAACTCGAAAAGCTCGGCGCACGCTATGCGTTGTGCACGATGTGTATCGGAGTTGGCCAAGGGATCGCCACGATCTTGGAGCGTTGTTGACGTACGCGAAGCGAGCTTTTTTTGCTAACTGAGTATTGCAGTACCATAATGCTTCTTAAGGAGGCTTTCGATGGCTACCCCCACACGGGACAATTCGCGAAACCCAAGCGATCTCGCCGAAACGCTGGTGCGCGATTTGGTTTTGGACAAACCGTCGTCAGCGCGAGTGTTTGAAACGTTGGGAATTGATTACTGCTGCGGCGGCGCCCAGATCCTGGCCGAAGCCTGCAAGCGGGCGAACCGCTCCTTGGAGGAAGTGACCGCCGCCTTGGAGAAGGCCGACTCAGCTTCTCCAGAGAAGGACTGGCGAAGCGCGTCTCTTACGGAACTTGCGCAGCACATTGTCGATCGACACCATGCCTTCACACAGGCAGAGATCTCTCGCCTCAACGGGTTGCTGGGGAAGGTCGTGGGGCTCCACGGCGCAATCCATCCTGAGTTATCCCGCGTACAGATGACATTTGCGGGACTGGCGGAAGAACTGCGGGAGCATATGCGCAAGGAAGAGGATTTGCTCTTTCCTTACATAGCCCAAATAGAAGAGGCTGCCCGAACCAGGAGACGTCCCCCGGAGCCTATGTTTGGAACGGTGCAAAATCCAGTGGCGGCGATGATCATGGAGCACGAGGCTTCCGGCCAGGCGCTTGAGAAGCTACGTGAAACGACCCACAACTATGCTGTCCCACCCGACGGCTGTCCCAGTTACCGCGCTCTGTATCAGGCATTGCCTGCCTTCGCCGCGGATTTGCACGAACATATCCATCTTGAAAATAACATCCTATTTCCTCGGGCCATCGAGCTCGAAGAGAGGCTGTTCGGATACTCGAGATAGGTGAGCCATAAGTGTATGGCTCTTGCAAGAGAAGGAGGATTTCGATGGCAAAGGCGGCACGCAAAGTGAGTACGGCCCAACCGGAAATCGCTGGACCGAATGTGGATGCAGTTCTTCGTATCATGGACGCGATGGAGAAAGCATGGAGCGACAAGAATCTTGCTGAACTTTTCGATCATTATTGGCACAGCGACGGATTCGTCCTTTTCACTTCGCGTGGCGCTTATTATGGTTGGGAAGCAGCGAAGCAGATGTTAGAGGGATACTTTGACAACTTAGAGGAAATTAGCTTGAAATTTGGGCCGCGCAAAGTACGAGTTTTTGGCGATGTGGCTACTGTCGTATACGAATGGCGCACCGATGGATGGTCCAAATTGAATGGCGCTCGTCTTCTGCGAGAAGGCTACGGTACCGATGTATTTCTTCGAGAGCAGGAGGGCTGGAAGTTGTATCACAATCATGTCTCTTTGGGCCGTCCCGGAACCAGTCATATGCAGGATCATCCCTGGTGATCATAATGCCGCACCGGAACGATTCAGAAATTGCCGAGACAGATCGAGAAAACATAGGAGTATATCTTGCGTTCTAGCGCCACACTGTTTCAACGAGAACCACAGATTGCGGTCATGAAATCGCGTTCCAGATTGCCCGATATAGGCGGATTGCTCATTCGAGCCGCTGTTCGCTCGGACTCCCCAATACTTATGGCTTTGGATCAGGAAGTCACAGGACTCGCCAAACGCAAGTACTGGAAGGAATCATTTGCACGTCTTGGCTCGCGACGTCAATCGCAGCGTTTCATTCTGGTTGCCGAAAACCAGGGTCATATCGAAGGGTTTATTGTGGGCGAAATACGTGCCTGGGAGTTTGGCGAGCCACCCTGCGGCTGGGTTTTTGCGATTCAGGTGCATCCCAAAGCTCGGTTGCAGGGCATTGCGACTCGTCTTTTCGAAGCTCTCTGCGATAGGTTTCGGCGTGCCGGAGTCACGAAGGTGCGCACTATGATGGCTCGCGACAATCATCTTGTTCTTTCTTTTTTCCGCAGTCAGGGAATGATGGCAGGACCGTTTATTGAATTGGAGATGGCGCTTGATTGACAGCATGGAAGGAAGCATTTCGTGAAACTGCAAAAGGCAAGCTCTTTTGCCCTGTATGCGGTGCTGGAACTGGCCGCCCATCCGGCTCAGCCGCTCTCCGGCACGGAAATCGCCGAGAAATACGGCATCTCTGCGCATCATCTGGCTAAGGTGTTACGGGATTTAGGGCGAGCGGGAATCGTGGAAGCGGCCCGAGGAGTGGGTGGAGGCTATCGGCTCGCCGCCAATCCGAAGCGGCTCACGCTGCTCGATGTGATCCAGATCTTTGAACCCGTCCGGCCAGTGGATCCTGCAAACAGTGATTTGAGAACCGCTACCGACGCCGGGCGCGCCCTGCAGACTGTGCTCGATGAGTTGGATGACCATACTCTCGCCACGTTTCGTTCCATCACCATCTCGACGATGCTGAAATGGATGGCGCGCGGGTCCTCGACGACTAGGACAAAGCCGGCTCGGAGGGCTGCCGCGCAGCGTTGATGCCGGCAGTGCGTAGGCAAGAGTTCTTGAAGCAGATCTAAGAAAGGGCGCCCGTGCCAGGAAAGCCAATTATGGTATTATGGTACCACAATAATATTGACAAGCACCTCGCGCGGGTCTAGAGTGCTAGGCACTAAGCAGGCGCGGCGGTGAGGAAGGAGGGCATCGTGGCTACGACTTTGATCCCCGAAATGGTCTCGCTTGATTCCCTATTTGCGTTTTGCCGGGAAACGGCCCAGGACCCTGAATTCACCGTCGCCAAACGCTGGCTCGCGGAGCACCCGGGAAAGAAAGCGATCGGCTGTTTTCCGATCTATTGCCCGGTAGAATTGATCCACGCATCGGGCATGTTACCTCTCGGCATCATCGGCGCCGGCAATCAAATCGAGATCACCTTTGCTGATGCCCGTTTCCAGTCCTTCGTTTGCTCGATCGTCAAGAGCACGCTCGAATTGGGTTTGACAAATCGACTCAAGTTTTTGGAGGGGATGCTGTTCCATTCGATCTGTGACCCGGCCAGAAACCTCTCGAGTGTTTTTGAGCGAAACTTTCCGGATCTGCTCGTGGAATACATTCATTTTCCGCAGAATTTTGCCTCCCCGCTCGCAAGGCAATACTTGGCCACCGAGTATCGGCGCATTTTGGACAGTCTCGCACAGAGATCGGGGCATCGACCGACGCCAGATGATCTGAACTACAGCATCGAACTCTACAACCGAATTCGCGCCCGGTTGCGCGAGATCTACCAGATTCGGACGGAAACGCCGCATTTGCTCTCGGCTGCGGAATCGTTTGTGCTCACACGGGCGGGCACGTTGATGGCTCCGGAGGACTTCTTGAAATTACTCGATCGGGCGGTCGTCGATCTTCCACGTCGCCCGATTCGGCCGAAGGACAGGATTCGAGTGGTTTTGGAAGGCTCGTTCTGCGAGCTTCCGCCAGTCGGGTTGATCGAAACGCTGGAAGAGGCTGGCTGCTACATTCTCGATGATGATTTCCTACGGGGATGGAGATGGTTCACTGAAGATGTGCCTCTTCAAGAAAATCCTTTGGCCGCTTTGGCCGAGAGCTATTCCGAACGTGCCTACTATTCCGGCACAAAACATGACTCCCGCGAAGCGAAGGCCGCTCACCTGATTCGCTTGGCCAAAGAAAAGAAGGCGGATGCCGTCGTCTTTCAAGCCGCGAAGTTCTGTGAACCGGCACTGTTTGACTACGCGCTTTACCGCAAGGCTCTCGAGGATGCAAAGATCCCGCACCTGTTGCTGGAATTCGAGGAGAAAACCTGGAGTTTTGACCGCGCTCGCTCGGAGGCGGAAACGTTTGTGGAGTCGTTGTTGTTTGACTAAAGGAGTTGGTCATGGCGCAAGACACAGCAAAGACGGATTACCAGGGACGCATTCACAATCTCCAGAAGGACATGATTGGCCGCTATTATTCCCGGCTAACTGCGGCGGCGGAAAACAAGGGAGAGAAGGCTATTTACATGCTGATCAGCGGCAATCCTGTGGAGCTGATCGAGGCCTTTGACATGATCCCAGTCTATCCGGAAGTCAACGCTTTGCAACTGGCCGTGAAAAAACAGTCGTTGCCTCTCATTTTGGCGGCCGAGGAAATGGGCTATTCAACCGACAACTGCGCCTACGTCAAGGCCGATATCGGGATGTATTTTGCAGGGCGTAAGACGCCCTTCGCCACCATTCCAGAGCCCGACTTGATTCTTTGCAACTACGTTGGCTGCAACGTGTACTTGCAGTGGTTCGAGCACCTGAAGGAATACTCCAAAGCCCCGATTTATAATTTGGACGTTCCGTTTTTCCGCACCCGCAGTGAAGATCCCTCGGAAGAGGATGTTTATTACGTAGTCAAGCAGCTCGAGGAGCTCATTGAAATTCTGGAGCGCATGAGCGGTAAGAAGCTCGACTATCAGAAGCTCCAGCACATTGTTGAGCTCTCCGGTGAAACGGGAGCGTTGTGGTCCGAGATCAAGAGGCTCGCGCGCCAGCGTCCGACGCCCTTTGATGCCTATTTTGATTCCGTGATGATGATGGCCCCTTTGTACTGCCTACGAGGCACCGAGGATGGACTTTGGTTTTTCCAGGAAGCGTACAAGGAGATGAAGCAGCGGGCGGACAATCGCGAGGGGCCCCTTTCGGAGGAAAAGTTCCGTGTCGTGATGGAAGGGCCGCCGCCGTGGCCCTATTTGCGACAGTTCCGCGACATGTTCAGTCGTTGGGGCGCGGTGGCCGTGGCGTCAACATACTCAACCGTAGGTGGGATCTGGGAGTTCGGCTTTCGTCACGACCCCCAGCATCCGCTCGAGAGTATCGCTCGGCACATGCTGCAGTGGAATCTAACGAACCGAAATTTCCTTCAGCGCTACCGGCAGATCAAAGAGTATGTGGACGACTGGGCTGCCGATGCGTTGGTCATCCACTCTGTGAAGAGTTGCAGGCTGTTTTCGGCGGGCCAAGGCGACATGCGGGAATATTTCACCAAGCAACTCAACGTTCCTACGCTGTTGATCGAATCAGACCTGGAAGACCCACGGTATTTCTCCGAAGCCCAGTTGCGTAACCGTGTGGATGCATTCTTTGAGGCACTGGAGCACCAAAGGATGCTGGTCAAATCGTGAAGGCACAGAGAAAGGCGGGGCCAGATGACTTACGGAGGCGGGGTAGATGTCGGATCGACACAGACGAAAGCGATCATTTTGTCCGAAGACCGCAAGATTGTCGGGCGTGCTTTGATCAACACCGGGGCGAATGTCTCGATGGCGGCTGAGCGGGCGTTCCGGGAAGCGATCCATTCTGCCGGAATTGCGTCAGACAGCATCGCTTATGTAGTAGGGACCGGATACGGGCGCTACAAAGTGAATTTCGGAAATGCTCAGATTACCGAGATCTCCTGCCATGCCCGTGGAGCAAATTTTCTTTTCCCAAAAACACGTACGGTCATCGACATGGGAGGCCAGGACGCCAAAGGCATTCGTGTGGGCGAACAGGGCGACGTAAAGGACTTCGTAATGAATGACAAATGTGCCGCCGGGACGGGGCGCTTCCTTTCCAACGCAGCTGAAACCGTGGGGCTCAGCTTGGATAAGATCGGTCCCATCTCTCTTGAAGCGAAGAAACCCGTACGCCTCAGCACAGTCTGCGCCGTATTCGTTGAATCCGACATCATGTCTTACTTGGCGGAAGGCAAGACCGTGCCAGATATCCTGGGTGGCGTACACAGCGCCATTGCGGCCCGTACTGTGGCGTTGGTACGCCGCGTGGGCATTGAGCCTGAGGTCGCCTTCACGGGCGGCGTATCACGGAACATCGGGATGGTGAAGGCACTCGAGGAGAAGCTGGGATTGCCAGTCAACGTTTGTGACGATTCGCATTTCATCGGCGCCATTGGCGCGGCGATCTTCGCGCTCGAGCGAGCGTTGGGCAGCGATGCTTCGGAGCGATCGGGCAAGAGGGGGCAAGCAGCGGCGCCGGCGTCATCGCCGACCGCGCGATAGGAAGCGCCGAATCCCAGACGAGGTGCTTTATGACTTATGTAGCCGGAATTGATATCGGATCCAGAAGTACGAAGGCCGTCCTACTGGACGAGTCGCGACGGGTCTGTTCCAGCGCGCTCGTCAAAACCCGGCCAGACTTCCCCGGCGTTGCCCGCGAGGCGATGGAACAGGCTCTAGCCAAGGTAGGCGGCCACGATGAGGATGTGAAGTACGTGGCGACGACCGGCCTCGGGCGCTACAACATCCCGTTCCGCGATATTCAAATCACCGACATCACCTGTGCCGCCCGCGGAGCGGAATTCTTGTTTCCCAATACGGCCTGCGTCCTCGACGTGGGCGGGCAAAGCACCCGCGCCATCCGGTTGCGCGAAGGCGGCAAGGTGAAGGAATTCAAATCCAACGATAAATGTGCAGCTGGATCGGGAGGATTCCTGGAACGGGCCGCTCACTATTTGGAGATTCCTCTCACCGAGCTCGGTCCACTCTCGATGGCCGCCGAAAAGCCCACCACAATCAGCAGCGTATGCGCGGTGCTGGCCGAGTCAGAGATCATCAATCACGTCAGCGAAGGGCAGAGCGTGGAAAACATCATCCGTGGAATCCATAATTCGCTGGCTTCAAGGTCCAAGGCACTGCTGTCACGAGTCGGGCTGGAAGACGAAGTTACCTTCGTCGGCGGTGTGGCCCGCCAGAGCGGAATGGTGGAGGCTTTGAAGCGAACCATCAACCGGCCCGTGAATGTCAGCAAGGAACCCGACACGGTCGCTGCCTTGGGTGCCGCGTTGCTCGCTTATCAGCGCCTGCAGAAGCTCGGGGGAATTCGGGAACCGGAATCCTACGTTTTCGGCTAGTCGAAGGAATCCGTTTCTAGGCCTTGTGTCGAGTCACGAACCGGTGGGGGACGGGGGATCCGCAAATCGCTTCTTCACTTCCTCGGGAATCGGCTGGCTTTGAAACTGCAGCGGATCTACACTGACGCGCCTCACCCAAACGCGCTTCTCGAAGATCTCCAGTCCGAGGGCACCATCCGGCCTATAAACCCGGTGTTGAACTGAAAAGCTGGTGCGGCCCCACTCCGTGATGCAAGTCTCATAGACGACCTCGTCACCAAAATCCGAAGGCACGATGAATCGCGCGCGCAGGTCAACCAGGGGCAGACCGATAATGTCATAGGTTTTCAGCATCACCGGCTTGAACAATCCGGCCTTTGCAAAGAGCGCATTGGTGCAGGCATCCCCATACTCGAAATAGCGGGGGAAAAAGACGGCTCCTGTCGAGTCGCAGTCTCCCCATTCGATCTGAACGTGCCTTCGATTGATCAACATAACGGGCACTCCTCTTTGTTCGACGAGGCAATCTAGCAACGGCGGTTCATCTTGACAAGTGTCGAGTCTCGTACGTGAGCCATCTCACTCTGTTGAGTGATATCGGTCACAGCGAGCATACTAACTGTTTGTGACGATGTCAGCCGCCTGTGCCACGCTGCGCGATGACAGAGTGGTTGGGAGTTTAAAACGGAGGTCTCTGCATGAAGCTCCCTGACACCATCCAGCCCATGAACGTAGCCCCGGCGGGGTTTGACGCTGCCCGTGACCTTCCGAAAGGGTTCCTCGATTTCCTCCACCCCCTGGACCAAGCCTTTACTCCCTGCCAGCGTGACCTGATTCACAAGCGCGGCGCAGCACTCGAGGCGGCACACCAGGGTAAGCTTCCCGATTATCTTCCTGCCTCGCAGGCGACACAGGAGAACTGGCAGATCGAGCTGCCCGAATGGTGCCAGGACCAGCGCAACCAGATGACGGGCCCGGCGGACGACGCTGAGCTGGTCGTCAAGATGCTAAATTCCGGGGCGCCCGGCGTCATGCTCGACCTCGAAGATTCCGTGGCTAACACCTGGTCCCATCTTTCCCAAGGCGTCCAAAACGTACTCGCCGCACTGCGCGGTGAACTGGGCTACTTCGACCGCAAGCGAAATCGAACCGTTACGATCCAGCCTAGCAAGACCGCGATTTCGGTCCGGCCACGGGGGCTGCACATTCACCAGGCAGGAATGATGTCGGGCGAGATCCTGCCGGCATCGCTTTTCGATGTGGCCTTGGTTGCTTTCCAAGTGGACCCTGCCGAGCTGAAGCACCCTCTGATGTTCTACATTCCGAAGTCGGAGTCCGCCGAAGAAGCGCTCTGGTGGCGCGACCTTTTCCAGGCCATCAGCCGAGCCAGAGGCTGGCCGAGGGCTGCGATCAAGTGCATGGCTTTGGTCGAGTCGCATCCTCTGGCCTTTCAGATGGAGGAGTTTGCCTACCATCTCCGCGAACACCTGCTGGCGTTGAACCTGGGACGATGGGACTACATGGCGAGTCTCATCCACTTCAATCTGCATGATCCACGGTGGGTTTTGCCGGACCGCAACACGATTCCGCACGACGTGGCCTTTTTCCAGACGGTTCGAAATCGCATGCCGGAAATCTGCCACAAACACGGAATGCTCGCCATTGGAGGCATGACGGCGCTCTATCCTAATCGGGAAGATCCGGAATTGAACGCGCGGGCACTCGCCGTTCTTGAGAAGGACAAGAAAAACGAAGCCACCTGCTTGATGGACGGCGCATGGACGGGCCACCCTGATCAAAATGAAATTGCCGTGAAGCAGTTTCCCTACCCGAACCAGCTGAAGGCGCGTCCCTCCCGCCCGGACGAGCGGCCCGACTTGCGGCCCATTCCTACTGGTGTCGGCAAACGGACAGTTGCAGGGACGCGGGCGGCCGTTCGCACGGTAATTCGTTACCGTCAAGGTGTGTTGGCTGGCCGCGGCGCAAGTTTGCTTGACGGCTACATGGAGGATCTAGCAACAGACCGTATCTACCGGCTGATGATCGCGCAGCGGATGCGGCATCGTGACGCGGTCCGAATCGTGGATGATAGCGGTCAGCCAGTCCCCCACACACCGGAACGGATCACGCAGCTTTTTGATGAGGAGCTGTCGCGCATCCTGCGCGAATTGCCGGGAGACACCTCATCGGAAACCATCGAACAATTCAAACAAGCCCGCTTGCTCAGCGAAAAGCTGATTGTCTCAGGCGAATTCACGCCCGTCTGACGTAGACGCCGTGAGAGCAGTATCTTTCGTTCCTCACCGATAGACTCCATATTCCTTGCAGGTATCGATCATGGCGTGCAAGTTGGCCGCCACAGCGTTGTCGACGGTTGCTCCTGTCGACAGGATGTAGCCACCCTCTTGTCCCACATCGTCAATCAGCCGCTCGACGTGCGCTTTGACCTCTTCCGGTTTCCCGGCGATCAGCAGCGACGAGGGTAGGTTTCCCCCGAAGCACGCCCATCCAGTGAAGCGCCTTTTCACCTCGCGCAGATCGGTCTGATCGAACATCCAGATGGTTCGGCCCGCGGGGATGTCCGGGTCATGGATCGTGTCGAGGCGCTTGTTATAGCCTCCCTCCACGAACAGGTACGGGATCAACCCTTCCTCAATCAGCCCTAGGATCACCGCCTTGAGTGTCGGCCAATAAAACGTCTCGAAATCTTTGACCGACATGAAGCTGTCTGCGCCCTTGTGAAGCGGTATGAAAACCACCGGACTCCGCGAGTTTTTGGCAGAGCGGACACCCGCGTCAATGGCGAGCGGCACGAATCGCTCGAGCGCCGCTAGCACCGCCTTCGGCTGGCGGAATTTGTCAAGCATGATCGCGCGCGTGCCGCGCAGGGTGTCGCCCACGATGTCGAATGGCGCCTTCGTAAAGCCGCCCATCAGCCCGGTTAGCCCCAGGGTCGAAATGATTTCGCGATCGATCGCGCGGCAGGCTTCGATCCATTCCATCGCGGCTCGGCCTGCCTCCAGAACTCTCCACAGCGCTTCTTGTACGGTTGGGAGACCGAAGGAAATCATGGCTGCTCCGACCGACGGCAGCTCGAGAACGTCCGTCGGAGGTGCCAGCATTTGCAGCGCACCGAGAGGCCCAAACACCCGTGGAAAGTAGCTGCGGATAAAAAAGCCAGAGGGGTCGTTGATAAGCTGTTTGTACTCGTCCGCCCGCATGTATTCGTCTTCGACGCATTGATAGGGCTCATCGGGCGGCACTCCGTGTCCCGGCCAGCGATAGAGCTTATAGCCGAGGATCTCCAGGACTTTGCCTGAACCATAGAGTGCGGTGCCGGCCATCGTATCGGGTAAGAAGTCCGCGTGGAATTTCCGCAGTGCGTAGGCAAGCCGTTCGTAGTCATACATCGCTTGCTCGGAGGTGACACCTGCATACACAAAAGGATAAAAACCCATCGCAGGGCAAACCGGCACTCGCTCCGGTTTCTTAAGGGTGATGACATCGAGGAACATCTGGACGCGACGCTGGTAGGAATCTTCGACCGCCGCGTTCGCAAACTCGATGCCTTCAGGGAATTTCCATCGCCTGGCGCGCTCCTCGAACTTCGGTGCCGATGCCGGTGCCTGCGGTTGGCTCCCCATGCCTTTCACTCCCTTCCGCGCCTGCTCCCAGCGCTCCGCGTTGCCGCCTATGCTGAAGGTTCTGGCGCTCGGCCGGCGTGACAAGAGGCACGCCCCTTGGTGATGGATATCACAGCCCAGCCCAACCCCTAACGGCAAACTAGCATGATTAGTTACGGTCCTAAGCCCCACCCTGAGCGCGTCCCAGCCTGGGAGGGTAGTGAAACGAAGAGCTGCGAGGAGGCACACCTTGGATGAAAAAGGCAAGCAATTGGTCCAGCACATCGCTGAAATGCAAGAAGAGGATGCTGTAAAACTGGCTCGGGAGATGCTCGACGCCGGATACGACCCAGTCCGGCTCCTGGGACACTGCCGGGAGGCCATGGAATTCGTTGGCAAACGCTACGAGGAAGGAGAGTATTTCCTACCTGAACTGATGCTCGCCGGCGAAATGCTTAAGGCCATTGGAGACATGGCCAAGCCCTTAATCAAGCAAGACACGTCTGGCGGCACCACTGCCGGCACGGTCGTCATCGGAACGGTCGAGGGCGACCTGCATGACATCGGCAAGAATATCGTCACGTTCATGCTTGAAATCAACGGCTTCAAAGTGGTCGATCTCGGTATCGACGTGCCGATCTCAAACTTCGTCGACAGCATCAAGCAGCACAAGCCCCAAGTCGTAGGTCTCAGTGGTTTCCTGACCCTGGCTTTCGACGCGATGAAGAAGACGGTCGAAGCGATCCAGAAGGCCGGCTTGCGTGACAACATCAAGATCATGATCGGCGGCGGTCAGGTGGATGAGACCGTCAAGAATTACACCGGCGCAGATGCCTTTGGCCTAAATGCAATGGATGCGGTATCCCTCTGTAAGCGCTGGGTGCCAGCATGAGCATGGGCCGTGCGGTTTCCTCTGGAGCGGACCTTTATGAGGAGCGACAGAAGCGACTGATCGATGCCATCGAACTCCGCGTGCCAGATCGCTTGCCGACGATTCTTTTTTCGCATTTTTGGGTCGCCCGCTACTGCGGCATGACGTGCCGCCAGGCCATGTATGACTACGAAAGTCTTGCCGCAGCCATGCGCAAGGCTGTCCTCGATCTTGAGCCAGACGCCTTTCAGCCCGTCCATGCCTCAGTGGCATTCGGGCCTACGATGGACATCCTCGACTACAAACAGCTGGAATGGCCGGGTCACAAGGGACTCGCTGAGGACGTCGGCTTTCAGTACTTGGACGCCCCCTACATGAGGGCGGAAGAGTACGACGACTACATCCTCGACCCAACCGGTTTTATGCTTCACACCTACATGCCGCGTGTCGCCGGGGCGCTCGAGCCACTTTCGCAGCTGCCGCAGTATCCTGGCGTCCTCCACACGCGAATCATTCAATCGATGGAAACCTACGCCCGGCCCGAAGTGCGTCGCGCCCTGGAAGTGTTGATCCGAGCGGGCGAAGAGATGCAGAAAATGCGTGCGGTGCAAAGCCGCGCGGTGCAGGACCTAAAGGATCTGGGCTTCCCGGTTGCATCATACGGAACAAGCCACGCGCCTTTCGACGTGGCCGCGGACTACTTGCGCGGGTCCAAAGGAGCGATGCTGGATCTGTTCCGCAATAAAGACAAGCTTCTGAACCTAATGGACCGGCTGGCGATCCTGATTCCACGAGCTGGAATCGAGGCCGTTAAGGCGGCTGGTGGAAACATGATCTTCATTCCCCTGCACTGGGGACTGGATGGGTTTATGTCGCCCAAGCAATTCACCACGTTCTTCTGGCCGCCGTTCCGAACAGTGCTGTTGACCCTGATCGAAGCGGGAATCTATCCGCACGTCCTGTGGGAAGGAGATTGCACCTCGCGGCTGGATGTGATCAAAGACGTGCCGCCGGGCAAATGCATCTATTTCTTCGAGCGCACGGATATGTTCAAGGCGAAACAAGCCTTGCGCGGCACGGTATGTATCCGAGGCAACGTGCCGGCGTCGATGCTGATTGCCGGCTCGCCGGACGAGGTCCGAGACCACTGCAAGAAGCTCTTCGAGGTTGTGGGTGACGGTGGCGGCTTCATTTTGGACGCCGGCGTGGGTGTGCCCGACGAGGCCAGACCGGAGAATGTGTTGGCGATGTATCAGTTCGCAAAGCAGTGTGTGTATTGAAGGATCGATGCCCGTCCTCATGAATCTTCGCCTCCCCCTGACGGTCGAGGAAATCGCCTCCTCCTGGGGTTCCCGGCGGGCCAGATTGGCCTCGTCGCGCATGATGGCGATGCTCGCCGAACTACTGGTCCGGATCGAAGCGGAAGGTTGGATTCAGCCGAGAATCAGTTTCCAAGTTTGGCCGATCGTCTCAAACGGACCCGGGTGGCTCGAGGTGCGTGGCGGCTCAAGACTCTCTTCACCGACGCTCGGCCATCACCTGCCGGGCGCCCTTTATTTGGCGGCTGGAGTCTGCACGATCGGCGACGCCGTTGAAAAGCGCGTCAGCCAAGGGTTCGCCGCAAGCGACAGGCTCCGGGCGGTTATGCTCGATGAAATTGGCACGCTGACGCTTTTTCGCTTGGGAGACCAACTGGAAGAACTGTTCGAAACAGAGGCGAGACGACGAGGGCTTCAGGCCGGAGGAATGCTGAGCCCCGGCGAAGATGGCTTTGAGATTTCGCAACAGGCCGCGGTCCTTGCTCTTGCCCACGGCGCGGAGATTGGCGTTTTGCAGACAACTACTGGCATGCTCGTGCCCCGAAAAAGTCTTGCGGCGGTCGTCGGATGGGGAGATCACATGCCGCACTGGAGCCGCGGCGAGCGCTGCGCGCGGTGCGGTGCGCGGGCACGCTGTCCGCATCGCCGAGTAAAGATGAGCGAGGTTCGACAGTGACCGGCACCGAAGAATCCCAGCTTTCCGGCCATCGGGTTACGTTCGAGCCCAGCGGACAATACATCTGGAGCCTCCCGGCCGAAACACTGCTGGACACGGCCCGGCGTGCCGGTGTTCGAATCGCAAGCGTGTGCGGTGGCCGTGGCCTCTGTAAATCGTGCACGGTGCAGGTGACACAAGGCCCGGTCGGGCCGCCATCTCCACAGGACGTGGAGTTTTTTTCGCCCGAAGAACTTGCCAACCACTGGAGGCGGGCCTGCCAAACGCGGGTGTGCGGCGACTGCCGCGTGGAAGTTTCAGCGCGCGCACGTGCAATGCCGATGCGCACCGAAGTCGAAAGCGAAGATGTCTGGGTGCGTCCCGACCCGGCCGTTCGGCTCTATCCGGTCAAGGTGGCAACTCCCAGTCTGGAATATCCAGCCGCCGATGACCATCGGCTCTTGACAGCCCTCAACGAAAGCTGGCCTGGCACATGCTCGAGAATCGACCTCGACGTGCTGCGCCGTCTCCCTAGCAAACTGCGAGCTCTGGGTGGGCAGGTGGTGGCAATTGTCCGCTTCGGTGAAATCATCGACGTCATTCCGCCGGAAAAAGGTCCCTTGCCGGGGCTCGCCATCGACATCGGGACGACCAACCTCGGTGTGCTCCTCGTCGATCTGCGCAACGGCCGAACGCTCGCGAGTTACGCGATAGAGAACCCGCAGAGCAGTCACGGCGCAGATGTCATCACGCGCATCGGTAAGGCGCGATCATCCCCGGAGCGTCTGAGGCAATTGCATGACCTGGTGGTCACGGGCATCAACGACGCGGCGCGCGAATTGTGTGAGTCACAGTCCCTCAGCCCCGAGCAAGTTGCCGATGTGGTCGTAGTAGGCAATACCGTGATGCACCACTTGCTCTTCGAACTTCCCGTCGAACACCTGGGAGCGGTACCGTTTGTGGCGGCGGCCGCGAGTGCGATTGACGTCAAAGCACGCGACATCGGCATCAGGGCCGCGCCCGGCGCTTACGTCCACGCCATCGCCAATATCGCAGGGTTCGTAGGGGGCGATCACACGGCGGTGCTCCTCGCCATCGGAATGGATCACGAAGAGAAAACGGTCGTTGCCCTCGACATCGGCACCAATACCGAGATTTCGCTAGCGCACAAAGGCCGTCTTCGGACGATTTCGTGTCCGTCGGGGCCGGCGCTAGAGGGCGGGCACATTCGGTGCGGCATGCGCTCAGCGCGCGGAGCGATTGAAGCGGTGGAGATCTCAGGAGATCAAGTGCAACTCAAGACGATCGGGAATGCGCCGCCGGTTGGCATTTGCGGGTCAGGGGTAGTTGACGCGACGGCGCAGTTGTATCTGGCAGGCATCGTGAATCGGACGGGCCGGATGAACAGGGAGCACCCGCGTGTGCGAATGCGCGAGCGACAGCCCGAATTTGTACTCGCAGGGGAGCAGGAAGCCGGGGATGCGGCCATCGTCTTCAGCCAGCGGGATGTTCGCGCCGTGCAGCTTGCCAAGGGGGCTATTCGGGCTGGGATTCAAGTGCTACTGGACGAGGCAGGATTACGCGAAGAACAGATCGACCAAGTGATCATCGCGGGAGCCTTTGGAAACTATCTTGACCTTGTGAGTGGCGTAGTGATTGGCCTGCTGCCCGACCTGCCGCTCGATCATTTCGCGCAGGTTGGTAACGCGGCAGGAATCGGGGCAAAGCTCGCGCTTGTCTCCTACCCGCACCGCGCTACGGCGCAAAGCATCGCGATGAGCAGCGAGTACATTGAGCTGGCGGGATCGCCAGGCTTTAACAGGGCTTTCCGGCGCACCATGCTCTTCCCGAATCACAAAAGAAGCTAACAGGAGACGAACATGGCCATTCCAGGTGTGAGCATCATTGGCGACCGCATCAATCCGGGCTTCAAAGCCACGAAAGCACTGATCGAAGCGGAAGATATCGCCGGCTTGCAAGCCTTGGCCGTGCGCCAGGTGCAGGCCGGAGCATGGTGCCTCGACGTGACCGTCGGGTCGAGAGGGTATCAGGACTCTCAGTTCCTCACGGAAGTGATCAAGGCCTTGCAAGCGGCCGTGGATGTACCTCTTTGCTTCGACTATCCGAGTGCGGCTGTTCAGGAAGTCTGTCTGAAGGCCTATGATCCGGCAAAGGCGAGAGGCCAGAAGCCGGTCGTGAACTCACTCGCCGAGACGCGACAGGAAATGCTTGACCTCGTGAAAATTTGTCCCTTCCAAGTAATCGTGATGGCGTCGGAACGCCTCGAAGCCGGCTCGCCAAAATCGAACAAGGTGGCGAGCGAAGTGCTTGGCGTGGCCAGGCGCATGACTTCGAGGCTCACCCAAGAAGGTGGGCTTTCCCGTGGCGACATTTTTGTCGATGTGACGATCCACAGCCTCGTATCGGACTTGGAAGGGCTCACCAAGATGGCGTTGGAAGCCATCGCTTCGATCGGCCAAGATCCCGAACTGAAGGGCGTACACATCATCGGTGGAATGACGAACATCGGGACCATGCTGCCACCGCTGAAATTTGACGGCGTCCCTCTCAGGCAACTCGTTGAGAATGCATTCCTGACTCTTGCCGTACCACGCGGATTCGACACGATCATGGGAACACCGTGGAACAATTTTCAGATGCTGCCCGATGACAACGTCGTGTTGCAGACGCTCAAGGATTTCACGGAACGGAAAGGGCTCAGCGCAATGCGCAGACTTCGCCAGCTCTGGGCGCGCGGCCAGCAGGAGAAATCGGCAATCGAGAAATGAGGCGCACCTTTGCTTAGTTCTCACGCCGCCGTCGAATCGAGTATCGAGAGACGGTTGGGCATTCTGGCCGCTTGTCTTCGGCGTGGCCCGCTCTGAAAACACACCTTCTCTGCAAACCGCGTCACCAGCAGCCAAGGGCAACCAGATGATCCCCGCGACAAACCTAGCTTGCCCCAGGGCGATCCGTAGCTTTGACCTGTTCGGCACCAGCGCCGCGCAAGCAATCTTCGATCTCGGCCCGCGCTGCGTCGGACGGTTCCAGCACGCCGATTAGAATCTTGCCCTTTGAAACTTCTGGGTCGTAGAGCTTGGGTTTCCAATTCGGCAGCCTCGAGGTGACCAGGAGCGCGATCGCGGTCGTCAGGACAGCGCCCATCATCGTAAGCTCATAGGTGACGATACCGGTGGGCCATGGGGCGAGAATCGGCATGCCACCGGTGGTGAGGGGGTAGGGATAACCCTCCTGCGTCAAGCGCGCGAGCAAAAAACCGAGAGTGCCGCCGACAATGCCGCCACAGACAGCAAGCCACCGCATTGGCGTCGCCTGATCCATTTTGCTGAAGGAATACTCGTCAAAAGGCTCTGCGGAGATGACCACAATCCTCTTCGGGCTGACGCTGGCGCGGTGCAGCGCATTCATCCCTCGCTCCGCAGAATCAGGATCGGGAAATAAGCCGTAGATAGCTGGAGTAATCGGCATTTCAGTCTGCCCCCACTTGGTCCGGTTGTGCCACCGCTCGAAGCGGATGCGGCTTTTCGTGCAGGCCCGCTTTCAGCTCCCAAACCGAAATGATCGGGATGAACTTGGAGAGCAGCATGTAGAGCACCGCCATCGCGGCAAATGTTGCTGCCGTGATGGTGATTTCGACCCAGGTCGGGCGATAGGTGCCCCAGCTATATGGCAAGTACTTATGTGAGAGCGCAGGCACGATGATCAAGAATCGCTCGAGCCACATGCCGATGACGACGCCGACGGAAGCAATGAAGGTTCCTGTGATCGTCCGAAGCTTCTTGATGGCCAGGATCGGGAACGGAATCAGGAAATTGCAGGTCACCATCGTCCAAAACAGCGGCGAGTAAGATCCACGCTGCGTGAGCCAGAAGACGGCCATCTCCGAGCGTTCGTTGCCGTACCAGGTGGTGAGGCGTTCGGCGAACACGAAGTAGACCCAAAGCAGGCTCATCACGAGCAGAAGTTTTCCAAGATTCTCGAAGTGTATGGGGAGCAAATATTCCTCGAGGTGCAGGAATTTGCGCAAAAACGCCATGGCAATGATGAGCGCAGCGATGCCACTGAAAATGGCACCGGCCACGAAATACGGGGCAAAAATGGTCGAATGCCACATGGGAACGGGCGCCATAGCGAAGTCCCAGGAGACGATGCTGTGCACCGAGACCGCTACCGGGATCACGGCAATCGCCATGATGTGCATGGCGGTCTCAAGCCGGTGCCACTGCCTCGACGTGCCACGCCATCCGATGGCGAGGACGGTGTAGATCTTCTTGCGCAGGCCAGTTGCGAGATCGCGGACGAGCGCAAGGTCCGGCAGAATCGGGAGCAGAAGAAACGTGCCGCTTCCTAGTAAGTAGGTGCTTATGGCGAAGAAGTCCCAGAGCAACGGCGAATGGATGTTCGGCCAGATTCCGCGCTCGCTCGGATACGGAACGAGCCAGAAAAACAACCAGGAGCGGCCCAGGTGGATGATCGGAAACATCGCGCCGATGGAAAGCGCGAAGACCGTGATGACTTCCGCGCAACGAGTCACGGGGCGCCGCCACGTGGCGTTGGCAAGGCGCAGAATCGCGGAGATGAGCGTCCCGGCATGGCTGAGGCCAATCCAGAAAACGAAATTGGTGATGTAGAAGCCCCAAAAGACCGGCCGCCGTATCCCCGCGACCCCGATGCCGTGATAGATCTGCCAGCCGAAAGCCGCGAAGCCAGCGATCACAATCGTCAGGAAGCAAGCAAGCACAATCAGGTAGCTCGCCGAAACTCCAGCGAGCGGACGCATCAGGTCTTCGTTAATCTGTTCAGGCGTCTTCGCTGCCATGCCATGAATCCCTTTGCAGATAGGTTACCTTCGGCCGTGTTCCGAGTTCGCCCAGAAGCTTTGTCGCACGGCTCGAACCCGCCCAGCGCGACACTTCGCTTTCCGGGTCGCTGAGGTCGCCAAACACCATCGCCCGAGTGGGGCACGACTGCACGCAGGCCGGCTGAATCTCCCCGTCCCTCAGTTCGTGTTTCTCAGCGGCTGCTTGAATCTCCCCAGCCTTGATGCGCTGCACGCAAAACATGCACTTTTCCATTGTCCCTACCGAGCGGATGGAAACATCCGGATTGAGCTGCAACTGGAGCGGCTTCTCCCAGATCGGATTGTAAAAGTTGAAGAAGCGAACGGTATAGGGACACGCGTTCGCGCAGTAGCGAGTGCCGATGCAGCGATTGTAGACTTGCCCGTTCAATCCCTCCGATGTGTGGTAGCTGGCAAATGTGGGGCAGACAGGCTCACAGGGCGCGGCGTCGCATTGTTGGCACAACACCGGCATAAACTTCACGGTGACGTCCGGAAATTCGCCCTCGTAATATCGCTCGACCCGAATCCAGTGCTTGGCGCGGCCGATTGCGGCTTGCTCTTCGCCAACAGTCGAAATGTTGTTTTCGGCGTGGCACGCGACGACGCAGGCTTCGCAGCCGGTACAACGGTCGAGATCGATCGCCATGCCCCACTGACGAGCCATATTCGCGAACCTCCCTATCGGTGCTTGAGCTCCGGCGGATTCTCGCTCAAACTGCCGCCAAATAAGATCAATTTCCCTTGGCCCACGGAGGAAAGCGTCACGCGCGTCGCGGCCCAGGCAAGTGAGCCCGTGCCTTCTACGGTCGCGGACGAAAGAATCGAAATCGGATTGGCGCCGCGGCCAGTTGCATAGCGTGTGAAGTTTTCGTGGCCCTGCCCAACCGGCATGGCGATCACGTCCGGCGCGATACCGGGAGTGACGAGCGCCGGCGCTTCTAGCTTTCCATGCGGAGATGCCACTTCCACAAGATCTCCCTGCTTGATTGCGAGCTTTTCCGCAGTACGCGGATTGATCTCGACCCAAGTCCCCCACATGACCGTCGAGAGCGGATCGGGCGCTTCTTGCATCCACGGGAGATGGGCGAGCGAACCGTCATAGAATAGTTGCGAAGCAAACGGCAAGAAGTAATAGGGGTATTCGCTTGGATTGCCGTCGAATCGCGGCGCTGAATTTTTCACAGCGGCCCCTGCCGATGATCCACTGACGGGTGTGACCCTGCTCTCTTCGGCGCTCCACCAGCCGCCCTGCTCCTGTGCCTTTTTCCAAAACTCCTCAGCATCCTTCGCAGTCTTGCTTCCCATCTCTTTGTAAAGGGCCGCAAACGAAGCCTGAATAGCCTCGTCGTAGGTTTTCCAGGGAAGCGCCTTGGCGGATTCGCCGCCAAGGCGGTGCGCCACTTCGAGCAACACATCCGGCATCGCTCGCGTGTTGTGGAGCGGATTCATGGTCGGCGGGGCAACGCTGACGACAACCTTTCCCGAACCGGACACGGGCGTGTCCTCAAGCCAGGACTCAAGCGCTGAGTGATCGGGCAGAATCAGATCGGCAAGGGCGCTTGTCTCGTCGATGAAACTTCCGAAGCTGGCGATGAACGGAATCTTGTCGAGGGCTGCGTGAACGCCCCATACCGCGGGCGCTGCGAACACCGGATTGGCGTTGTAAAGCAGCAAAACCTCCACGGCCGCAGCTCCTGAATTGACCTGCGCCGCCCACGATTCGAGCGAGGCAGCCGGCTGCTTCGCGGCGGGCACAGGACCAAACAGAACGCCACCCGGCTTGCCGACACTGCCGAGCAGAGCGTTCAACGCATTCACTGCCAGAGCGTTGAAGAGGCCGTTTGTGTGGGCCACTGCTGCATCGCCGATCAGTGCAACGGCGGGATCGTGCGCGGCCGCCTCGCGAGCGATTCGCCTGATTGTTTCGGGCTTTACGCCAATCTGCGCAGCGATCTTTTCTGGTGCGAAGTCCGTCAGGCCCTGTGACCAGCCTTCGACGAGCGAACCGGCATGGCCCGCCGCCGCGGCAGGCCGCTGCTTTTCCGCAATGATCACGTGCGCAAGGCTCAGAGCGAGCATCCCCTCGGCGCCCGGCTCGACGGGAATCCATTCGTCCGCGCTGGCACCAGTCTGCGAGATGCGCGGCTCGAACTGAACGAACTTGCCGCGCTCACCGGGCCTTCCCTTGCGCATCTGGCCGAAGCCGAGCGACTGCGCGACCGGCGAGTTCCAGGTTCCCAGGAAATCCGCGCCAAACGAGATGACATAATTGGATTCGCCCATGTCCACGGTCGGTGGCAATGCATGTCCGAAGCTTGCAGCATTGGCCGAACGGATCACGCTGTCGTCAAAGAACGCGAACTCAACGGCCATCGAACGCTTAAACGACGCGGCGAAAGTGTCGATGATCATCTTTCGTTGCCCGCGAAGAGGAGCCGTGACGAAGGCCAGCCGGCCTTCCGACTTGCTCTCTTGCAAGTCCGAGAGGTGCGACACCAGTTGCTGGATGGCATCGTCCCAGCTGACTTCTCGAAACTGGCCCGAGCCTCGCCGCCCGGTGCGTACCAGCGGACCTTTGAGGCGGTCGGGATGATAGGTGACTTGCAGTCCCGCCTGGCCGCGTGGACAAAGCTTGCCCCGGTTGATCGGGTGCGCGGGATTGCCCTCGAGCTTCTTGGCCAGACCCATCTTCAACAGGCCCAGCTGCCCTTTACGGACGACTTCCGCGTCCCCTGGCATCACACGTACCGACAAGCCGCAACCGGCTGGACAGAGTGTGCAAATACTCGGCTTCCACGTCGCGAGGCCAGGAATCAGATCCTCTTCCGGCACGAACCGGATCAGCTGGTGATCCGGATTGCCGCAGCCTTCCAGAGCCGCCGTCGCGCCGGCCGCCGCCGAGATTTTCAAGAAGTCACGACGTTCCATGGGTCCCTATCTCGCAGCTGCGCTAGGCCGCTGCCACAGACAAACTAGAAATGACATGTCACGCAATCCAGCGGGGCATTCTTCTGCTGGTGGCAAGCTATGCAAAATCCCATGGTGTGATCCACTTTTCTCTCCGCCACCGTCTGCTGCCTCATATCGCCATGACAGACAGAACAATCGACTCCCGCGCGAATGTGCGGTGCGTGATTAAACTTGACGTGTGCCGACGGCTCAAAACCATAGACGCGCTGCCAGGGAATGTCCTCGCCCCGCGCGCGATATGCGGCGAGCTTGCGAATCTCCGGCTTGTCCGTAGCAATCACCTGATGACAGGTCATGCAGAAATTGACGCTGGGGATTCGGGCATCGGGGCCCTGATCCACGCCGACATGGCAATCCGTGCATTGCATGCCGTTGCCGAGGTGCACTTTGTGCGTGTAAGCAATGGGCTGGACCGGCTTCGGGCGGAGATCAAAAAATTCCCGAATGGCATCGGCAATGGTGGGATGCGCCGGGGTGAAAACGTCGGAGCTTGCCGCCTGTGGCGATCCGTCAGCTCTCTGGGCAGGCAAGCCCTTTTCCTTCAGCACCCATCCCAGCACGACCACGCCAATTGCGACAGCGACGCGAAAATAATGGCTTAAACGAAACCGAGACCGAGAAATACCCCCTCCTCGATAAAATGAGTCGTGAGTGGGAACCGGACATCCTACCCTTACCTGCTTCGTGTGTCAAAACGCCCTATCGATGCCTAGGCAATCGTGCTTCTGTCGACTTGATTGTTTCTTCCTGTTTCCCGCCCGCCGATCGCTTCCGATATTCCTGGCGGGAGCGACAGACAGCTATGTCCGCGGTCACAGACAGACGTGAGCTGTGTCACCGCCAAGGAGTGATCTCCGTCACAGCTGAGGAGGTCCTTATGGCGTAGGTAGGAAATTGAAGATTTAGGGTTTTCAGCACAGGGTCAGGAGAAGGTGTTGTAAGCCCGCGAAAGGAGCCTAACATGTTCAATCTGATGGAGCCACGGAGCTTCTATCGCGACCTGTTCGATTTCCGTCGGGATTTCGATGAAATCTTCAACCGGATGATTGGTGTCGGCCCGGTTCCCGAGACCAAGTTGTTCGAGGAAGTGTTGACGCCGCCAGTCGAGGCATGGACAGATCCGGAGGCGAAGAAGTTTTATCTCCGGGTCGCGGTCCCGGGTATTGATCCGAAAGACGTAAAGGTCGAAGTGCAGGGCGACACGCTGACTATCTCCGGCGAGCGAAAGAAGGTCGAGACCAAGAAGGAAGTCAACTATCACCATCGTGAGTTCACCTACGGTGCATTCCAGAGGGTGCTGCCTCTTCCCGAGGGCGTGGACGTCGAGAAGCTGGTCGCGGAATTCAACAACGGCGTGCTCGAAATCAACGCACCGCTGGTAGCCGCAGCGCTTCCGCGCCGCATCGAGGTCAAGCCAGCTATGAAGAAGGCCGCCTGATCGATCACTGAAGGAAAACATTGGACCCGGGGTCTGAAAGGAGCCCCGGGTTTCCTATTTCGCCTCCGCTACCCGGCACAGCTTGCCTCTCACTTTCGGGGCCGTCGCGCGCCCTTTCCTGGTTGTGCCTGTGCTTGCTAAAAACCCGCGCAAATCCACGCTCTTACCGCGTCGCGACGGGGTATGGGTTTTCATCGCTTCCACGCACGGGATTACCCTATACTCAACTGCTACGCGCGATGGAAGGGAGCGAGAGAGCCATGAGTCCTGACGGCCTGCCGGCCGTTCTGAGTCGCAAGGCCTTGCAAGACCGAAGCATACGGGTCATACGTCACCGCGAGCACGCACCCCATATCGACGCGCTTATCCGGTTGGTGTCCGTGAGGCTTGTCCGGCTTGCTGAATTGATCAGCCGCATCGCGACCCTGACGTTCGAGGACCGGTTTGGCTTGAAAAACACGGACCTTCGAATCTTGGTGATGCTGGGCGCTTATCAGCCTATTTCCCTGAACGAGGTGAGTCGCAAAACGCACATCGACAAGGCCTGGATCAGCCGCTCGTCACGCGCTTTGCTGCACCGCAAGTTGATCACGAAAACGCCCCATCCATCCGACAATCGAGCTTCGTTACTCTCGTTGACCCGCAAAGGTGAAGTCCTGTTGCGCGAAATGGCACCGGTCGCCGAGGACTATCAGCGTCAGTTGTTGCGGGGACAGCGAATTCGCGACGTAGAACGAGTCCTCGATTTACTCTCCGCTCGCGCGGAAGAACTGTTTCACATTGCCACGCGACAGAGAAGTGGTCGAATGCCCACGACCGCACGCCCGTAGCGCCATATTTGTTCCGATGTGCAGGCCGCTCGAAGATCAGCAAGAATGTGGAGGTGCAGAAAAAATCGCCCCACAGGACTATAATTTGCGGGCGCAGCCTCAAACGGACTGGGAGCCGGAGCCACCTACCTTGTCGCTGATAACGATCCTCGCGCTGGCATCCCGCTTGTGACGGACACGGCTAGGTAGGGACACCCAGCCAAGGTTTGGTTAACCACTTACACCGAGTTGGTCGATCAACACCCAGGAACAGGAGCGAATCATGAGTATGCAGTCTAAGCCGACCGCAAGTCTTGTCCCACCGTTCACCAAAGAGACGGCAATTCTGAAGATACGAGCTGTGGAAGACAACTGGAACACACGCGACCCGGAGAGGGTTGCGCGCGGGTACTCGTCCGATTGTCATTGGCGCAACCGAGCTGAGTTCCTCAACGGCCGCGCAGAGGTCATTGCCTTTCTTAAAAGGAAGTGGGCAACCGAACTGGACTACCGTCTGATAAAGGAGCTGTGGTGTTTCGATGGGAACCGGATTGCTGTCCGGTTCGCCTACGAGTCACACAACGATTCCGGGCAATGGTACCGGTCGTACGGCAATGAGAATTGGGAGTTTGACGAGGCGGGCCTTTCACGAATCAGGCACGCGAGCATCAACGATCTCCCCATCAAAGAAGCTGATCGGCTGTTTCGTTGGCCCTTGGGTCGCCGACCCGATGACCACCCAGGATTGTCCGAGCTGGGCCTGTAGTAGGACGGCAAGAGGCTGAAAGCAGCCTGCCTCGAGACCAAACCAACTATTGGTGGACTTTCACCACTCTAGCAAGCGCAACGGTGCGCAATCTCCGGATGGCAAGTCATGCAGTTTGTTATAATCCCGTCGCCACAGAGCGAAATCGCGCTGCTCTGAGATCACCGTGGCACGCAGACAGAGTGCTTGATTGTGAAAGGCGCAGGCCTTCAATGAAAGGGCTGGTAGGGACGCCTCAATCGATGGCCGCCCTCGAACGAGGGATCGAAGGCAGAGGCGTATCCCGCGAGCAAGCGCTCTCGTTAGTCAAGCACGCAGAGCTAAGCTCCTTGCTGCTTGCGGCAGCCACTATTCGGGATCGATCGAAAGGCCGTACGGTTAGCTACTCGAAGAAAGTCTTCATCCCGCTGACACATCTTTGCCGAGATTATTGCGGCTATTGCACGTTTCGAGCGGATCCTACCACCGATGGCGAGCCGTACATGACATCCGAAAAAGTTCTCGCGGTGGCCGAGGCCGGGCGCCGTGCGGGATGCAAAGAGGCGCTGTTCAGCCTGGGTGATCAGCCGGAGACCGTATTCCCAGAGGCCCGAGCGTTTCTGCGAAAGCAAGGTTTCAAGCGCACGCTTGAATACCTCATGGCCATGGGGCAGCTCGTCCTCGATCAAACTGGCCTGCTTCCCCATTCGAATCCCGGTCTCATGTCGGCAGTCGATTTACAGCGCCTGAAGGAATCCAATGTCAGTCTTGGGCTAATGCTTGAAAGTAGCAGTCCCCGCCTATGGCGCCGAGGCGGGCCGCATTGGAAAGCCCCGGACAAAGTGCCGTCGCTTCGGTTGCGAACACTTGAAGAGGCCGGGCGTTTGTCGATCGCCTTTACCACAGGCATTCTCATTGGCATTGGCGAAACCGTCGAGGAGCGAATCGATTCGCTCCTTGCCATTCGCGATCTCCACGGGAAGTATGGCCACATCCAGGAGGTGATCATCCAACCCTTCAGAGCCAAGCCCGGGACGAGAATGGCACTAACGCCTGAGCCGTCTCTTGAGGAGCTGCTGCGGACCCTCGCAACTGCTCGATTGATCTTCGGCGGCAATATGAATATTCAATCTCCCCCCAACCTCCTTTCGAACGACTACCCTGTGTTACTCGAGGCCGGATTAAACGACTGGGGTGGTGTCTCCCCTTTGACGAAGGATTTCATTAATCCGGAGGCAACGTGGCCACAAATCTCCTCGCTGGCACAAAAGACAGGCGCCGCCGGATTTGTCCTGCGTGAGCGCCTTGCGATTTATCCCGAATTTTCCTCACGGCCGGGATTCGTGGATGCACGCCTCCAATCTTGTTTGCAGAAGCTCCAGGGGGAAGACGGTTATGCCCGAAACTGAGAGCAACGAGTGCTGAACACCATTGATCCTCGGTGGCGAGAGACCTCTTGGGAACAGGCCCTCGGAGCTGCGAGTCCAACTGTTGCCAACATTCTCGAGAAGGCTCTCGCCGGTAAGGATCTCGACCGAGGCGACGGACTCGCCCTATGCGGCGCGGCGGGCAACGACCTTCTCGCGGTGTTAAAGACTGCCAACGAGCTTCGCCGGCGGGCAGTGGGCGATCAGGTGACCTACGTCGTAAACCGAAACCTCAACTTTACGAATGTATGTATCGTAGGTTGCGCGTTCTGTGGATTCGGCCGAGGTCCCCGTGCGCCGGATGCTTACTTTCATTCTACCGACTCGCTGGTCGCCAAGTCTGTCGAGGCCGTCGAGCGCGGGGCGACAGAGGTGTGCATCCAAGGCGGGTTGCCCCGCGACTTGAACGGCACGTACTACGCCAATCTTCTGCGCTCCATCAAAGCGCGCTTACCCAACCTACATCTGCATGCGTATTCGCCGATGGAAATCGTGTATGGTGTCGAAAAGACTGGCATGAGCCTGCCCGGGTATCTGCGGACACTGAAAGAAGCCGGGTTGGGCAGCATCCCGGGAACGGCGGCGGAAATCCTAGATGACAAAGTGCGCGAGGTGCTGAGCCCAAACAAGCTGAAGGTCCGCCGATGGATTGAAGTAATTCACACGGCGCACGAACTCGGCATTCCCTCCACGAGCACTATGATGTACGGTCACGCGGAGCTCCCCGAGCATTGGGTAGGGCATTTGCTCCTGCTGCGCGAGATTCAAAGGGACACAGGCGGGTTCACTGAGTTCGTCCCCTTAGGCTTCATCCATTCGCAGACCAGATTGTTCCGTACGGGCCGCGCACGTGCCGGGAGCTCGCTTCGAGAGCATCTGCTGGTGCATGCGCTGGCCCGCCTGCTTTTAAACGGCCACATTCGAAATATCCAGGTGTCTTGGGTGAAACTCGGTTTCGACGGAGCGCTGGCCTGCCTCGAAGCGGGCGCAAACGACTTCGGCGGCACATTGATGGAAGAAAGCATCTCGAAAGCCGCAGGATCTAATTTTGGTGAATCTGTTTCATCAGGCGAGCTTCGCGCGCTGATCCGGACGATCGGCCGCACTCCCGCCGAACGCACCACAACCTACAAGATCCGGCGGGTCTTCGAACAGCTCGATCCAAGCGAATGCCTGCCGCTAGCGCGCATGGGCGTAAGCACGGAGAATCCCGTGCGCGACCCGATGGGATACTGATGGACATCGTGGCACTGGCGGGCGGGGTCGGCGCCTCCAAAATCTTGCTAGGCCTCAATCGCGTAATGGATTCGCGCGAGCTGACGGTCATTGTCAATACGGGCGACGACATTGTCTTGCACGGCCTTGCCATATCACCCGACCTCGATATCGTTACCTATACGTTGGCGGAAGTGGTAAACGCTGATACCGGTTGGGGGTTCCGCGACGAAACCTTTCGCACCCTCGAACAGCTCGCCGTTTACGGCCGCCCCCAGTGGTTCCATCTCGGAGATCGCGATCTGGCGACGCACATTCATCGCACAGCCATGCTTCGCGCGGGGGCGCGTCTATCGGAAGTTGCGAATTCGATCCGGGAAGCGCTAGGCGTCCGGGCCACAATTCTTCCCATGAGCGACGAGCCCGTGCCAACGATGATTGAAACCAACGAGGGGCGCCTCCACTTTCAACAGTACCTAGTTCAACGACGAGCGGAACCGACGGTTCGGGCGATCTCGTTCGATGGAATCGAACGTGCGCGTCCGGCTCCGGGCGTCCTCGAAGGGCTCGCACGTGCTCGTAGCGTCGTGATTTGCCCCAGTAATCCGCTGATCAGCATTGGGCCGATTCTGGCAATCCCGGGTGTGCGGGAAGTCATGCAAAAGCGGCGGACTCACGTCATGGCCGTCTGTCCCATCGTAGGAGGCAAATCCCTGAAGGGCCCGTCCGACCGAATGCTCGCACAATTGGGGCACGATGTGTCGGCCCTCGGCGTGGCTCGGATGTATCAAGATATCTGCGGAACCATGGTGATTGATCCCCTCGACAGCGCCCAACGTCCGGCCATCGAAGCGCTCGGCGTGGAGGTCGTCGTCCACCCGACGGTCATGCGCAACGTGGAAGACAAGGAGCTTCTGGCGCGAAGAGTCTTGCAGTTCTCAGAGAAGCAGAAAGCAAGAGCCATGGCATGAAGGCGATCCTGATTCCGGTAAAGGAATTTCACGAGGCCAAGAAACGCTTGGCTCCGCATTTCGCTCCTGCCGACCGCGCAGATCTTGCGGAGGCGATGTGCGAGGACTTTTTCAGTGTCGTGGCCGAAACGCGGTGTGCGGACCGAGTATTTGTGATCAGCAAAGAACCCGGGGCGCTTTCTCGTGCGCGAGAACGCGGCTGGGAGACAATCGTTGAATCCTATCAGACCTCGGAAAGCAGCTCCGTGGATGCCGGATCGCGCTACTGTGCCGAGCAGGGTGTTTGCGCTCTGCTTCGACTGCCCATCGATTTGCCGCTGGTCGAACCGTGCGACATCGAGGCAGTCTTCCAACAATTGGACGTAGCGCCGTCTGTGGTTATGGTTCCCTCGAGTGACGGCACGGGCACAAACGCACTCTTGCGGTCACCTGCCGTTCTCTTTCCTTCGCATTTCGGCCCTGATAGTTTCCGTCGTCATTTGGCCGAGGCCAAGGAATGCGGCGCTCATATTCGACTCTTTCGAAATCCTCATTTGGAACTGGATATTGATGAGCTGGATGACCTGCGCAGACTCTCGAATCGGCTGCGGCCCGACTCCGCCACAGCGCGATGGCTGAACGAGCGTGACGTCGATTTCATCTCGCTCCTGGCGAGCAGGGTTGGAAACGAAGGCGGACTTTCGGGCATGTAGTGCCGTTCTGCAAGTTTTCGCTTGCCTCCAGGCGCAGACGCTCGTGCCCGACGGAACCTGCGGTCAGATGATCTGATCGCGCCGGAAAGTGTCGATTTCAGCGGAGGTGTAGCCGAGTTCTTGAAGAATTGGCTCGGTGTCTTGTCCCAAGGCCGGAATTGGATCGAATCGCGCTGGGCTGTCGGACAGCCTTAGAGGACTTCCCATGACGGGCACGGGCCCTACGGGCGATTCCATCTCCCGTATCATCTTCCGCGCAATCGCCTGCGGATGAGCCAAAACCTCACCAATGCCGTTCAACCTTCCATAGGGCAGTTCGCTTTCGCGCAGGCGGCGCAGCCATTCCTGTTGCGGTCGCTCCAGGAAGATTCTCTCGATCAGTTCTTCTAGCGCCGCGCGATTCCGCCGGCGGTCGGGCGCTGTGCGGAAGCGAAGATCTTCCAATAGAGTAGGGCGTTCAATTACCTTCCGGCAAAAAACCTCCCAGTCCTGAGGGGTCGCCACCGCCAAGCTTACGTATGCACCATCGCTTGCCAGGTACGGGCCATAGGGGACGATGTAATGGTGGCGCATGCCCACGCGTACGGGCTCTTCCCCGCGATGCCAATAGTGGTGCGGAAAATAGCCCAGCCAGGCGAGGGCCGATTCGAACATCGAGATATCGATCACCTGTCCGCGGCCGGTCCGTTCCCTCTGATAAAGAGCCAGGAGAATTCCCACGGTCGCGTACATCGACGACGCAAGATCGGTGATCGGCACCCCGACCTTGGCTGGCTTGTCCGGATAACCGGTTGTGGCAATGATGCCCGCCTCGCCCTGGATGAGCAGGTCGTAGGCCTTTGCTTCCCGGAAGGGACCATCCTGGCCGTAACCGGACAAGGAACAGTAAATAAGCCTTTGATTGCGAGCGCAGAGCTCAGCGGCTCCCAATCCCAGTCGATCGGCAACTCCGGGCGCAAAGTTTTCAAGGACCACGTCCACGCGTTCAGCAAGTCGCTGGACAGCCTCCCGACCGGCTGGCTTCTTGATATCTACCGCAAAGCTTCGCTTGTTCCCGTTGAGCCACACGAAGCCGGACGAGAGGCCTCGCACGACAGAGTCCCACGCTCGAATTAGGTCGCCAGTTCCCGGCTTTTCAACCTTGACGACTTCGGCACCCATGTCTCCCAGAATCCGTGAGCAGTGCGGACCGGATACGGAAACTTCCAGAGCCAGGACGCGAACGCCATCCAGGGCTCGAGGCACCTTCTTAGCGGTATCTTCCGCCATCAGGGACGAACCTCGGGGAACAGATTTTGCTTCGGCGCGTGCGCGCGCTTCCACACCATAACGCTGCGGCTGTAGTCGATAACGACCTTGCCCTCCTGCTGGATACCCTGGGTGCGGACCTTGATAATCCCCCATTGGGGCTTGGACTTGGACTCACGCTTCTCCAACACTTCGGATTGGGAGTAGAGAGTGTCTCCGGCAAACAGCGGATTGGGCAGCTTGATTTCGTCCCAGCCGAGCGCAAAGCCGTTCTCGCTCACATCCGCCACACCCATCCCGGCCACGATGGCAAGCGTGAGGGCACTGTTGATCAAACACCGGCCGAACTCGGTGCGCTTGCCGTATTCATTGTTGAAGTGAATCTGATTCGTGTTGTTGGTGAGCAGCGTGAACCAGATGTTATCGTTTTCCGTCACCGTCCGCCCGAGGCGGCAGCGGTAAACGTCTCCGACTTCGAAATCCTCAAAAAATCGCCCTTCCCAGCCAGGCTTGACTGCCATTTTTTGATCCCCCTTATAGATTGCTTGGGCACCTAGGAATCTCTTTCATTTGCTCCTCTCGGCATCGTTCTAGGTAACCACGTGGAAAACAGAATCCGCTACGAGGAACGGGTGCCCAGCGATTCCGCCAACTCAAGAGTTTGCCTAGCCCTGTCCACAATCGGGAGATCGAGGAGCTGCCCGCCAAAGGCAACCGCGCCTTCGCCGCGAGCCCTCGCTTCATCGAAGGCCTTGAGCACTCTTCGCGCATAGTCGATCTCGTCCGCCGTCGGCGTGAATGCAGCGTTCACGGTGTCGATCTGCGCGGGATGGATCAGCGACATCCCTGAAAACCCCAACCGGCGGGACTGCAATGCAAACGTCTTCAACCCTTCGGTGTCTTGGAGGTCCGGCCATACGCCGTCAACGGCCTGGACGTGCGCACACGCGGCAGCCGTCACTAGCGCAGAACGCGCGTAGATCAAATCGCGAGCTTCGCCTTCACGCCGAAGGGGCAGGCTCAGCTCTCTTGAGAAATCCTCCGCCCCAAAAAGCAGCCCGATCACTCGTGGGGAAGCGGTAGCGATGGCGTAGGCGCTGAACAATCCTTTTGGGCTTTCCAGGGCGGCCAGCATGCGCACCGTTCCTCGAGCTAGTCCCACTTCCGGTTCGCGGCGATCTAGGATCTGCTCGACGATCTTGATCTGCTCGGGAGTCTCAACCTTTGGTATAACCAGACCCTCCAGGCCCTGCCGCACGACCAAGGCGAGATCGTCCCGACTCCGATCGTGCCCGACGGCATTGATGCGCACGAACCTCGCCGGCGTGCGAAGTCGCCCCTCTGTCTTCAGGCGTGCTGCCACCTGGTCGAGGCAGGCCGCAATCTGTTGGCGGGCCATGTCCTTCTCGGCGGGAGCAACGCCGTCCTCGATGTCCATCATGACGGCGTCCACCTGAACTCCCAATGATTTTTCAATCATGCGCTGGCGATTTCCAGGGACGAACATCCAGGAGCGTAGTAAGACGTTTTTCTGATCCATTTACTCTTCTCCGTTCACGACTTGGGAATCCACTGCGAGCTCATCGCTGTTTCGTCCACCCCCCACGGACACACGGTTTCAATAC